>JBJKRZ010000246.1:0-7179 GCA_046704365.1 Acidimicrobiales bacterium | reverse complement strand
CGGCTCACCTGCACCGGTGCGGCAGGAGCCCGGTTGGCGGTGAACACCCCAGCGGCCGCCACCGGCGCGCCGTCGGCCGTGGCCACGAGCGCCAGGTCGAGCCCGCCCGCCGCCTTGATGCCGGCGGCCACAGCGGCGGCACGGAACCCCCGGGGGGCCGTCACGCTCACGGGTACAGTCCCACGACACTGAGGCCGGCCGTCTCGGGGAGCCCCAGGGCGAGGTTGGCGCACTGCACGGCCTGGCCCGAGGCGCCCTTGCCCAGGTTGTCCAGCGCGCACAGGACCACCACCCACCCCGTGCGCTCGTCCACGCGGGCCGTGAGGTGGGCGCAATTGCTCCCCAGCGTGGCCTTGGTGGAGGGCGGAGCCTCCGAGACCACGACGAAGGGCTTCCCGGCGTAGGCGTCGGCCAGCAGACCGAGCACGTCGTCGGTGCCGAGCTTGCCGGTAGGACGGGCGTAGCAGGTGGCCAGGATGCCGCGGTTCATGGGCGCCAGGTGCGGGGTGAAGAGCACCTGGGCACCGATGGCCTGCTCCATCTCGGGGGTATGGCGGTGCGAGAGGAGGCCGTAGGCGACGAAGTCCTCGTCCACGGTGTTGAAGTGCGTCGACGCCTGGGCACTGCGCCCGGCACCGGACACGCCGCTGGCGGCGTCGACCACGATCCCCTCAGGCTCCAGCGCCCCGGCGCGCACCAGGGGGGCCAGCGCCAGCGCTGCCGCCGTCGGGTAACAGCCGGGGGCGGCCACCGAGTCGGCGCCGGCGAGGTTGTCTCCGAACAGCTCGGGCAACCCGTAGAGAAACGTGCCCAGCAGCTCGGGAGCAGCATGGTCCTTGCCGTACCAGCGCCGGTAGGCATCGGGGCGGCGCAGGCGGAAGTCTGCGGACAGGTCGACGAGCAGGCCCACCCGGCCCACCAACTTCGGCGCCAGGGCCTGGGATGCGCCATGGGGCAGGGCCAGGAACACCACCTCGAGGCCGGCCAGGTCCTCTGCCCCCACCTCGGTGAAGGCCAGGTCAGGGTAGGCGGCGGCGAGGGACGGGTAGAGCCCGCCGACCTGCTGGCCGGCCTGGGACTCGGCTCCCGCCACGGCCACCGTGAGCTCGGGGTGACCGGCGCACAGCCGCAGCAACTCCGCACCGGTGAATCCCGACGCTCCGGCGATTCCCACTTTCATCCGCAAAACTATACAGCGCCACGCATACTAATGCTACTGCCGGGTTGGCGAGCAGCCGGTCATCTTCTTTGCACTAGCTCTTGCTTTTTCATGAGTTTTCGATATCTTTTGTCTCGTGACCGAGCCCGAGGTGACGTTGCTCCTGCGCCACGTCCCCGAATTTGCCGATCGATACTTCGCCCTGGTGGGAGCCGCCGACGGCGACCCCGGTGCCGCCGTGGTCTTCGAGGAGCTGGCGGACTTCGCAGGGCGGCTCCTGCGCCGTCCGCAGGGCGTGGGCCCGGGACTGGGCCAGCTCCTGACTGCGCTGGAGCAGGTGGCCGCCACCTCGCCCGACGCCGAGGAGCTGGTCGGCGGCGCCTTCCTCGACAACCTGAGCCCCGACGACCTGCGTTTTCTCGGCCCCACCCTGGGCCCGGCCACCCGGGCCCTGCTGGACGAGCTTCAACTGCCCGCCGCCGCCACCGAGGGCGGCCCGGCCCCGGGGCAGGGCTTCTTGGGCGGACACCGAGCGGAGGGCTGAGCCGGCCAAGGGGCTGGGCCGGCCAAGGGGCTGGGCCGAGCGGGGAAGCTGGGCCGGGCGGGGAAGCTGGGCCGAGCGCGACGAAGGGCGCCCCGGAGGGCGCCCCTCGTCAGAGATTGCTGGAAAGGCACCGATCCCTCGGTACTGCGCCGGGTGGGACGAGGCCCCGGCTGGAGGTCCGGCGGGTAACTGGCTGGTATTCGCCAGGTGGTCCAGCGAGCCGCCTCAGCGGCCAGCCACCTCCAGGGTCCCGGTTCGTTGACTATGCAGTTGGACCACCTCCTTTCTCTGGTGCCCCTAGCAGTACCACATCGGACGGGACCCCAGGCGTCATTCCTGGCTGGAGGCCCGCCCACGTGTGACGAGGCGGGCGTCGAGCCACCCTCCCAGCGGCACCGGGACACCGAGAGGGGTGCCCCGGGCTTCAGCCCCGTAGCGCTGCCCCGTGCGACGCCACCACCTGTTCGATGCAGGCGGCGCGTACCGCCTGCAGCTCCTCCTCCGACAGGGTGCGGTCGAGGGCCCGGAACCGGAGCCGGAACGTGAGGCTGCGCGTCCCAGGCGCCGTGCCCGGACCTCGGTAGACGTCGAAGAGCCTGACCCACTCGAGCGCCTCGGACGCTGCCCCGGCCAGCGTGTCGCCGACGGCGGCCGCCGCCACGTCGTCGGCGACGACGAAGGCCAAGTCGAGGTCGCTCGAAGGAAAGCGGCTCTGGGCCTGCGCCAGCTCACTCCGGCGCGGCACCTCGCCCAGCACCAGGCCCAGGTCCAGCTCGAGCCAGCCCACCCGCTGGCGCTCGGGGTCGAGACCGAAGCGAGCCAGCACGTCGGGGTCCACCTCCCCCACCACCCCGAGCTCGGTGGCGCCTGACACGAGCCGTGCCGAGCGGGTGGGGTGCAGGCCGGCGATGCGCTCGCTCGCCGGCGCGTGGTCGACAGCGGCCAGGACCACGCCCACGAGGCCAAAAGCGTCCTGCACGGCCGCCCACGCCGCCGAAGCGGCCATGGCGTCGTCACCGGGCGCCGCCAGCGCCATGCCCAGCAGCTCGCGCTCGTCGACCACCGAGTCCACCCGTTCGGACAAGGCGGCCTGCACCCGTTGCGGCGGGGGCGGCGGGAAGACGTGGCCGATCTCGAAGAGCCGGATGTCGCCCTGGCGACGGGCAGCGTTGGACGCCAGCGCCCCGAGCATGCCCGGCAGCAGCGTCCGGCGCAGCACGGACTCGTCGGGTACGAGCGGGTTGGACAAGGTGGCGCCTCCCTGCCATCCCACCCGCTCGTGGTCGCCCGGTGCCAGCAACGACGGCGTCCACGCCTCGTAGGCACCGAGGCCCGCCATGATCTCCCGGACGAAGCGGCGCTCACGCTGGTAGGGGGGGAGGGCACCCACCTGGGGGGCATGCGGGCGGCGCCGGGGGATGCGGCTGTAGCCGTAATGGCGGGCCACCTCCTCGATGACGTCGATCTCCCGCTCGGTGTCGGGACGGAACGTGGGCACCGTCACCTCGAGCACGTCCCCGGGCTGCTCGCGGCACGAGAAGCCGATGGGCTCGAGCAGTCCCCGGACGCTGCCACCGTCCAGCGCTGTGCCGAGCACGCTGTTCACCCGGCCCAGGCGCACGGGCACAACTCTGGGCATCGGGACCTCGCCGCGCTCGTCGATGGCCCCGCTGGCCACCTCGAGGGTCGTGCTGGCACCGAGGACGTCGAGGAAGCGGCGAACGGCACGGTCGATGCCCCAGGGGTCGCAGCCGCGCTCGAAACGCGACGACGCCTCGGTGCGCAGGGCCAGGCGCTTCGAGGTGCGGGCCACGGCCATGGGGTCGAAGTAGGCGGCTTCGAGCAGGACCCTGGTCGTGGTGCCGCCGATCTCGGTGGAGGCGCCGCCCATGACCCCAGCGATGCCCACGGCATCGTCGGCGCCGTCGCAGATGAGGCAGTCGCGCAGGTCGTCGGCACCACCGACCGACCGCTCGGCCAGACGGCGCTCCTTGCCGTCGAGGGTGACGATGGTCTCACCCGCTCTGGCCGCCCGCACCCGTATCCCCCTGCCTGCCAACCGGTCGAGGTCATAGGGGTGCGTGGGCTGGCCCAGCTCGAGCATCACGTAATTCGAGGCATCGACCACGTTGTTGAGCGGGCGCATGCCGGCCAGCGTGAGACGACGCGCTACCCAGGGCGGCGAGGGACCGACGGAGAGGTCGGTGATCACCCGCGCCACGAACCGGGGGCACAGGTCGCCGTCCACCACCTCCACCGCCGCCAGCCCCTCCACGGGCGTGGGCCCGGCGCCGGACGGTGGAGCGTCCTCGCCATGGCCTGCGGCACCGGGTTCGGGCCACTCGGGCAACGAGAAAGGGACCTCGAGGCGGGCGGCCAGGTCGCGGGCCACCCCGGCCACCGAGGAGGCATCGGGGCGATTTCCCTCGATGGCGAGGTCGAAGACCACGTCGCGCTCGATCCCGAGCGCCTCCAGAAGCGGCGTCCCGGGAACGGCGCTCGCCGGCCCGCCCAGTCCTGCCCCGTCGGCGCCCAGCACGAGGATCCCGTCGGCGTCCTCGGCCAGCTCGAGCTCCTTGGGCGAGCACAGCATGCCGTTGGACACGACGCCTTTCATCTTGCGGCGGGCGATCTCGAAGCCGCCGGGGAGCACCGTCCCGACGGGAGCGAGCGGGACGAGGTCACCCTCTTTGAAATTCCAGGCTCCGCACACCACCTCGACGGGACCGGCGCCGGCGTCCACGACCACCCGTCGGATCTTGTCGGCACCGGCAATGGCGGCGATCTCCTCGACGCGCGCCACCACGACGCCGCCGATCCCCTCGCCCACGTGGACGACGCCTTCCACCACCATGCCCAGGTCGTCGAGCGTCTCGGCCAAGGCGACGGCGTCGTCCCCCACCGGGGCGAACTCCTTGATCCACGACAGAGGAACGCGCACGGGACCCCCTACAGCTCTTGGAGGACCCGCACGTCGTTCTCCAGCAGGACCCGCATGTCGGGGATCTCGTGACGCATCTGGGCGCACCGGTCGATGCCGAAGCCGAAGGCGAAGCCCGTCCACTGCTCGGGGTCGACGCCCACTGCTTCGAAGACGGCCGGGTCGACCATGCCGCACCCGCCCAGCTCGATCCAACCCGTATGCGAGCAGGTCCTACAGCCCGCCCCCCGGCAGATGGTGCAGGTGATCACGTACTCCGCCGAGGGCTCGGTGAAAGGGAAGTACGAGGGTCGCAACCGGGAGTGGATGTCGGAGCCGAAATAGGCGCTGGTGAAGGTCTCGATCGTGCCGGCCAGGTCCCCGAAGGAGATGCCGTGGTCGACGACCAGTCCTTCGATCTGGTGGAAGGTGGGGATGTGTCTGGCATCGGGTGTGTCCCGCCTGTAGCAACGCCCCGGCATCACGGCGTAGATGGGCGGGCCCTGGCGCTGCATGAGGCGTATCTGCACCGGCGAGGTGTGGGTGCGTAGGACCACCGACTCCGGGGGCCCCAGCTCCACGTACAAGGTGTCCCACATGCTGCGGGCCGGGTGAGCGGGGGGCATGTTGAGCGCCTCGAAATTGTGGAAGTCCGTCTCCACCTCGGGGCCTTCGACCACGGCGAAGCCCATCCCCACGAACACGTCCTCCAGCTGCTGGCGCGTCCGTTCCACGACGTGCAGCCTCCCCCGCAACCGCACTCCGGTGAGCTCGGTCAGGTCCAGGCGCTCGTCGTCGAGGCGCTGGGCCCGCTCCGCGGCGTGCAAGGCGGCCCGGCGCTCTGCCAGCACAGCCTCCACCCGGCTGCGGACCTCGTTGAGGCGCCGGCCCGCCTCACGGCGGCGCTCGGCGTCCAGGGCTCCCAGTGCCCGCTGGGCCCGGGCCAGCTCGCCGCGCTTTCCCAAGAGGGCGATCTCCACCTCCCTGAGGGCTGAGGCGCTCGTGGACCCGGCGGCGCCGTCCCTTGCGCGCTCGAGGACAGCCTCCACGTCGGGAACGTCGTCGGACGCTGTCACCGCTCCTCCACGCCGTGCAGGTTAGAAGACCGCTGGCGCCGCACCTCGAAACACAAGACAGCCGCCGCCAGGGACACGTTGAGCGACTCGGCCTCGCCACCCATGGGGATGCTCACCCTCTCGTCGACGCAGTCGCCCAACTCCGGGGGAAGCCCGCTGGCCTCGTTGCCCACCACGAGGGCCACCGGCGCCCGCATGTCCACGGCCGTGTAGGGCGTGCCGCCGTGCGCCAGCGCCGCCAGGCGCCGCAGCCCGAGCACGCCCAGGTCCTCCATCACCGCTGCCGGCGGGCCGCACAGCAGCACGGGCAGGTGGAGCACCGATCCCGCCGAGGCCCGCACCGTCTTGGGGTTGAAGGGGTCGGCGGTGCCCTGGCAGCACACCACGGCGTCGGCACCGGCGGCGTCGGCGGCCCGGATCACCGCACCGGTGTTGCCCGGGTCCCGGACGTCGGCGCACACCACCACGAAGCTGGCCCCCGCCAGGGCGTGGAGGGGCGGGCTCTGCTCGGGCATGGCCACCACTGCCAGCACGGGCTGGGGCGTCACGGTGTCAGCCACCCGCTCGAGCACGCCCGGCGCCAGCTCGAACACCCGGCCACCTCGGTCGTGGACCGCTTGGAGCACCCCGGCCAACTCGGGCCTGCCGGCACAGCCGGCCGCCACGAACGCCGCCTGGACGCTGGCACCGGCCTCGAGGGCCGTGCGCAGCACGGTAACGCCCTCCACGACGAAGGCGCCTTCGGCCTGTCGCACGCTGCGGCGGCGCAACAGCCGCCGCAGTCGCTGGACCCGCTGGTGACGGAAGACCAGGGGCGCGCTCAGGAGGCGTCCGCTGCCGACGCCTGTTCCGCCAGCGGCCGCGCCGCCCCCGACACCTCGACGAGCTGGGCGAAGGCGCCGGGATCGGTGACGGCCAGCTCGGCGAGCACCTTGCGGTCCACCTCGACCTCTGCTTGCCGCAGTCCCGAGATGAGCCGGCTGTAGCTGGTGCCGTTGGCCCGGGCGGCGGCATTGATGCGCTGGATCCACAGTCGGCGGAAGTCTCCCTTGCGGGCCCGGCGGTCGCGATAGGCGTACTGCAGGGAATGCATGACCGCCTCGTTGGCCGAGCGGAAACTGCGGCTGCGGTTGCCGTAGAACCCCTCTGCCTGCTCCAGGACGGCGCGACGGTGCTTCTTGCCGTTGACAGCGCGCTTCACCCGGGCCATCGGGACTCCTTTCCTCGTCCTCGGTCGATCGGTGGACCGGTGGCGAACCGGTCCAGCTTCTGCGCCTCAGCGCCCCAACATCCGACGCACCTCGCGGCGGTCGGCAGCGGCCACTTCGGTCTCCCGGCCCAGGCGCCGGGTTCGGGTGCTCGTCTTCTTCTCCAGCAGATGCGAGCGCATGGCCTTACGCCGGCGCAGACGGCCTGTGCCGGTGACCTTGATGCGCTTGGCGGCGCCTCGGTCGGTCTTCATCTTGGGCATGTCGGTCCT
>JBJKRZ010000245.1:0-29877 GCA_046704365.1 Acidimicrobiales bacterium | reverse complement strand
CCGTACGGCGGCGGCGCTCGAGGAGATGATCGGCTTCGACAAGCTGGCGCCTGTGGCTTCCTGACAACACCAGGCCGACGCGTCTGCCTGCCAGACCAGGGGGGCACTACGATACCGGTCCTTCGGGCGCATAGCTCAGTTGGTTAGAGCGCAGCCTTCACACGGCTGAGGCCACAGGTTCGAGTCCTGTTGCGCCCACTGACTGAGGGTCGGTGACAGAACTGACCCCATCGCAACGACAAAACTCGCCGCGAAGGCCAGGGTTGCGAAAGGTTCGAACCGGTCTCAACGGAGGCAGCGGGCGAGTTCGCTGAGCACACGCGCAATGGCGTGGTGGGCGTCATTGTCCGGGTTGGCCGACGCCGTGTCGCTCACCTGCTCGGCCAGCAACGCGAGCCGAGTGGCGACGGCATCCGATTCGCGGCGCGTTACCGAGTCACGGTCCTGACGAAGCAAACGGGCCGTCTGCTCTTGCTGCGCCTGCACTGCTGCCGCACCATCGATCGCGCTGAGCCGGCCCTGGATGACGGCCTTGGCGGTCTCGACGATCCAAGTGACTCGGGAGGCAGGCTCCATTTCCCAAGAGTAGAGGAACCTGAACTGTCCGTGATCGCCTACTCGATGTTGTCGTCGAGCCCGCCAACTTGCTATCGACGGCCCGGTGTGCACCCAATGGATCGGAGGGAGGTGCCGCCATGCCCGTCGCGAACGCAGATCGTGCCGCCCACGATCCGTCCCTGCCCGCTGGCGTAGTGGTACAGCCCCGGAGGTTCACATTCGATGACCTTCAGGCGATTCCGCAGTACTGGTTCGCCGGCAATCCGACTGCAACGCACATGGAGAACGCATTTTCCTTCCTCATCCCACCGGGCGAGCGGTTCTTCGTCCGATCAGCGAGCCGGTACCTGGAGCAAGCGGGTGACGACGAGGCACGCGATCTGATCCGGGCGTTCGTCCAACAGGAGGAGTTGCACAGCGCCGCCCATGAGCAGTTGAACGCGTCTTTGGAAAGGTTCGGCGTCGACGTCGAGCGTGAGAGCCGCTACGCAGACGCCGTGTTCGCCCGGCTCAGCCGAATCCTGCCGCCTGCTGTGCAGCTCGGCGTCACGGCCTTTGCCGAGCACCTCACGGCCGTTGCCGCTCATCTCATGTTCGTCGAGCCCGCCTTCGACGAGTGGCTCGACCCTCAGATGCTCGAATTCTGGCGATGGCACGCCGCCGAGGAGCTCGAGCACAAGGCCGTTGCCTTCGACCTCTTTCATCGCGTTGCTGGTGGTTACTGGCTACGCGTCACGTCAGCGGCCACTGCCGCCGTCCTGCTGGCCTTGCCGTACGCGCGCCTCGTCAGGCACCTGAGGGCGGCCGACCCCCATCGGCCCACCCGGGCCGAGCGTCGTCAGACCAACGTCATCCATCGGAAGCTTCTCGGACCGCAGGTGAAGCTGGTGCTCGCCTACTTCTCGCCTCGCTTCCACCCCTGGCGTGGCGACGACGGGTCGGCACTCCGGCGGTGGTACGGGGTCGGAGCCACCTGAGGCTCGACGGAATCTCCGCCCTGGATTTGGGCCTTTGGGCCCTGGGCGTGGCCAGCGATCCGTGGTGTCCTTCGGAAGCGATCGGAAAGAAGGAAGTGGGTCGGCACAGTGGCTGGGGTGCGGGGCGCCGAAATCCTGGTCGTCGATGACAGCATCGACGTCCGAGAGTCGACGGCGGAGATCTTGGAGCTGGAGGGTTACCTGGTGGGCCAGGCCGCCGACCAGGATGGTGCCCTTCGCCTGCTCGAGCACGGCCACTTCGATGTCCTCATCCTCGACCTCGGGCTCGACAGGGTGGGGCTCGGTCTTCTCGACCGGCTGGAGGAGTTGCCCGTCGTAGTCGCCGTGTCGAGTCGAGACGACCAGCCTGAGGACGAGAGGATCGCAGCCTTCGTGAGCAAGCCCTTCGCACCCCAGCTCCTGCTCCGAACCGTGGCGGGCTGCCTGGCTCGATGACGGGCGAGGGCACTGGCCCAGTGGTGGTCGTCCACAACGGCTGAGTCCTGTCCCCGTCTGGCTGGTTCGGGTCCGCAACAGGACGCCTGCCCGGGCCCGGGATAATGGAGCGATGCCCGACACGAATTCCCTGCCGGAGCGCGTGCACACCCGGCTCCGCCGGTCAGCTGGGACCGCCCTGGCAGCCATGGCAGCGGTGCTGTCCATGACGGCGTGCGGCTCCAGCCCCGGTGTGTCGGCTCCAGCAGGGCTTCCCCAGTTCTATTCGGTGCCTCCCGGTGTCTCGGGCAAGTCCCCTGGCACCCTTCTCAAGTGGGAGCCTGTGGCCACGCCCGGTCTTCGGGGTCAGGCCTATCGTGTGATGTACGTGTCGCGAGATGTAGGTGGGGCACCGGCGGCGGTCACAGGCCTGGTCCTCGTGCCCCGCACACCGGCACCGGCGGGCGGCTACCCGGTGCTCAGCTGGGCCCATGGCACCAACGGCCTGGCGGACCAGTGCGCTCCCTCACTGCACCCAGCCTCAGCGCTTCCTTCCCTTGGCGCCCTGAACGCCGTACTGGACCTGGGATGGGAATTCGTGGCCACCGACTACCAGGGTGAAGGCACGCCTCCCGGCTTGTTGCCGTACCTCGTTGGAGAGACTGCCGCCCGCGACGCCATCGACATTGTGCGTGCTGCCCGCGCCGTTCCGGGTGCCGACCCCAGCTACGACTATGCCGTGTGGGGGTACTCCGAAGGAGGCCAGACGGCCATGTTCGCCTGGCACCTGGGGCCGGGCTACGGATCGCGCGGGGGGCTGCATCTCGTGGCCGTGGTTGCCGGCGCGCCACCATCCCACCTTGCCACCGCGTTCGAGCATCTAGCGTCCGGCCCTGACCGGGTCTACCTGTATTCGGCTCTCGTGGGCTTCAACGTTGCCTACGGTGACCGACGAGCGCCGCTCGACTTGGTGCTGACCGCAACTGGGAGGAACCTGGTCCCCGAAATGGCTAAGGGCTGCCTCAATTATGACGCGGCCGCCGTGGATCGGTACTCGCCTGCGGAGCTGTTCAAAGCGGATCCGGCCACGCTGCGGGCGTGGCGCAGCCTCCTCGCCGCCAACGACCCGGCCCGCTTCACGTCCGCCAACGACATCCCATTGCTGTTGGTCCAGGGCGGCTCCGACACGGTCGTCGAACCCGCATCTACGGATCTGTTGGCCCGTGACCTGTGTCGAGCTGGCCAGCCCCTGCAGGAGTGGGTCTATCCCGGGCAGGGTCACGGTGGTGCACTGGTCGTGTCCGTCGAGGACACAGCCCGGTGGATCGCCGGCGAGTTCGAAAGCGCCAACCCCGATTCCTATGTTCCCACCGGCGAAGCCGGCATCGTGCGAACCGTTTGTCCGGGGTGAGTCCGGGGGTCAGGTCACAGCGCGGCAACCAGAGGCTGGACAGACGCCGAGGTGTTTGGCACGACTGTCGCGGTGGGCAGCTGTGCGGATCCGGTAGGGACTGAGTCGCTGAGCGGGTCGCTGGTGCCCGAAGGAAGAACGCCGGACACCGTAGGCGGGGTCGGGTCGGAGGGTGTCGCAGGCTGGGGAAGAGACGGTGTCGCCGTAGGGACCCTCGGCAGGGAAGCCGTGGCGGGCGGCGTGATCTGACCGGTGCTGGGCGGAGCCGGGAGCTGGGCGGCCGCCAGTGCCCCCGGTGCGCCCGGTGCAGCCGGTAGCTCGGGCTGCCCGGCGAGCGCACCGCCGGTGGGGGTCGCCGGCGTGGTGGGCGCCGGCGGCCATGCGCCATCCGTCAAGTCGCTGGGCGGCCGGGCGGCACCTGACGCCAGAGGACCGCGCCAGAGCGCGTAGGCAGCCGTACCCTCGGCGGGGATTGGTGCCACCCCAACGGAGGGACCCGCTGGAGACGCCGGGGGGGAGGTCCCGGTGATTCCCGGCACGCTGGCGACAACCACGACGGCCAGGGCACCAGCCGCCATCCCCGCTGCCGCCGCCAACACCGAAGTGCCGGTGGACCCCAGGGCTGCGGCTCGCTCGAGGGCCGCCTGCGGGGCTCGGAGCCACCGGCGCACAGCGAAAAACAGGCCGCCGGCGATGGCGCTCAGCCCGGCGCCTTCCTCGGCCGCGAATTCCCGCTTGAGAGCTTCTCGGGCGCGCCACAGCAGCGACTCGATGGTGGAGACCCGCACGCCTTGGTGCTCAGCGATGCGCTGGTACGACCAGCCGCGCCCCAGCCGCAGGTCCAGCACCGACCGGTGGCGCGCGGAGAGGCGCGCGTACGCCCTAGCGGCCGTCTGGCAGTCGTGGCTTGCCATGACCCAGTCCTCGCCGCAGTCCTCCCACGATATGAGCTCGCGTTCGGGGAATTCGCCGACCGGGTCCATGCGGTTGCGGCGACGAGTCACGTTGCTGCACAAGTGGGCGGCGATGACGCTCAACCAAGGGTAGAAGCGACGGTCGCCGGCGAACCCTGGCAACGCTCGCCAAGCCCGTACGAAGGTCTCCTGCACGACGTCCTCTGCCTCGTGGTCGTCGTTCAGGCGTTTGTAGCAGAAGCGCCACAGCCGGCGGTAATAGCGGGCGTAGAGGTCGTCGAAGGCGCCACGGTCGCCCTGCTGCGCCCTGGTTACGAGGGCCCGGTCGCGGGCGATGTCGACGTCGTCGTGGGCGGGGCCGGGCCAGGCGGCATCGTCCGGCGTCCGAAGCATGGTCATGCCGCCCCAACCTCCCCCACCCGACGCCGGTCCGCGCCGCCGCGGACCCACCGGGTTTGCCCCGCAGAACGTAGCTCGGCGGGCAGTCTTGCGCCCGTTGCCGCAGACCGTTCACCAGGGGTGATGGCGGGTCCACGCCCGGTGCCCGCGGGGCGTCGTGGGCACCGGGTGCGCTCTCATGTTGGAGGGACGGGCGACCACCTGGGGAGATGGTCGGGGCGCAACGGCGCAAGGGTCAGGCGGATGCCGTGTTTCCGGAGCGCTGGTGGACCAGTGGCGGGTGGGGCGTCACCGGCGCCCCCTGGGAGGGGACGGCGGATGGATGTGCGGGTTGCCGAGGCGACGCCGACCGAGAGCGGGCCCGTTGCCCGGCAGGCGCCCGGAGAAGGGCGATGGGGCCGGCAGCGGCTCGTGGACAGCCTGGCCTTCCAGCTGGATGTCCTGGCCAAGGAGATGGCCGAGGCGTATTTGACTCTGGCCGAATGCCTGCCTGCCGGCAGCGCCCTCGAACCGTTGCGGACCTCGGAGGCCGTCACCGAGCAGCTGCAGCACCTCCTTCGGGCCATGGCGATCTCCTCTGAACATGGCCCGCAGATGGGCGGCGAGCTGACGGCGCTGCGGGCTGTGGCCACAGAGCTGGCCGTCGCAGGCGCAACCCTGGCCACGGTCGTGGAAGTCGTCCACGGGGCCCTGGGGATCCCCTGGCGGGCCGCTCATGAAGAGCTGACCATGCTCCCTGCGGCCCAGCAGGGCGCGGAGAGAGCGATCGCCGAGCGGGCCCTGTTCGCCACGATGACGTTGAGCACGGTGACTGTCACTGAAGCGTTCGTGGCGGCCGGCACAGATTCCTTTTGCAACGGCTCTCGCTCCATCCTCGACGAGGCCTTGCTCGGCGAACAGCGTCTCTTGTCGGCCGTTCATCGCGCCGAGCGGGCGGGCTGGCCCACCTCGGCGCCCCACACGGCCATGGTGGCCGTGGTGGAGCAAGTCGACCCGGCGTGCCCCATGGTCCCTCTCCTGCTCCGACAGGTGAGGACCGACATGGAGCAAAGGAGTGGCGGGCCGCGAGCGATGCTCAGCGGTCTGCGAGACGGGCAGGTCGTGATGGCGGCCCCGGCACATGGAGCTGCCCTCGTCCCCGACCCGGGGCCGTGGCGCCAGCTGGTCGGTGCCGTCGCCCTACCCCCCGGCTATCGGCTGCTGGCGGGAGTGGGGCTGGCTGAGGAGGGGCTGGCCGGCGTGCAGCGCAGTTACGAGCAGGCCTGCCGGGCACTCGACGTGACCAGGATCATGCCGGGGGAGCGAGTGATCGTCTCCTACGCCGAGGCGCTTCCCGATCTCATCCTCGATGTCGACCGATCATCTGCGGAGGACCTGACGCGGCTCGTAGCCGGAGCTGTCGGTGACGGCCGGGTCGGCGAAGAGCTGCTCGCCACCTTGCGGGCCTACTTCGACTGTGGGCTCAACGTCACGGCAACCGCCAAGCGGCTCGGTGTCCATCGTCACACCCTCACGGCTCGCCTCGAGCGACTCGAGCAGCGCGTCGGCCTGCGACTCTCCGATGGCGACGGGCGCTTGCTGCTCGAGCTCGGACTGCGGGCCGCCCGCGTTCTCGGACGCTGACGGGCCGTCGCTCCCCGCTGTCTCGAGGTTCCTGACGGAATCGTGTCATCAACCGAGCGCCGCTAGGCGCCTGCCCAGCCGCGCTGCCGCCCGGCGCCAGACGGCTCCTCGGCCCGGTTGGTGAGGCCCACCCCGGTGGGCGCCACGTCGGGCCAGCTCGTGCTCGACGAAGGAGTCGAGGTAGTCGTCGAGGACATCGGGCTCGACGAAGACTCGCTCGGCGAAGTCGAAAGTGCCTTCCCACCACAGCTGAGACACCCGCTCCTCGCTGCTCAGTGACGCGCCGAACCACGCCGGGAAGTGCGCCGAGGGGCGTCCGTGGACGATGTGATGCTTGAACACGAAGTCGATGTGTCCGGGAGTCACGTCGACCAGCCAGTGGTGGTGGCCCCACCCCACCCATGGTCCCTGGATGCCGTAGGACTGTTCCTCGAGGCGCGACGGCACTTCGATGTAGCCCGCCTTGCCCACGCGTACGAGCTCGGAGCACACCCACACCGGATCCCGCAGGTCCTCGAGGGTCTGGGAGCACACCACGAAGTCGAAGTGCTTGTCGGGTAGAGGCCAAGGCCGCCGCGAGCAGATGTCCAAGCATGTCCAGCTGTCTTCGGAGAAACGTTCGGGTCCGTCGCCGTCGAAACCGTAGAGGCCCCTCGTGGCATAGGGCATCTGGTCGAGCACTACGTCGGCCCTGCGCAACGGCTTGCCCCACCCGCCCACATCGAGCACGCGGGCGTCGTCGGGCACCTGGCGGAGAATGCGTTCCAGGCTGGCGGCGATCACGGGGCCGGTCCTAGCACGTGGTGGCTGCCTCTGCGCCTAGGGACCGGGCCCGTCTGCCGTGGGGAGGACGTCGCCGGCGAGAGGCGAAACGGCGGGCAGGAGGCCAGGGGAGGGCGCAGGGTTCGGGACGGTGGGCGCCGGGCCTTCCGCCGGCACGAGGCTGCCGGATGCCCCCGGGTTCGACGACCCTGTGCCGGCCGGTCCGCTCAGGGCTGTCGAGGGGACAGCGGCGCCGCTCACGAAGGGTTGGGGCGGGGTGATCGAGGAGGCTCCGAAGGGGGTCACGAGCGTGGCAATGGGGGCAGTGAACTGGGCGCTGTAGGCGGCGCCGACGTCGGTTTGGTCCGGGGGCAGCACCACTTGATGGTCGACGGAGTCGGCTTCGTCCACAGCGGTGGTGAGATCGGCGTTGTCGGTGTCGGAGGTGAACACCAGGTGTAGCCCGTGGGTGGCGACGTCACCCTCGAAGTAGCGGACATCGCCCTGAGGACCGAACTGGGGATCGGGCGGCGGGTCGGGAGCCCGCGCCGGTGCCTTGGCGTCATAGGTGGCCGTGCCGGGGATGTTGTAGGGCTGTCCGTTCAGACTGTGGTTCCAGCAGCGGCGGGGGAAGGTGTCGTCGCTGCTGGCCGTCTGGGGGTTTCTCGACGCTTGAGCCACCGAGGCGTCGGTGACGTAGGTGGTGCCGTCGTCTGTGACCGTGCCGGCAAAGCGGTGGGCTGAGGGCGGCGCCGGGGAGACGGCCACCGGTCGGCCGCCGTCGTCGGCGAACCCCCAGGTTGTGGGGTCGGTGGCGCGGGGATCGACCTGAGGGCCTGGTGAGTTGCCCGTCCCGTCGTCGAAGCACGAGTCGTCCACGTAGTAGGTCTGGGCCTCGGCCAGAGATTGGGCCCCACCGGGGCTCGGGTTCGAGTCCTGCTGGAGGGTCCACTTGTCGACGGTCGTGCCCGCCGGCCCGGTGAGCTCCTCCCAGCCGACGAGCGGAGACGGCCCTGAAAAAGTGGCGTCGCCCACGTTGAAGCTTCCGTAGATGCAGTCGTTGGGCGAGCCGGCCACCGGTAGCGACACCGGCAGGGACGACCGGCACGACGCCGGGTTGGGCTTGCCCACGGTAAGGGGTTTGCCGCCGTTGAGCGACTCCTCTTGCCGGCCCAGCGTGTCGTTGGAGGACTCCGAGACCCCGCTCGGTCCCACGAAGTCCGTGGTGTCGCCGTAGAGCACGGGGTTGATGCCGGTGACGGGCGCGCCCTTCGGGTTCTCGGGGTTGTAGTAGGTGGTGACGGCTCCGGCGTGCATGTTCCACTGCGTGTAGATGCCGTCCAAGGGCGGGATGGGGTGTACCCGCAGGTTGTACTCGTGGTCGATGGAGTAGGCATAGAAGACGTCGGTGCGAGTGACGTTGGTGCCGGAGTCCGACCCCCAGGTGACGCGGATGTCGCGCACCGGTCCCACTTTCACCCCCATGGTGATGGACGAGCCGTTCCAGTTGACCTGTTCGTCCTCGTAGCCGCAGCAGGGGGTGTCGCCACCGGGAGACTGCTGGAACGCCCGGCCCTTGAACCGGTCCACGAGGCTCGTCGCGTAATCGCCCTTGGTGAATCCTGCGTCGTCGGGAGACACAGACAGGCCGTCCATGATCCAGCGCCCCGCCAAGGGCCCGGTCAGCACCTGGCCGTCCACGGAGGTCTGAGGTGTGGGGTCGCCGTAGCTGAACCGGTAGCGAGGGGTGGTCACCTGGGCGATGTCGAGGGTGCGGCGCTGGACGTAGGTCGACTTGTCGAGGCTCCAGACCCCCGCCGAGTCGGTGAACCCCTGGCCGGCAACAGGCACCGTGGTAGGGGAAGCGGTCAGGTTGCCCGGCGGTCGCTCCAGGTTGCACACCGGCCCTACCGGCGCGTTGCCGTAGTTGTTGTAGTTGCTTTGGGAGAAGGCGTACATGTCCGGGACCGGGGCAGACTCCATCCCGTAGGCGTTGGCACCGTCGTATTGCCTATAGCTGTCTGTGAAGGGATCGAAGGCGTCGTAGTGCACGTAGGGGGAGTTGGCCGCCGTGTACGCAGGCGTCACGGTGGGAGCGGCGAAGCTCCGTCCGCCCAGGTCATAGGTCGTCATCGACGACTCCATCACGTACACGTAGCGGACGATGCCGCTACCCGGGTCGACCAGGCGGACCTGGTCGGCCGCGACGATACCGGGAGGAAGCGGTGCCGAGACAGGTGCCTCGGACCCGGCGTCGCGGGCCATAAAGGAGAGTTGGTCGGTATCGACCAGGAAGGGATTGGGATCCGGTGTCGTGTCGGCCTGGCCGGGCTGGGGCTCGGCCAGGCACACGGTGGTGGGGTTGGTGGGCTCGAAGGGTGGGTTGGAGGTGAACAGGAACGGTTCGTAGTCGAAGCTGTAGGTGAGCATCTCGTCGGCGCCCGAGTAGAAGGCGAAGCCCGACGCGTTGTTGGTGAGGTAGTGCTCCCACATGGTGTCGACCTGGAAGGGGATCTGCACGAAGTGGTCGGTGGGCGGGTCCCACCTGTAACCGAGCAGGCTTTGGGCAGGAACGCCCTTCAGGACGGTGCGCACGGGGGAGTCGCTGGCTTGGAAGCAGTTGTGGTCGCCGTGGTTGGCGTCGACCTGGCCGTTCACGTCGGGCTGGGGGTTGGCCTGGTAACAGTCGCTCTGCAACCCCAAGGGGGCAAGGACAGTGCCCTGGCTGTTGTACACCTCGTAGTCGGTGGGCGTCTGGGGCGGCCGCGCAGTGATCTCGGGCCCCGATGTCCACTGGGGGAAGTCGGAGCCTTCGAGCACCACCGGTTCCGTGTCGAAGGCCTGCACCTTCACGGCGCGCCCGGGGCCCGACTCGCCGGCCACTTGCGGGCCGCTCTTCGTCACCACTGTTGTGTGGGTACTGGGAGCGGAATTGGCCAGGACGGTTTGGGTGCTGGTGGTCAGGACTACGGCCGTCACCCCCAGCGCCGCCGACAGCGGAGCCAGTCGCCCACCGCAGCGGAGGACGGGCCGCAGCACCGAGCAGCTTCTCCGCCCGCCGAGGCAGTTCAGGAGTTTCCCCCCAAGTCGTCAGCACCGGTGTACGCGTCGATGAGCAGCGGCATCCCGTCGACGATGACCCCGCGCGTGGCCGTCGAGTAGGGGTAGGCCGGCGAGCCGGAAGTGGCGGGTGTGCCACCGTCAGGCATGCCGAAGTAGGTGGCCCAGCCGCTGGCCCCGGAGGAGCCCACTGCGATCGTGGTGACCTGCCCGCCCCTCTCCACCTCGATGCCCACCGCTCCGGTGAAGCCGGTGCAGCCGGTGACCCACGAACCCGCCGCGTCACCGCTGGCGACGGCATCGGCCGGGAATGGGCTGTCGCAGCGGTGGCCGCTCGAGTCCACGAACAAGCCGGGGACGACGGTGTTGCCTGTTCCGTCGGCCGAGAGTAGCTGCGCCAAGGCGTCGGTCACCGACAGCCCCACGTAGGGCCCCACGCTTTCGGAATCGTCGGGATGCCCGTAGCCGAAGCGGTCCACCCCGTTCTGGCCGGCGCTGGTGGTGTCCTCGTAGAGGTTCCAGGGGGACTCGAGGGTCTCGGCGATCGAGCCCACGAAGTTCCCGGGCGGGAACAGGTAGCCGATCATGTCCTCGCCCAGGCCGGCCAGGAAGCGGAAGTGCGTCGTCATCTCGGCGCTCACCATGGGAGTGTCGGGGAGCTCGGTGCCGCACGTGTAGTCGGCCTCGGCCGGGTTGGAAGGTGCCGTGGGGCTCGGTTCGTAGCAGTTGGTGGGGAAGGGCATCTGAGTGGCGTCCACGGGGCCGCCCACCTCGGTGAAGGGGAACACCTCGCCTGGCGAGTAGGCGATCTGCACCGGGCCCAGGGTGAGCACCCCCACCTCGGTCTTGACGTACAGGGGCACGGTGGGCGGGTGCATGGGTGCCGGAGCGGTGCCCCCCGTTGGAGCGGTGATCCCTCCCCCCAGGCTGGCGCCCACCGTGCAGTTGGGATCGGCGTAGGCCGGACGGCCGGGGAAGAGGCCTGCGGCGAAAGCAGCGGCGAATTGCTCGTTCTCGAGCTCCAGGCACATCCACCGGGACTGGGGGTCCACGTTGTCGGGGACGACGGTCGCCGTGGAGGAATCGGCCAGGGCAGCCGCTGCCTGGGTCGTGACGCTGGCGGCGTAGACGTCCAAGAAGTCGAGGGCATCGGTGATGGGCGCCAGCGGCGCGCCTGTGGAGGAGAGTGGTTCGGGGTAGACGCTCGAGCAGCCGTTGGTGGGGTTGCCGGGAACCCCGTGGAAGGCACCGGGCACTTCGGGAACGCTAGGCAGCAGCGACGGGTCGGGGGTGTGGCTCGAGTCCTCGTACACGCCGTCGCTCGGGGCGAGCTGTGTACTGCCGGCACTGAGCGGGGGATAGACGGCGGGAGTCTCCACGCTCCCCACCAGGCCGGCCATTTCCATGCCCACGCCCCCGTAGTAGTGCTCGAGGTCCTCTGCCATCTCTCCCGCCCAGTCCCCGCTCAGCATGTCTGCGTAGGCTGGGTTGCCGGAGAAGCCGAGCGTCTCGTCGTGGGTACCGACGTTCACCAGCGTGAAGATGATCTTGCCGGTGCCGGTATTGATGGCCTGCATCACCGGCATGAGGTCGGTGTCGACGAACGGGTACGACGACCAGCACGACTGAGCGTTGGACGGCATGCGGGCCGTGACCACCTTGAGCTCGGCCGGTGCCAGGGTGTGGTCAGCTGCCACGATGGCTCGGGCGGCTCTCTGCACCAGGTAGTCCATGTAGTAGTTGTCGACCCCCGAGGCCACGGAGGTGGGCAGCTCACTGTTGAGCTGGTTGAGAGGGGCCGGTTCTTGTGAAACGTCGGGCCCCCACAGGCCGATGGGGTCGGGGGCCGACTCGTCGTGGGTCGAGGAGATGAAGATGTCGTCGGGGGCGATGTCCGAGTCGACTCTGGCCACCGCCGATCGGATCTGCTCGAAGGTGCTGTCGAAGGCTCCGATGGAGTCGATGCTCACCATCGCCACCCGGGTGCCGTTCACGTCGAAGACCACGGCGTGCACTCCGATGGGGTCGGCGGACGCCCTCTGGCCCGTGACGGGGTTGCTGAGGTCGAGCCCGCCGTTGGTGGCCGGGTCGGCCGAGGTCTTGGGCCACCGGTTGGAGCCGGAACCTCCGGCGATGTAGGGCGCCTCGAAACGGCCCGATCCATCGGCGTCGCAGTAGGGGTCGCCGGGCACGTACTGGCCCGTGCCGAACAGGT
Source organism: Acidimicrobiales bacterium (assembly GCA_046704365.1). Taxonomy (GTDB): domain Bacteria; phylum Actinomycetota; class Acidimicrobiia; order Acidimicrobiales; family UBA8190; genus UBA8190. The sequence continues at coordinate 17,523 of JBJKRZ010000245.1, read as the reverse complement.
CGCGGTAGGGATCGGTGAAGGCGAACAGGCGCTTGCCTGGCCAGAGCTGGGTGATCTGGGCCTCGGAGGTGCCGCAGGCGGGCACGAACTCGGCGGTGTCGAGGGCCTGGCCCTCCGGGGTGTTCAGGGCCGGCGGTGTGACATCGGCATCGGCGGCACCCACGGCGAAGCCGGGGGTGGTGCTCCCGCCGGTGAGCACCGTCGTTCCCGCACCGACGGCGGGTACCACCAAGCTGGCTAGGGCACCCACGCTCAGCAGGACGAGCGGGCGCCACGTCGGGCGTGGACAGCGTGCCATGGTCAGGACTTTTCTCCGACAGCGACCGGCAAGATCCCGGTCGCTGTCGGTGCGCCAGGCGCTTGCAGATTGTTCGTGTTCTGCAGGTCGTGGTGCTCACGGGGCCACGGCCCGCTGGGTGCGCCGATCGGGGTGGGCGTCGACCACAGGAACAGGTCGCCGTCTCGGGTGCCGGCCACCACCACCTGGTCAGCCAGGGCCCCGAAGGAGCCGAAGGACGGGCTGTTCACGATCCAGCCGCCTGTGAACTTGGGGAATCCCGGCGCCTCGTGGCCCTCGGCGTTGATGGCGCGCAGGTCCGAGGTGGCGCTTCCCTCGACCACGTACGCCCCTGCCGTGGCGCCTCCCAGGTCGGCAACGATGGGCTGGTCGAAGAACTGCAGGTCGTTCATCACCTGTGGGAAGGCGGCCTGCATCGTCGCCGTCGACGTGTTCCAGGCGTCGAGCTGGTTGTCGTTGGCGTACTGCTCGGCGGGCAGCGCCGCGTCGAGAGCCTTGCCCAGCGACGTGGCCGGGGCGATGTAGCTGATCCCCGGGGCGCCAGGGCCGAGCGGGGCGAAGACGGGAAAGCCCAGGGCGGGGATGCTGGGCAGGTCGTGCGAATTGGCCAGGGCCCCCGCCGCCGTCATGGAGAGGGTGATCGGCTCGCCGTCGGGCCCGGTGCCGAGATAGGAGGTCCCGTCGGGCTTGAAGATGTAGCCGGGACCGACGGCGGTCATGGCGCCCACGTCCAGCTGGCCCGTTCCCGTCAAGTCGGCCAGGGCCGGACTGGCGTTGGTGCCGTCGGCGGCACTCGGGAGCAGTCCGGCGTCGAGATCGGTCATCTCCGCCGGCCAGCCGGGCAGGATGGCGCAGGCGTCGGGCTGCGTCGTGCCTTTGCCGCAGGCTTGTCCCGCCGGCGTAGTCGTGGCGGTTCCGGTGGGAGCGAGGGCGAACAGTGGGCTGTTGGCGGGATTGAGCAGATTGGCTCCGGCGGCGGCCAGGGCCGTGTTGCCCAGGTTCAGGGCGCTCAAGGCGCACGGAGGCTCGCTGGCGCTGCCGCCCAGGTTCACGCCGAGCACGCTGTCGGCGTTGCACCCGTACTCCTCGTTGGTGCCGACCACGAGGTCAGGCGGTCCGCTCCCTCCGCTCAGGTTCCCGACCGCCGGGGTGTCGAGGATCATCGTCCCCTGCTGGACGTTCACCGAGGGCTTGAAGGTCACGTGGTCGGAGCTCTGGTTCACGCTCTGGACCACCGAAGGGTCGACGACGAGCACGGGGTAGCCGGGCACCGCCGACCCAGCCGGGTTCCAGGCGTAGACGTGTCGGTCGAGGGACGACACCACGATGTCGAGCTGGCCGTTGCCGCCGAGATCGGCAAGGGCTGGAGCTCCCAGGATGCCCGGCAGCAGCCGGTTGTCGGGGTTGCGAGGGTCAGCGCCGTAGTCCTGGGCCTGAGGGCCGCCCGGCGTGGCCGCCGAGCTGGCGAAGGGAGCCGGGTCCTGGGAATAGGCGGGGTCGGTTCGCACCGGGAAGCCGGGGAGCAGGTGACCCTTCGCATTCCAGGCGTACACGTAGCCGCACATGTCGCTCGCCACCACGTCGTCGACCTCGTTGGGTGGCCCCTTCGCACCGCTGAGGTCGCCCACAGCCACGCCGCCCACGATCGAGCAGTGGGGCACTGCCGTGACCGCCCCGCTCGTGTAGGCCGGCTCGTTGGCTGTGATCTCGGCCTGGCCGGGCAGTTCCTCGGTGGTCACGGGCCAGCCCGCCATGTCGGCGAGGGTGGTGGTGCCGTCTGTGCCACGCGGCAGGTAGGCGTGCACCGTGCCGTCGGCGGTGGCCACGATGAGGGCGTTCTCGCCCCCCGGGCCGATGGGGGCCAGGGTGGGTGCCGCGTCCACCGAGCCGCCGAAGCTGGTAGCCGGCTGGGTGACCGGGCCCGTCCCCGTCCCCTCAGAAGGCTGCAGGGCGGCTTCGGTGAGGAGCGTTGGGTCGTGGACCAGGTACTCGGTACGGCGGTCCAGGCCGACGAGCCCCTTGGCATCGGTCACCACCAGCCGCAAGGTGAACGCCGGGGCGTCGGATTCGGGTTGTCCGCCTGGTCCCGTGCCGTTGTCGGATGCGGGGAGATGGGCTGCGATCTGTTGGAGCAGGGACGGGGCCAGGGTGACCGGCTCCGAGACCGGTGCACCGCCCGGTCCGCCGGCACCCGTCCCGCCGGTGATGTCGTACCAGTCGTCGTTGGCCGGTTGGGTGCCGATGCCGTATTGGAGCTCCCAGTGATAGGAGCCCGGGGTGCGCACGGCGCCGGCGAACACCGGGACCTCGACTGACTGGGTGGCGGGGTCGTAGGTCTGGAACCACTGCATCTCGCCCAAGGAAGCCTCGGGCGGGATCTTGCCCTCGGCCAGCCACCCGAGGATGCTGGCGGCGTCGATCCGGCCATAGCCGGTGTACATGTCGTAGCCGGGCTGGCTCGGATAGCGCGTGGTGGGGTACGGGGAGACCACGGCGTTGTTGTCGGGTGGCTCGAGCAGGGTGGTGCCGGCGTCGGCGGCGGTGGGGACGACCGGGGTTTGGAAGTCCACAGGGTCAGCCGACATCTCGATGAGCTCGCGCACCTCGGTGGTCGAGAGGGGAACGGGCTGCCCGCCCACCGTCTCGAGGCCTGGATAGGGTGCGAGCCCTCCTCCTTGGAACAGGTTCTTCGCTTCCGATTCGATGAGGCCCGTGATGCCACCGGTCTTGCCAGTGGCCTCTGACGAGCAGCTCGAGCTCTCCACCGTTACGGCGATGTTGGCGCCATAATTCGTGCAGCCGTTCAGATACAGGTAGCTGGGCGGGCTGAAGAGGTCCAGTCCCCCCGTGCTCGGGCTCTGGGTTGAGCTGTTCACCACGATCGTCCCGGGTAGGTCCCCTGGATCGTTGTGGTGTTCAGCCTCCTCGTCAGCGGCGCTCGAGATCACCGGTACGCCGTGGGCGTTGGCGTAGGCGATGGCCTGGGCGGCGGTGGTGGTGACGTCGATGCTCCCCAGCGCTTCTTGGAGCACGCTGGCGCCGCTGTCCACGGCGAAGAGCACGCCCCGGGCGAAGTCGTTGCCCTCGGCAACGAAGCTCTCGCCCACCCGGATGGGCAGCACCATGCAGTCAGGGCAGGCACCCACCTCGCCCACGGAGTCGGCTGCCGCCGTGGCGTCCTCCGCTTCCCCGGTGCCGTGCCCGTACAGGACGTCGTCGTAGGGGTCGTTGGTGTTGTCCACGAAGTTCCATCCGGCGATGGCTTCGGTGAACCCGCCTGGCGACTGTCCCGGATACGGGGGCTGCTCGGTGGCTCCTGCGCCTGTGGCGGCGGTGGGGTAGTAGTAGGGGGACGAAGCGCTGCCAAAGGTGCGGATGAGGTCCTCGGGGCTCATGAAGCTGCCGCAGAACAGCCCTCCGTAGGCGGCGCGGGTATAGCCGAGCACCCGCCCGTCGTTGGCGTACTGGGCCACGTCGATCACGCCCGAACCGTTCAGGTCGTAGGGATCGCTGTCGTCGAAGCGGACGCCCCGGGCTTCCAACTGCGGCTTGGTCAGTCCTTGGGCGTTCTCGGGATAGGGAAGTGCGTTCACGTTGAGGGCGACCTTGTTCACCACGGGGGTGTCGCACCACTCGATGCCCGAGTCGGTGATGGCGATGACGGTGTCCGGACGCCCGGTGGTCGTCTCCCAGGCCTTGTCCACGGAGTTTCCCTCCACCCCGCACAGCTCCTGGGGGTTCTCCGAGACCTCGGTGTTGGTGCTGCGGGCGCTGGTGAGCTTCCAGCTCCCTCCTCCGTTGGCCCAGTTGGCCGGTCGCTCGGGGAAGCCGCCCACCGGGTGGGTACGCAGGTAGGTGGCATAGTCTTCGGGATTCACCCCGGGCGGCGCCGGTGGCCAGGGCACCGTCCCGGTGGGAGATTGGGCGGCGCCGTCGTTGGCAGCGTTGGGGTCGCCGTTGGGCGCGCTACAGCCCTGGGGACGGGAGGTGTCGGGCGCAGTCGCTGGGGCCGGTGCGCTGCTGGCTGAGGTGACAGCGGGCATCGACGCCGCTGTGATCGACACGCCACCCGTGGTAACCAACAAGGACAGGCCGACAACCGATGCAGAAAGAACGGACCATCGTCCGGTCCAAAGAGTCCTCAACACCCGCCGAACTTCCGCCACTTCCGTTTCAATCCCGGCTTCCTTCTCCGCCCCCGAGATCCGCCACGAAAGATGCCAGCTAACGCAACAGTCTGTCAAGCGACCCGTGCGCATCTGGGCTGAAAGCGCGGGTGGGCGAGGGCCGTTTCTAAGGAACGTTCGGAGGGATGCCAGTGTCGTGGAAGGGCTTCACATGAGGTGATGTCGCCGAGGGGTCGCTAACATCCACGCGCGGCTGGATGACGTGGCGGAGCCACGAGCGATCCACGGTAGGTGTAAGCGTGGCGGAAAGGCGGAAACCCAATGGGCGCCCGAGCAGAATCAACGCGGTGGGCCGCGTCCAGGGCCGACAGGCTGAAGAAGTTTCAGCGTCACTGGCCTCGGAGTTATGCAGTCCTCCGGCGAGCCGAGCGAGGGATCCGCTACGGCGGGCACCGCTATGAATGTTCGGTGTGCGGAGCAAAGTTCCGCCACTGGTGGCACAGGGAAGAAACGGAGTGGTTGAAGAACTGCCCGATGTGCCATAGCCAGCCGCGGACGCGTCTTCTTGTGCTGTGGATGAGGCGTGAAACAGACATACTCACCAGTCCACGCTCGGTCGTCCACGTTGCCCCTGAGCGTGTGCTGCGGGACCGGTTGTCCGATGTTGGGCACCGCCCCTATGTCACGGTTGACCTCCAGGCCCCTATGGTCGACGTTCGAGCCGATCTCTCGTTGTTGCCGTTCAGAGTCGGAGCCTTTGACGTCGTCATCTGCAACCATGTTCTCGAACACGTCACCGACGACCGGAAGTCGATTGCAGAAGTCCGACGCATCCTGCGTCCGGGTGGAACAGCCAGCTTGATGGTCCCGTACCAACCAGATCGCGTCACCGTCGAGGACCCCTCCATCGCAGATCCGGATCGCCGCACGGAACTATTCGGTCAAAGTGACCACGTCCGCCTGTACGGTCAAGATTACATAGACCGGCTCGACGATGCGGGCTTCGATGTGAGTTGCTCGCTGTACTGGAAGACGTTAGGCGACCAGGACGCGACGCGGTTCGGATTGCAGCGCGATGAGTATCTCATCGTGGGAACAGCACGACCTTGATCTGGGCCGTGTCAGATCGTCCGATCTTCGGTGCACGCGCCCGACCGCTCGTCTTGCCGAGTTCCGGATCGTCGGGTTGGGAAGCATTCCAGTCCCAGGTGGACCCGCCCAGGGTGATCTGGAACGTGACACGTGTGTCGGGAAACTGTCAAGAACGCTCTATTTCCCCCGTGGGGTTGCCCTCCTTCTACCGGCCCCCCGCCGCCAGTGGGCGCGCAGCTGCCGGCACCTTGCTCAAGTCCCAGGTGCTGGAGGTACCCGGCCTCGAGGGCACGGCCCATCGGGTCATGTACGCCTCCAGCGACGAATGGGATCGCTCAGTGCTTGTCACCGGACTCGTGTTCGTGCCCTCCCTCGGACCACCTCGTGGTGGCTACCCGGTGGTGAGCTGGGCACACGCCACCAATGGGATGAGCGATACCTGCGCGCCGTCGCGTGACCCCTCCACGGCGCTGCCCACGCTGGAGATGTTGAACACCTTGCTGGAGCACCGTTGGCTTGTCGCCGCCAGCGACTACCAGGGGGAGGGGACGCCGCCGCACCTGTTGCCCTTCTTGGTCGGGGGAGTGGCTGGGCGCAATGTCCTTGACATCGTGGCTGCCGCCCGTTGTTTGCCCGCTCTCCCTGTGGCGACCCGGTATGTCGTCTGGGGCTACTCGGAGGGCGGCCACGCCGCTCTGTTCGCTTGGAGGTTGGCGAAGGTCTTCGGCGCCGGCCGCGGACTGCGGCTCGCCGGCGTGGTAGCCGGAGCGCCGCCCTCGCAGCTCCATTACACATTCCACCGGCTCGAAGGGACTCCAGGGTTGCTGTACTTCTACATGGCGCTGGCCGGGTTCAATGCCGCCTATGGGGACGCCGCCGCCCCCCTGGAGCGGGTGCTGAGCGACCGAGGAATGGCTCTGCTCCCGACCTTGCGCAGCTGTGGCCTGGAGCGACTGTTTGTCGAGATGGCCGCCGATCGGAGGCCGCTGCTCGAAGCCGACCCGTTCGGCCTGGCCCCGTGGCGCCGGCTCTTTTCCCACAACGACCCTGGCTGCTTCACCTCCGGCTCCGAGGTACCGCTGCTCATAGTCCACGGCGGTGCGGACGAGCTCATCCCCACCGTGACGAGCGCCGTGTTGGCGCAGCACCTGTGCGCCATGGGCCATGAAGTGGAACGTTGGGTCTATCCGGAGCTTCCACACGGTGGTGACATCGGCCCTTCTTTCGAGGATGTCGTGGGGTGGATGGCCGATCGGCTGGCCGGAAAGGCACATCGAGCGCGACGGCCCGCCAGCGGTGCCGAGATCACGGTGTATGCACCGTGGCAGTAGCGTTGCCGGCCATGGGGTGCGCCGAGGAGAGCCGCAGGTGAGAATTCTCACCGTCATCCACCTCTATCCCCCCCATCATCTCGGCGGTTACGAAGTGGCTTGCCAGGGGGTGATGGAGCGCTTCGTCGAGCAAGGGATCGACGTCGAGGTGCTCACCGCCGACTATCGCATGGCGGGTGTGGACGAAACGTCTTATTCGGTTCCTGTACGGCGGGTTCTCAAGGGATGGTGGGACTGGGAATCGTGGGCTCCCGCCCGCATGGGTCTGCGCCAGCGGGTGGCCGTGGAGCGGTCGAACCAGGAGGCGATGGCCCGAGCCCTGGGGGAGTTCCAACCGGATGTGGTCTCAATCTGGGACCTGGGGATGATGTCGTGGTCCCTGGCCACCATGGTCGAGCGCCGAGGCTTGCCCGTCGTTCTCACCTTCCTCGACGACTGGATCACCTTCGCCTACGTCTTCGACGGCTGGTCGAGGATCTTCGATCGACGCCCTTGGTTGCGGCCGCTGGCCGCCATGCTCGGCCTGGAGGCTCGCCTGCCCACCTTCGAGGGAGCAGTGGTGAGCGCTGCCAGCCGCGCCATCGACGACGCCGTCGCCTCCAGGAGCCGGTGGCAGTTCCCCACGACCGAGATCGTGCCTTTCGGGGTGGAGAACCGCGACTTCCCCATCTCCGAGCCACCTTCAGCTCCGTGGTCGTGGCGCCTGCTCTACGTGGGCCGGCTTGTCCCCGAGAAGGGGGTGGGAACCTTGGTCAAGGCCGTGGCCCGCCTCCCGAGGGAGGCGACGTTGGAGGTGGTCGGGCACGGCCACGCCTCGGCGGTGGCCGATCTCAAGGCCCTGGCGGCGGAGCTGGGCCTGAACGGGCGAGTCACCTTCTCCATGGCGTCCTCCCGCCAGGAGCTGCGCAGCCGCTATCGCGGTGCCGATGTCCTCGTCTTCCCCAGCGAGTGGCCCGAGCCCTTCGGCCTCGTCCCCCTCGAGGCCATGGCCTGTGGTGTGCCCGTGGTCGCCACCGGCACGGGTGGGTCGGGGGAGTACCTGGAGGACGGAGTCAACTCGCTGCTCTTCCCCCCCGCTGACCCGGCAGCGCTGGCAGCTGCCGTGCAGCGCCTGGCCGATGATCCCGCCCTGCGCACGAAGGTGCTCTCGGGGGCGACCGGCACAGCATCGCGGATGACGATGGACGTGTGCGCCGACCGACTGGCGGAGCTGCACCGGCGGGCCATGAGCCGGGTGTCTGCGAGCTGACTGTGCGGATGCTCACCCTCATCCATCTCTACCCGCCCCATCACCTCGGAGGTTACGAGGTGGCGTGCCAAGGGGCGATGGAGCGGTTCGCCGATCGAGGGGCAGAGGTCGTGGTGTTGGCCGCCGACCATTACATGGACGGGGTCGATGAGCCGGCATCGAAGGTTGCCGTGCGTCGCCAGCTCAAGGGCTGGTGGGACTGGGACTCGTGGTCTCCCGACCAGCCGTCACTTACTGAGCGGGTCCGTCGAGAGCGTCACAATCAGCGGACCCTCTTGCACGTGGTCGACGAATTCCGGCCTGATGTTGCATCGGTGTGGTCCCTCGGCATGATGTCTTGGAGCCTGGCGACTCTCCTTGAACGGCGCCGGGTGCCCACAGTGCTCGTCTTCCTCGACCACTGGGTGACGTTTGCCTACCGCTTCGACGCGTGGACTCGGGTATTCGACAAGCGGGTCTGGGCGCGGCCGCTGGGCAGTGTGCTCGGCCTCGAGACCCGCCTTCCGAGCTTCGAAGGGGCGGTCGCCAGCGTGGCGAGCAGGATGATCGGCGAGACCATCGACCGGGGTGGGCGCTGGAAGTTCCCCGATGCCGAGCTTGTTCCTATCGGCGTCGACACGAGGGACTTCCCCGTTTGCGAACCCCAGGCGCGTGCGTGGAATTGGCGCATCCTCTACGTGGGCCGCGTGGTACCCCAAAAGGGGGTGCACACATTGGTCCGCTCACTGGCGCTGCTTCCCGCCGCGGCCCGGTTGGAAGTGGTCGGTCGCGCCTCGGGCCCCGAGCGGGAGGCCATGGTCTCGGTGGCGAAGAGCTTGGGCGTGGCCGACCGCGTGACCTTCGACGTGGCCCGGTCCCGTCAGGACCTTCGTCGTCGTTACCTGGAGGCTGACGTCGTCGTGTTCCCCAGCGAGTGGCCCGAGCCCTTCGGCCTCGTACCACTCGAGGCCATGGCTTGCGCCGCTCCCGTGGTGGCTACCGCCACGGGCGGCTCGGGCGAGTTCCTCGTCGACGGCGACAATTGCGTGGTCTTCACTGCTGGCGACCACCAAGCACTGGCTGCAGCGCTGCACTCGCTGGCCGTGGACCCGGCTCTGCGCCAACGGATCGTCGAGGGGGGGAGAGCCACTGCTTCGGAGCTCACCATGGACCGTTTCGCCCAGCGGCTCGAGAGGTTGCACCACCGTGCCGTGGACAGGGCCCGTGCCTGACTTCGCCAGCACCGACCTGGCCGTGGTCATCCCCACGCAGAATCGCTGGGAGGTACTCGAACCCACGATCGAGGCGCTGCGGGCTCAGACCATGGGTGGCTTCGAGATAGTCGTCGTGGTCGACCGGGGTGGCACGCCCCCTGAATTCCTTGATGGCCTCACTGTGGTGGAGCGCCGCAGCCCCGGCGTCGCGGCTGCTCGCAACAGCGGCTTGGCCGCCACCGACCGGGCGGTCGTGGTTCTACTCGGCGATGACACCATCCCCGAGCCAGATCTCCTTTCCCGTCACCTCGCCGTACATCGCCGGTACCCCGAGGCGACAGTGGGCGTGCTCGGCCTTGTCGAGTGGCACCCCGAAGTGGCCAGTGGGCGGTTACAGCAGTGGCTCGAATGGTCGGGTACCCAGTTCGACTACGCGACGATTGCCGGTGAGGAGGCTGGGTGGGGCCGCTTGTACTCGAGCAACGTATCGCTCAAACGGGAGCTGCTGGTCGAGGTCGGAGGGTTCGACGAGGACTTTCTCTTTGGTTACGAGGACACTGAGCTCGGCCTCCGGTTGCACGCCAAGAATCTGCGACTTCTGTACGAGCCGGCGGCGAAGGTGTTGCACCTCCATCGCTACCAGTGGCCCGCTATCGAAAGGCGATTTCTCCTAGTCGGCGGCGGTGAATACCTGATGGTGCGCAAGCACCCCGAGTTCACGCCGCACTTCCTGGAGAAGCTGACGTCGCACGCGAAAGTGGCACCATATTCACTCTGGCCTTGGCTCGTGGACTACGTGCCGCGCCGCCTGGGTCTCCTTCGCCGGGCAGCTCAAAAACGTGCTGACGCCTGGTACTCCAAGCAGTTGGCTCCCGTCTTCGCTGCCGGGTGGCTGGCAGCTCAGGAGTTCGAGGAGACGGGGGAGCAGCAGCTCGGAGGGCGCTACCAGCAGGTTGCCTCGGAACGGCTTGCGGAGCAGCGCTGGGTTGGTCAGGTCCTGCCCCTGCTCCCTGGCACCGCCCGTCTGCTCGCTGTCGGATGTTCGACGACTCTGGGTGTGGAGCTAGCTTCGGCTGGCCATTGCGTCACCTTCGTCGCCGACAAGCGGGAACACGACGAGATCGAGAAGCGGTTGGAACAGCGAAAGCTCGGAGCGTCGTTGGTGTCGACGAAGGAGCTCGAGCACCTCAACACGCCGGACGCCTTTGATGCCGCGCTGGTCTTCTGCTCGGAGCAACTGAGCGCTCCTGAAGCGGCGCTGGCCGTCGCCGAAAGACTGAGCGCCCTTGTGGTGGTCTCAGTCGGCACTCGGAGAGATGAAGGCCCGTCGGTGGAGGGGGCGGCACTCGCCTTGATCGGGCAACGGGCCAAGCGCCGGCGCACCGTCCTGCGCCGGCGCTGGCGGGACGGCAGCTATCTCGTCCTCTACCAGGGCGACGGTCGGAGACCGCCGCCCGCCATGCCGGACCGCCACCCGACGCTGGAGGAGAGGGTCAAGTCCTATGCCGGACGCTGGCTGACACGACGTGCGTGGGTTCCCCCCAGCGTCTCGGGCGCCGCTCGGTAGGCGAAGCCGTCGGGCCAGATATCCACCCAGTGGTAACCGGCGCTGCGCAGCAAGCGGCGGGCGGCGCGGTCGGTCTTGGCGTCCAGGTGCTCGCGCTCGTACACCACGAAGGTCGGGGCCCATGAGGTCGAGAAGTCGATCTGCTTGAGCACCTCGTAGTCGTAGCCTTCAACGTCTACTTGCAAGAGGTCGATCCTGTCGAGCTGATGGCGAGCCACGAGGGTGGACAAGGTGAATGAGGGCACTGTGGCCTCGACAATGCGCTGATCGACCTCCGTGAGAACGTCGGCATGAGAGAGTATCGTGGCGCGGTCGAACGTGGCGATCAGCTCGACCCAGTACGGATCACCGGGGCGGGACTCGACGGAGTACAGCGTGGTCGTGCCGTTAGCGGGGCCGATGGCGGCATTCTCGAAGACCAGATTGGGCACTCCGGCGTAATTAGCGACCAGCCGCTCGTACATAGCGGGAACGGGTTCGACCAGGACGCCGGCCCATCCCCCGGCACGCACCACTGCGTGCAGAGGGTCGTGGATCACGCCATCGTTGGCTCCGACCTGGAGGAAGGTGAGGGGCCGGCCGGCACGCTTGCCGACCACCCAGGCGACCGTCAAAGAATTGGACGCAGCAAGAACGCACCACAGAGGCCAGGGCAAATAACGGTTCGCCAAATCAAAGCGGGCCACGCGGCGTCTGGCACCGGCCAGGGCCTGACGTCGAAGGTCGGTCATCCGCTTCACTCTGGCGCCAGAGCATAGGCTCAGCGCCGATGTCCAGGGAGTTTCCCACTTTTCTGATCGTCGGGGCAGCCAAGTCCGGCACGACCTCGCTTTGGAAAGCCCTGGGCAGGCACCCGGGAGTGTTCGCCTCGAAGACGAAAGAGATCCACTTCTTCGATGAGGACTCGAACTGGGAGCGAGGTGAAAAGTGGTATCGAAGCTTCTTCGAAGGTAACCGGAGCCTGGCAGCTGCCGGAGAAGCGACGCCGACCTATCTGTCCACGCCGACGGCCCCGGCCCGGATGGCAGCAACCGTCCCCGATGCCCGGCTCGTCGCCATCCTGCGAGACCCCGTCAAGCGAGCCTATTCCCAGTACTTCCACATGCGCTACTACGGCTGGGAGAACCGGTCCTTCGCGCAGGCGGCTGCCGAGGAGCTCCGTTCACGGAACTGGGACCTTGCACCGCACTATCTCGCCATGGGACGGTACGCCATGCAACTTGAGCATCTGGCTGAGCATTTTTCCCGGGAGCAGATCCGAGTCGTGCTCCTCGACGAATTTAGGACCGATCCTTCGAGCACCCTGAGACAGGTGCTGGGGCACATCGGTGTCGATCCGTCAGTGGTACCGGAGGCCGATGCGGCCGAGAACAGCTTCCGTGAGGTGCGGTTCGAACCGCTCGCCCGGAGGTTGCGAGCTTCCTCCCTCGTGCAGCGCCTGTCGCCCCGGGGGTGGGAGCTCATGGTCCGGATGTTCACCCGCACTGGTGGTGCGCCGCCGCCTATGGAGCCGCAAACCAAGCAGACCCTCTACCGAGCGTTCGCCGAGGAGAACGAGCGGCTGGCAGCATGGCTCGGCCGCGACCTGTCGGCGTGGAAGGCATCGTGAACTCAACTGAACTGCGCGCCGAGATCGCCCGGTACCCGTGGTACCACTCACTGGACCTGGGGGATGGCGTTCACACCGAAGGCATGTTCGACCATCGGCCCATCGAGAATTGCGTCATGCTGCCCCACGACCTTTCTGGGGCACGCTGCCTGGACGTGGCCACCATGGACGGGTACTGGGCCTTCGCCATGGAGCGTCGGGGAGCCGCCGAAGTCGTGGCGCTCGACTTGGCCGACCCCGAAGCTCTGGACTGGCCCAGCTCTCTTCGTGCCCGCATGGTGAAAACACTGGACGAGACCAAAGGGGACCGTTTCGAGCTGGCTCGGCAGGCGTTGGGTTCGAAGGTCACACGGGTTCTGCGCTCGGTTTACGAGGTCGACGAGGACCTGGGAGCGTTCGATCTGGTGTTCTGCGGGGACTTGCTCGTTCACCTCAAGGACCCTCCGACGGCCGTCGAGCGCCTCCGGAGGGTGTGCAGAGGCAGTGCCATCGTTTACAATCCCACCAAGGAACAGTTCCCCTATCGGCACCGCGCCCTGGCCCAATTCGACGGGATCAAAGAATTCGAGTGGTGGCTTCCGAACCGTGCTGCACTCAGGAGACTGATGGTGGCTGCGGGATTCTCTCGGGTGGAGGAAGGCCGGTCCTTCAACCTACCCGCTCGCGCCGGGGGTAAATGGAAAGGGCGCCGTGGCGTAGTGCGAGGATATCGGTAAGCAATTCGCCGTGCTCCCGCCCTGCCGGGTCAAGTCGAACCAGACGAGCTGCTCGTATACTTCCGCCCCATGGCGACCACACCTCTACGGAAGCTACCGTGGGCGGTGCGTTACGGGGCCGGGTGGCGGGCGATGAGCTGGCTGCGGCTGATGGAGCTGCGAGTCACCCACCTGCACTGCAACCTCGAGATCGGTTGGCCGGTTCGTTTCGGCCCGGGTTTCAGCCTCTATATTCCTGACAACGGCACTTTTGTGGTCGAACCGGGTGTGGACTTTCGCAGGAACTTCGCCTGTGAGATCGAGGGTGAGGGTCGGGTCGAGATCGGGGCAGGAACCGTCTTCACGTCCGGGGCGCTCATCCAGTGCTCGACTCTGGTCCATATCGGCAAGCGTTGCGCCTTCGGGCAGTCGACCCTTATTGCCGACGGGAGCCACCGCTACGGCGATCCGGACCGGCACTGGGCCGAGCAGGGACATCGTTTCCGTCCTATCCGCATCGGCGACGGGGCCGGCATCTCCGACAAGTGCACCATTCAGGCCGACGTGGGTGAAGGCGCGCTAGTGGCGAGCGGTTCCGTGGTGAACCGCCCGGTCCCACCGTACTGCTTGGCAGTGGGCTCGCCCGCCCGAGTCGTTCGCTACTTCGGTCCTCCCGAGCGGCGAGAGGAGATGCTCGCCCTGCGCAAGCGCCGCCGCCCGAAGCCCGGAGCTGGCGGGGTTGTGCGGGAGGCACGGTGAGCGACGGGCTAATTGCCCGGCTCGAACGGGGGGCTCAGGGGGGCCAGGACATCGTGCTCCTCGACGGATCGGCTCCCGAGTCGGTCTCGTGGGCGGCATTGGTCGACGAGGCTTGCCGCATGGCCGCAGCCCTGCAATCGCGTGGGGTAGCGCCTGGCGACCGGGTGGCCGTGGTGGGATCGACGTCGCGGTCGCTGGTGACAGCGCTGGAGGCTTGTTGGCTGACCGGAGCGGCGGTCATCGTGCCGCCCTTGCGCACCCGCCTAGAGGCTGAACAGGAATTTCGTTCGCGCACGGTCGAGCGGCTGACCGTGGGGGAGGTGTCCGCCACGCTGTGCGATCCGGAGCTGGCGGAGTTGTGTACTACGGAGACGTTGCCGGCCCCCCTGACCTTGCCCGACCTGGTGGTTGCTGCCTCCGCCACACCGGTAGGTCGCTACGAGCGACCCCCGGACGACCCCGAGCGAACGGCCATTCTGCAATTCACCAGCGGTTCGACGGCTGACCCCAAGGGCGTGGTGATCCCGGCCCGGTGTCTTCTCGACAATCTCGATGCGGTTGTCGATCGGGCGCCGCTCGACGCCGACGACGTCGTTGTGTCTTGGCTGCCCCTCTACCACGACATGGGCCTCGTCTACAATCTTTCGCTGGCCATGACCACGGGCGTCCGCTTCGTCCTCGCTCCTCCGTCCCGGTTCATCACCTCGCCGGGCTTGTGGATGGAGTGGATGGACTTCTTCGGCGGCACATGGACCATCGGGCCCAACTTCGCTCTCGTGATGGCCGCTCGATTGCTCAAGAAAGCACCAGCTGTGAATCTCAGCCGGTGCCGCCGCCTGGGCAGCGGCTCGGAGCCGGTGGACCCTGACATCATGGATGCTCTGGCGGCTGCCGGCCAAGGAAACGGGCTCGATCCCGGATCGTTGTACGCCGGCTACGGCATGGCAGAGGCGACCGTGGCGGTGAGCTTCGCGGCACCGGGCAGGGGCTTCGCCGCGGACGTGGTGGACGGCGACCTGCTGGAGCGGGAAGGGGTGGCCGAGCAGCGCTCGCCCTCGGACCCGGTTGCCCGCCGGCTGGCCCGTTGCGGCCCGCCGCTCCGAGGCTTTGAGCTGCGGATCGCCGAGCCCGAGACCGGGGCCGTGCTGCCCGATCGCACGGTAGGGGAGATCGAGCTGCGAGGACCATCGGTGGTGCCTGGCTACTTCCGGCGTCCCGACGCTACCGCCGCCGCGTTTCGGACTGAGAGGTGGATGCGTACCGGTGACCTCGGTTACCTAACCAACGGGGAGCTGGTGGTCTGTGGCCGCCTCAAGGACATGATCATCGTGGGAGGGCGCAACGTGTTTCCTGAGGACTTGGAGCGCGCGGCCCAACAGGTCGAAGGGGTGCGGGCCGGCAACGTGATCGCCTTCGGAGTGAGCCGGGGCCGCAAGGGCGACGCCGTGGTCGTGGTGGCCGAGCTCAAGACAGGCGATGCCGTCAAGGCACGCGACGAGTTGTCCCGCGTCATGGGCGAATCGTGTGGCGTCCGACTCGACGACGTCGTGCTGGTGGTTCCCGGCTCGTTGCCCAAGACCTCGTCGGGGAAGTTGCGCCGGGGCGCCTGCCGGTCGCGCTACCAGGCGGGCGAGCTGGAGCGCCTGTGATGCCGCCTCTCGACTTCCAGGCCTTCGTCGGTCGCCTGAGCGAAGCGCTCGACCTCGACCCCGTCGACCTCCTCCCCGAGGCGCGCCTCGTTGAGGACCTCGGGCTCGACTCCTTTGATCTGGTCGAGGTACTGACCGTCGTCGAGGAGCTGGGCGTACGTTTCCCCGACGAGGTGGCGGTGGGTATCGACACGGTCGGCGCCCTCTACCAGGAGTATCAAGGCCGCACCCGCTGACGAGTCGTTCGCTCCCAAAGGTCGGAGCTACAGTTGTTCCACTCACGGGCCGATGTCGGTAGTGGCGGTCGGGCCAGACGCCCCCCGGTATCGAACACAGGCACCCCATGACAGGTCAACCCCTCGGCGATCGGCGGCGTCGCGCGGCGGCGTCTTTGGGCGGTCCCTCGTGGACCCCGCCCGTCGGCGTCCACACCTTGACGTGGATCTCGGTTCTCGCGGTCCTGTTGCTGGCGGCCGCCGCTGTCGGGCGCCAGGCCCGACCTGAGGTGGCCACGAGCAGCAAGAGCTTGACGGCGAGTGATCCCGTGGCCAACCTCCTTCAGGGCGACCAGTCGACCTTTGAATCCTCCAGTGGAGGCTGGACCGGCGAAGGCGCCGGCATCACCTGGATCTCGGGAGTCGGGGAAGGGGATCCGGGGAGCCTCGAGATCGTTCCCCAGGACCCTTCGGCCTCGTCGGCCCTGGCCGGTGCAGTGTCGTCGCCGGTACCTGGTTCGGCGTCGCCCGTCTCGCTTCTCACACCTGCCCAACCCAACCACGTCTATGCGGGATACGCCCAGGTGCAACCGGCCGTTACCGGCAGCACCAGCCAGGTCTACGCCTCGATCGTGTTCTGGGACGCTGCGGGCAAGGCGCTGAGCTGGTCGCCGAGCACAGCGGTCACGCCGTCACTCGGGACGTGGGGGAAGACGAGTCCGGCCGTGGCGCTGGCACCCGCCAACGCCGCCTATGTGGCCTTGGCCGTATTCGAGCAGGTGTCCTCGGGCGCCGGCCTGCTGTACGTCGATGACGCCTTCTTGGGCCAGCTCGCCGACGACTCCCCGCCGGTGGTGGCACCCCTGCACACAAGCGGGTCCCAGGTGCTCGGCGCCAACGGTGATCCCGTAGTGCTCCGAGGCATTTCCTATCTCGGCCTGGCTACGAGCGCGGACCCGCCCGACCTCGAAGAGGGCACTTTCGCGCAGCTGCACCAATGGGGAGCCACCATGATCCGATTCTTCCTCAACGAGGACTTGTGGGACCCGCAGAGCTGCTCCTATGACCCATCGTACGAGTCCGCTGTGGAGCAGGCGGTGCAGTGGACGACGTCTCTGGGCATGGTTGCCTTGCTTACCCTGCAAGCCGGTGTCCCGAGTGATATCGGCGCAAGCGGAACGTGCCCTGTAGGCCCTCGGGCCAACATGGCGGACGCTCCAGCCGCGGGTGACTTCTGGTCCTCGGTCGCCGGAGCGTTCAGATCCAATCCCCTCGTGGCCTTCGACCTGTTCAACGAGCCGAATGGCATCTCGGCGCAAGTGTGGCTCGACGGAGGGCAACAGAGCACTTTCGACGGCCTCGGCATGCAGCAGCTCTACGACGACGTCCGAGCTGCCGGAGCCAGGAACCTCGTCTTTGTCGAGGGGTATTCGTGGGCCAACGACCCTCCACCGGCAGGCGATCTGGTTGCGGGGAGCAACATTGTCTACGACGTCCACTACTACACGTGTCCGACTTCACCTCCCCCGCAGTGCGGGTACCAGGGCAATCCATATGACCCCAGTCCCGGGCTGGAACCGTGGGTGACGTTTCAGAAAAGCGAAGATGTACCGGTCTTCGTGGGAGAGTTCGGGTGGCCGAGCTCCGACGACGGAACGTACTACCAGAACGTGATCGACTTCGCCGAAACACAGGGCTGGGGATGGGCCGCCTATTCGTACATGGACTACACCGGCTGT
>JBJKRZ010000244.1:0-3637 GCA_046704365.1 Acidimicrobiales bacterium | reverse complement strand
CGACAGCGCAGCGCAGCGGGGAGCGGGCCGCCGGGCGGGTGACCGGGGACGCCGCCCGGCGCAGGCGCTGGGTGGTCGAGTGGGCGGTGGTCCTCGTCATCGCCCTGGCCGTGGCGCTGTGCGTGCGGGCCTTCGTCATCCAGACCTTCTTCATCCCCTCGGCCTCGATGGAGCCCACGCTCATGATCGGGGACCGCATCCTGGTGGACAAGCTGAGCTACGACCTGCACGCCGTGCACCGGGGCGACATCATCGTCTTCAGCCGGCCTCCGGGGGAGCCCAAGTCGGCCAACATCCAGGACCTCGTGAAGCGGGTGGTGGGCCTGCCCGGTGAGACCATCTGGTCGAGCGACGGCAACGTCTACGTGCAGGGCCCCGACACCCACGACAAGGTGGTGCTCGTGCCCGAGCCGGTGCCGGGCACCCAGCTGGGCCCGGCCATACGGCGCCAGACGATCCCCAAGGGCGACTACTACGTGCTCGGCGACAACCGGACCAACTCCGACGACAGCCGCTTCTTCGGCTACGTCCCCCGCTCCGACATCGTGGGTCGCGTGGTCATGCGCATCTGGCCCCTGTCCTCCATCCGCCTGTTCTGACGCCGGCGGCGCCCGGGGCGGGCACCGCTCGAGGCTCTGCGCCGCCCGGTCGTAGACTTCGCCCGGCATGTTCTCCCTGAGCCCGGCCAAGATCCTCGTCATCCTGGTGGTGGCCCTGGTGGTGCTGGGTCCCGACAAGCTGCCCGGCGTGGCCCGCCAGCTGGGCGCACTGTGGGGTGACCTGCGCCGGCTGCGGACGCGCCTCGAGAGCGAGGTGCGCGGCGTCTTCCCCGAGCTGCCCCCCACCCACGAGCTCAGCCAGGCGGTGCGCTCGCCCCTCGGCTACCTGAACCGCCTGGCCGACGAGCACGAGCACTCCCAGGGCGACGGAGTCTCCACTGTGGTGGCCGACGACCCCGGGCCCACCCGGTCGCCACCGGGGACGAGCAACGGCTGGGGCGCCCCCGCCGCCTCCCCGCAGGCGCCGGGCCCCGGGACGGGGCCGGAGGCGGGGGAGCCGCTCCCGTCGGTGCCCGACGACCCCAGCATGAATTGAGCGGAGGGCGGCACTGATGGCGCTGCGCCTGCGTGGCTCGCGGGGGCCGGACAGGCCGTCGCCCCAGTCCATGACCCTCGTCGAGCACCTGACCGAGCTGCGCCGGCGGGTGATCGTGGTCGTGGTGGCCTACGCGGCGGCCGGGACGGTGGCCTTCGTGGCTTACCCCCACATCCTGGACTTCTTGAAGGCGCCTTACTGCCGCGTGGCGCCCAACTGCACCCTGTACGTGACGAGCCCCCTCGACGGTCTGTCGCTGCGCGTGGAGATCGCCGCCTACGGAGGGCTGGTGCTCGCCTCGCCGGTGTTCTTGTGGGAGCTGTGGCGCTTCGTCACGCCGGGGCTGCTCTCCCACGAGAAGCGCTACGCCGTGCCCTTCGTGGCCTGCGCCGTGGCCTTGTTCGTCGCCGGCGGCGCCGTGGCCTACCTCATGTTCCCTCACGCCCTGGCCTTCCTGGCCTCGATCGGGGGCCCCAGCCTGCACCAGATCTACAACCCGGACCGCTACCTGGCCCTGGTGGTGGCCGTGATCGCCGTCTTCGGCTTCACTTTCGAGTTCCCCGTGGTCCTGGTGGCGCTCCAGCTGGCCGGTGTGGTGTCGGCCAGCCGCCTGGCGTCGTTCCGACGATGGGCCATCGTCATCATCGTGGTCGTGGCCGCCGTCATCACGCCCAGCGGAGACCCGTTCTCCATGCTGGCGCTGGCCGTGCCCCTGTACGCCTTCTACGAGTTGTCCATCGTCGTGGGGAAGTTGCTGCGGCGCTGACGCCGCCCGCCGCCCGTGGCCCACGACGTCCCTGACGCCGCCGCCGCCCTGCGCGCCGAGGTGCTCGGCCGCCTGGGATTCGCTCCCGACGCCTTCCAGGTGGAGGCCTTCGACGCCCTCGACGCCGGGCGCTCGGTGCTCGTGTCGGCACCCACGGGTTCGGGCAAGACGGTGGTGGCCGACTACGGGGTGGCACGGGCGCGCCGGCGGGGGGCCAAGGCCTTCTACACGACGCCGCTCAAGGCGCTGTCCAACCAGAAGTTCACCGAGCTCGCCGCCGTCTACGGCGCCGCACAGGTGGGGCTGCTGACCGGCGACGTCTCCCACCAAGGTGACGCCCCGGTGGTGGTCATGACCACCGAGGTGCTGCGCAACATGCTCTTCGCCCGCTCCCCTGCGCTCGGTGGCCTGGGGACGGTGGTCCTCGACGAGGTGCACTTCCTCCAGGACCCCTACCGGGGATCGGTGTGGGAGGAGGTCATCATCGTCCTGCCCCCCGAGGTCACCTTGGTGTGCCTGTCGGCCACCGTCTCCAACGCCGCCGAGCTGGGCGCCTGGATCGAGAGCGTGCGCGGTCCCACCAAGGTGGTCGTGGAGGAGCGCCGCCCGGTGGAGCTGGCCAACCACGTGGCCGTGGCCGAACGGGGCACCCGGCGCGTGGAGCTGCTGCCCTTGCTCGACGAGGGCAGGCTGCATCCCCGGGCCGCTGCTTTCGACCAGCGCACGGCCCGCATGCGCCGGCGCCCCGGTGGGCTGCGCCACGCCCCGATGTCCTCTCCCCGGCGCAGCGAGCTGGTGGAGGAGCTCGAAGAGCGGGGGATGCTGCCCGCCATCGTGTTCATCTTCTCCAGGGCCGCCTGCGAGGACGCCGTGGCCCAGTGCCTGGCCGACGGCGTGCGCCTGAGCGAGGCCCGCCACCGCCCCGAGATCCGTCGGCGAGCCGAGACCCACACCGAGGGCCTCGCCGACGACGAGCTCGGGGTGCTCGGCTACGGCTCGTGGCTGGTGGGGCTGGAGGCGGGGCTGGCCCCGCACCACGCCGGGATGATCCCCGCCTTCCGTGAGGCGGTGGAGGACTGCTTCGCCTCGGGCCTGCTCCAGGTGGTGTTCGCCACCGAGACCCTGGCGCTCGGCATCAACATGCCGGCGCGCACGGTGGTCGTCGAGCGCCTCACCAAGATCCGCGAGCACGGCCGTAGCGGGCTCACCTCCGGCGAGTACGCGCAGCTCACGGGACGGGCCGGCCGGCGGGGGCTCGACGTGGTCGGCCACGCCGTGGTGCCGTGGACGCCGCAGCTGTCCCTGGCCGGCCTGTCCACCCTGGCCACCTCGCCCGCCCCCGAGCTCAGCTCGTCGTTCCGGCCCAGTTACAACCTGGCCGTGAACCTGGTGCGTCGCTACGCCGCCGACCAGGCGCACGTGGTGCTCGAGCGCTCCTTCGCCCAGTTCCGCGACCGCCATCACCACCATGCCCTGAGCCGCCGGCTGGACAGGGCGCTCCAGCTGCTCGAGCGCTGGGGGCACGTGGAGCTCGATCGTTGGCGGCTCACCGAGCGGGGGGCGCTTTTGGCCCGCATGTACCACGAGTGCGACCTGCTCGTGGCCGAAGGGCTGTGGCTGGGGCTCTTCGACGGGCTGTCGCCACCTGTGCTGGCCGGGCTGGTGTCGGGCGTCACCTTCGAGGCCAGGGCAGGGCGCCGGCGGGGGGAGGGCCGCGTGGGCAAGGCCCTCGGCGGTGCCTTCTCCCGCCTCGAGGACCTCGCGGCGCGGCTGCGC
>JBJKRZ010000243.1:0-6788 GCA_046704365.1 Acidimicrobiales bacterium | reverse complement strand
TCTGGTTCCACGAGAGCTACTTCGAGCGCGACGCCATCTCCTACGCCGCCGCCGTGGCGAGCCGGGTCCCCCGTCTCACCGTGGCACTGGGAGCGGTGTCCCCGCTCACCCGGCACCCGGTGCTCACCGCCATGACCGTGAGCGCCCTCGACGACATGGCCCCGGGCCGCATCGTCTGTGCCCTGGGGACAGGGCTGCCTCTCCGGCTGGCCCAGATGGGGGTGGGATACAGCCCGGAGCTCGCCATCGACCAGCTCGAGCAGGCCATCGAATTGCTGCGCCGCCTCTGGCGGGGCGAACGCCAGCCGAGCCCGGTTGCCGGCGTGCCCGACCTGGTGCCGATGTTCCCGCCCGTCCACCACGTCCCGATCTACGTGGCCGGGTACCGCTCGGCCATGGTGGAGCTGGCCGGCACCGTGGCCGACGGATACCTCGCCCGACCCGCCGAGTCGCTGCCCAGCCTTCGCCACATCCTGGACAACCTGCGCCGGGCCGAGGCCGAGGCAGGCCGTGCCTCCGGCTCGGTGCGCTCGGCGGGATATCTGCTCAGCTTGATCGGGCCCAGCCGTCGGGAGGCGCTCAACCGGGCCAAACGGGAGCCCTTCGTCATCTACATGATGAGCATCCTGTCCGACGTGTCGCTGGCGCGGGCCCGGCTGCCGCGCAGCGTGCGCGACGACGTGGCGGCCGCCTGGAGGGCAGAGGAGTACCACCGGGCCGCCGAGCTGCTGCCCGACGAGGTGATCGACGCCTTCATCCTCTGCGGCACCGCCGAGGACGTCGCCGCCCGTGCCCTCGAGTTCGAGGAGGCCGGGCTGGACCTGCCCCTCCTGCAGCCGGTGGTCCAGGACGACGACCAGGTGGAGGGGGTGATCGCCGCTGCCGCAGCCCTCGCTACGGCCCGCTCCGAGCGAGCAGCCGCCCCCCGCGCCGGAGCAGTGGCGCACGGGGATCCGACGATGCCCGAGGACAGGGGACTGGCTGGGCGTCTCGGGCGCCGCGTGGCGGCTCTGTGGGAGGTGACTCGCCCCTTCAGCCTGACCGCCAGTGCCGTGCCCGTGGCGGCGGGCATCGCCCTGGCCGGCGCCTCAGGACCCCTGCGCTGGACCTTGGCGGCGGCGGCGATGGCGGCCGCAGTGTTGTTGCAGGTCGGCACCAACGTGGTGAACGAGGTCTACGACGTGCGCAGCGGGGCAGACTCGATCACCTCTCCCCGGGCCAGCCTCGCCGTGCTGAAGGGTCGTCTCTCCGAGCGCCAGGCGCTCGCCTACGCCGTCACGGCACTGGTGGTGGCCGTCGCCCTGGGCGGCTGGCTCATCAGCGTCCGCGGATGGCCCGTCGCCCTCTTCGGCGTCGCCGGCATGCTGGGCGGCGTGGGCTACACGGCTCCTCCCTTGCGCCTCAAGTACCGGGCACTGGGCCTCCCTGTCGTCTTCGTCCTCATGGGACCCGTGATGGTGGAGGGCGCCTATTACGTCGTCACGGGCCGTCTGGACGTGGCCGGGTTCGCGGTGAGCCTGCCCATCGGCTGCATGGTGACTGCCATCTTGCACGGCAACGAGTGGCGGGACATCGCCGACGACGCCCGGGTCGGTGTGTCGACGCTGTCGATCAAGATCGGGCGGCGGCGGGCTTACCTTGCCTATCTCGGGCTCGTCATCGGGGCCTATCTGGCCCTGGTTTGCGAGGTGCTCGCTGGTGCCGTGCCCACCGAGGCCATCGCCGCTGTGCTCTCCATGCCTCTGCTCGTGCGGGTGGTGCTGGCAGCGGCACTGGGTGCGCGCGGCGAGCGCCGGTCTCTGGCCACCATCGATCTTTCGACGGCACAGCTCCACGCCTTCTTCGGAGCGCTGCTCGTGGCCGGTCTGGCAGCGGCGGCGTGAACCGCCGCCCCGACGACTCGAGCCGCCCGGAGGCGAGCGGCGCCGAACTGGCAGCCGGCTTGGCGCTCGCCTCGGTCTGCTTCGCCGCCACCTTCCGCGGGCCGCGGGGCTCGTTCTGGTCGAGGATGACCACGACGGGTGCGCTTCTGGGCACCTTGGCCCTGTGTCGGCGGCCCGAGTTGCGACGCCTGCAGTTCCGTCGCCGGCACCTGGCCGAGGGGGTCGCCATCGCCAGCGGGCTGTACCTGCTCTTCCAGGTCGGAGACCGCCTGGCGCGCCGGGTGATGCCGCAAGGGGCACAGGACATCTCGGCCATCTACGAGCTGCGCAGCGGGCAGAGCCAGTGGCTGATCGCCACCCGGCTTGCCGCCGTCATCGCGCCGGCCGAGGAGCTGTTCTGGCGAGGGTGGCTGCAGCGCTCCCTCGCCGGCAGACGAGGCCGTTGGCAGGGGGCGGCGCTGGCGGCAGGTGCCTATGGCGGGGTCCACCTGGCGTCGGCCAACCCCACCTTGGTGGGGGCGGCCTCGGTCGCAGGGTCCTACTGGTCGAGCCTCGCTGCTCTCGGCGTGGACGCCGAGTCGCTCATCGTGAGCCACCTCATATGGGACATCGTCATCTTCCTGCTGGCACCCACGAGTCGACCGGCGCCTTCGCCGGCGTGAGCACACCAGGCGCTGTTCCTGCGGGCGCCTCCCGGCGCTCAGCCCCCGGGTAACTCCCCGCCCCGGCTCTCAGGTGAGCCAGGGCGCACGTGTGGCAGGCATGGCGCTCACTCCTGCTCGGTCAGCTTTCACCCCGAGGACGTGGTGGATGGCGGCGTGTCCCACCTCGAAGTTGAGCGCCGATGCCGCCATGTACAGCTTCCACACCCGGGCGCGTGCCGGGCCCACCAGCCGCTGGGCCTCCTCCCACGCGCCGTCGAGGTTCGATACCCAGGCCCGAAGCGTACGTGCGTAGTGCTCGCGCAGTGACTCGACGTCTCGCACCTCGAAGCCCACCCGCTGCATGGTGCTCACGACGCTGCCCACCTCGTGAAGCTCCCCGTCGGGGAACACGTAGCGGTTGACGAACGAGCGCCGGGAGAATCCGCCTCCAACCGGGCTGGATATCCCGTGGTTGAGGAGGCGTCCGGTGGCGGCAAGCAGGTGGAAGAGCCGGGCGAAGTACTCCTCGAGCCTCGACAGCCCGACGTGCTCGAACATGCCGATGCTGGATATGGCGTCATAGGGGCCGTCGTCCACGTCGCGGTAGTCGCAGAGCCTGATCTCCACACGGTCGCTCAGCTCGGCGTCTGCCACTCGCTTGGCCGCCAGCTCGGCTTGGGCCTCGGACAGCGTCACGCCCACCGCTCGGACGCCGTGACGGGCGGCGGCGTGGATCACCATGCCGCCCCACCCGCAGCCCACGTCCAGCAGGCGCATGCCCGGGCCGAGGGCGAGCTTGCGGCAGATGAGCTCGTACTTCTCATCCTGGGCCTGGTCGAGGGCCATCGTCGGTTCCTTGAAATAGGCGCACGAGTAGGTCATGGTCTTCCCGAGCACCAGGCGGTAGAAGTCGTTGGAGATGTCGTAGTGATGGGTGATAGCCGCCCTGTCGCGCCCTTTGCTGTGGCGTCTTCCGTGAAGTCGGGATTCCTGTGCCGGCGGCGGTGCTGGGAGGCCCAGCACGCCCAGGCGACGTGCCGCATCGAAGGCCCGGAGCCAGGTACCCGGACCAAGAGCGACGGCCGACCCTGGGCGGCGGCGCGACAGGTGGTCGCGCACGGCCAACGCTTCGAAGATGTCGCCCTCGACGTCGATCTCGCCCGACACGTACGCCCTGCCCAGGCCCAGCTCACCCGGAGCCCACAGGAGCCTGCGCAGGGCGATGGGCGAGTTGACGACGATCGTTGCCGTCGACGCTTCTGCCCCGGTGACGCTTCCGTCCCAGAACCGGATGGCTACCGAGAGCTCTGAGAAGAGCGACTCGAGGAACGGCCCCAGGGTCTGAGCCACGCTCGTTGTCTGGCGAGCGTGGCCTGGACGGGTCATCAAGCTTCTGTGTGGACCGCGGGGATCAGCTGCGCCTTGGGCCGGATCAGCTCGTGGCGCACGCTCGCCCAGCGCAGGAGCGTCAGCATGCGGATCACCAGCCACGCCGGGTCGAGCTCGGCCTTGGCGAACGAGAAACGGCCCGAGGTGGGAGCGGCGTGATGGTTGTTGTGCAGACCCTCCCCGGCGACGAGCAGCGCCAACCACCGGTTGTTGGTGGCGAGGTTCTGGTAGGGCCTTCTTCCCCAGTGGTGCCCGATGGCGTTGATGGCCCCGCTTCCGGCCAGGTAGACGACTCCATGGGTGAGGGCTGCCACCAGCGTGATCTTCCAGCCGAGCACGCCCACGGAAGCGGCGATACCGAGACCGAGCCCGAGCAGGGCGTGGTCGAAGAGCAGGCGGTCCCACCGACCGGCGGGCAGATCACGCGCATAGCGGGCGACCACCTCCGGATCTCTCGACACCCGCCGGTACAGCGCAACATTGCCCCACTGGACCTTGGCATAGCCGAGCAGCACCGGCGAATGAGGGTCTCCCTCCCTGTCGGTGAAGGCATGGTGCTTGCGGTGGACGGCGACCCATTGCCGTGGGCGGATGCCGGTCAAGACCCAAATCATGACGCGGCAGATGGCGCTCACGGATGGGCGCAAGCGCAAGGCGCGGTGCGAGAGGGTCCGGTGGAGGTAGATGGAGGTGACGAAGAAGGAGACCTCGGAGATGACCAGGCCGATGAGCACTCCCACGAGGATGTCCACGACCAACAAGCTAGCGCGCCACGTTCTGCTCGGGCGAGGTCGCAGATCCCCCTGAAGTCCCTGTACACGGAGCCAGGAGGCACTCGGGGCCGAGCGCCGCCTCCCGCGAGCAAGGCCGCCACGAGTGCGGGGAGCCTGGGTCGACGCCGCCTGATCGTGTCGCTCCCTGCACGTCGGAGACGATCGGCGTGTTCCGTCTCGTGCAATCTCGCCGAGAACCGTTTCGCGAAATCTCGGTGCCCGACCGGCTTACGGTTACCAATGGGTCACTTGTTGGAGGTCACGTCACGTGGCATGAACGTCGATGCGTCACCGCCGCGATTTCAATAGGATGCCGAAGCGGGCCGCAGAACGGGGGTACGAGCTGTGGACGCTGCCAGACTGGAACAGCTTGACCGACGCATAGCGGAGGCCACAGTCGCCGAGAACTTGGGTAGTAGCGATGGACGCCTGTGGGAGCTGACCGGTCGTTGCCTGCTCGCCGGATATAGGCTGCCGTGGGGTGGCGAGCTCGTCCGCTCAGAACATCGTCGACGTCGACAGAGGCCTGAGTAGAGCAACCCCCCAAAGAGAACGCGCCGCCGCCGCGCCTTCAAAGGCGATCTCGTTCGCCCAAGCAGCAGCGAGACCGAGCGACCTGTGGTTCGAACAAGACTGAGTTGTGCACCGAGTGAAAGGGCATGGAGAGCTGGCGATGCAAGCAGAAGAGATCAGAAGGGTCGGTGTGATCGGCTGTGGCCTCATGGGATCAGGCATCGCCGAGGTCTGTGCCAGGGCCGGCCTAGAGGTGAAGGTCGTCGAGCTCGACCACGATGCCTCGGAAAAGGGCCGCAGGCGCGTCGAGGCTTCTCTCCGGCGGGCGTCGAGCTCCAAGAAGCTCAGCGAGGAGCAAGCACTCGAGGCCTTCTCTCGCATCGCCTTCACCACCGACTATCACGCGCTGGCGGATGCCCACATGGTGGTCGAGGCCGTCGTGGAGTCCGAGGAGCTGAAGCTCGAAGTCTTCTCCCTCCTCGACAAGGTCGTGGAGATGGACGACGCCTTGTTGGCCTCCAACACCTCGTCGATCCCCATCATGAAGCTGGCCATGGCCACCCGGCGTCCCGAGCAGGTGGTGGGCATCCACTTCTTCAACCCGGTGCCGGTGCTGCCCTTGGTGGAGGTGGTCTCCTCTCTCATGAGCAGTGAGGATTCGACCGACCTTGCCGAGAGCTTTGCGCAGAAAGTGCTGCAGAAGCACGTGATCCGTTCCAAGGACAGAGCGGGGTTCATCGTGAACGCCCTGCTCATTCCCTACCTGCTGTCAGCCGTTCGCATGCTCGAGTCCGGCTTCGCCACGAAAGAGGACATCGATGCCGGGATGGTCAAGGGCTGTGCCCACCCGATGGGCCCGTTGGCCTTGACCGATCTGGTCGGGCTGGACACCACCATGGCGGTGGCCAATTCGCTCTACGAGGAGTTCAAAGAGCCACTGTTCGCCCCACCGCCGCTGTTGGCGCGCATGGTGGAGGCGGGGCTGCTCGGGCGAAAGACGGGCAGAGGGTTCTACGACTACAGCTAGTACCCGAACGCCGTGAACGTCGGGCCCTGTGGATCTTCCGAAGAGGCCGCAGGCGCAGTCTCGGGTTGCCAGGCGCCTCGCACCCTCCGGTAGGCGTACCACCTGCCGTCACGGCCCAGGCGGAGCTGGTCCTCGCCTCGGGTGACGTGGTTGTGGGAGACCCGGCTGCCAGGACCGAGCTGGGCCCTTGCCCGTGCCATCTCCGACGGATCGGGGTCCCAGACATCGAGCAGGGCGCGTAGCCCGTCTCGGCCGCCAGCCCTCCAGGCCAGGGCCCGCAGGAACAACGCTCGCCGGTCCAACCCGCTTCGCCGCGCCAGCTCCTCGAAGCCCACCGATGATGGCACGCCCTCGACCATCCCCGCTGCCCACCGGGCGCAGTCCTCTTCTTCCGTCAGCTCGAGGCCGCTGCCCGCTCCGTCCGTGGCGAGCTCCCATGCCCGGCGGGCGGCATCCGCCGCCAGGGCTGTCAGTGCGCCGGGGTCCGCCCCGGAGCCCCTGGGGGCGGCCTCCAGCAGCAGGACGGGCCTGCCCGGGCGCCGGGGCGGGGCCGGCAGGG
>JBJKRZ010000242.1:0-4952 GCA_046704365.1 Acidimicrobiales bacterium | reverse complement strand
ACCTGTGCTATCCTTTCGACGAGCGCTGAGCTGACCCGGCCGGCGACAAGGCGCCGGTAGCGTGGCCACCAGGACGTGGCGCCCAACGACGAGCAGCACCCGGGTTCCGCAGCAGCGTCGACGGGAGACGGCGATGGCCGATCTGATGACCACCCCGCAGCGCTCGTCGACCCTGCAGGCGCGCTACGGGCAGGTCCGGGAGCAGACCGAACACCTGGCCTCGCCGCTGTCGGCGGAGGACCAGACCGTGCAGTCCATGCCCGACGTGAGCCCCACCAAGTGGCACCGGGCGCACACCTCGTGGTTCTTCGAGACGTTTTTCCTCGAGCCGGTGAACGGCTACCGGCCCTACCACCCGGCCTACCGCTACCTGTTCAACTCCTACTACGAGACCGTCGGTGCCCGGTACCCGCGCCCCGCTCGCGGCGTGATCTCGCGTCCGGGGGTGGCCGAGGTGGCCGCCTACCGCAGGCACGTGGACCGGTCCATGGAGCAGCTGCTCGACCCGGCCCGCCCCGCCTCGCTCGAGGATCCCCGGGCGTGGCTGGTGGAGCTGGGCCTGCACCACGAGCAACAGCACCAGGAGCTGCTGCTCATGGACGCCAAGCACGTGCTGTCGTGCAACCCGCTGCTCCCCCTCTACCGGCCGGTGCCCGCCAAGGCCGACGGTGCTGGCGGCGGCGCGACGGCCGGCGCCGATGCAGCACACGCCCGCCCACGTCGCTGGATCGGCCATGGCGGCGGCCTGGTCGAGATCGGCCATGGCGGCCCGGGCTTCGCCTTCGACAACGAGGGCCCGCGCCATGCCGTGGCCCTCGAGCCCTTCGCCGTGTCGTCGTCGCTCGTGACGTGCGGGGAGTGGGCCGCCTTCGTGGCCGACGGCGGGTACCGGCGTCCCGAGCTGTGGCTGTCCGACGGATGGGCCACCGTGACGGCCGAAGGGTGGGAGGCGCCGCTGTACTGGTCGTCGGTTGACGGGGGGTGGCAGGTCTTCACGCTGCACGGGCCCCGGCCGCTCGACCCCGAGGAGCCGGTGGTGCACGTGAGCTACTACGAGGCCGACGCTTTCGCCCGGTGGGCGGGGGCGCGCCTTCCCACCGAGGCCGAGTGGGAGACGCTGTGCACGGACCAGGACGCCGCCGGACGGGGACGGTTCCTCGAGCCCGGCGACGAAGGCGCGCTGCTGCACCCGTGTGCCGGGGAGAGCGGGCTCATGGGCGAGGTGTGGCAGTGGACCTCCAGCGCCTACAGCCCCTACCCGGGGTTCCACCCCCCCGCCGGCGCCGTGGGCGAGTACAACGGCAAGTTCATGGTCAACCAGATGGTCTTGCGCGGCGGCTGCTGCGTGACGCCGTCGGGACACGTGCGCCCCACCTACCGGAACTTCTTCCCTCCGGCCGCCCGGTGGGCCTTCAGCGGGCTGCGCCTGGCGGCCGACGCCTGAGCGGTCACGTGGCGGCGGACCACACACCCACCATCGACGTCCACATAACGGCCGAGGACCTTCGAGCCGCCCTGTGCCGTGACGTGCGGGCCGGCCTCTCGGCCCGGCCCAAGTGGCTGACGCCGGTGTGGTTCTACGACGACAAGGGCAGCGCCCTCTTCGACGCCATCACCCGGCTGCCCGAGTACTACCTCACCCGTGCCGAGCACCGGCTCCTCGAGCGCCACGCCGACGAGATCGCCGCCACGAGCGCCGCCGGCACGCTGGTGGAGCTCGGGGCGGGCACCTGCGAGAAGTCGCGCCTGCTGCTCGACGCCTTCACCAGGGTGGGCACCTTGGAGCGCTACGTGCCCCTCGACGTGTCCGACGGGACGCTGGCCACCGCCGCCGCCGCCCTGAGCGACGAGTACCCGCAGCTGGCCGTGCACGCCGTGGTGGGCGACTTCCACCAGCACGTGGCCCACATCCCGCGCGGTGGGAGGCGGCTCGTCGCCTTCTTGGGGAGCACCATCGGCAACCTCGTTCCCGACGAGCGGCGCCGGTTCCTCTTCGACCTCGACTGCGCCATGGCCAGCGGCGACAGCCTGCTCATCGGCACGGACCTGGTGAAGGACCCCACCCGGCTCCTGTCCGCCTACGACGACGCGGCGGGGGTCACGGCTGCCTTCAACCGCAACGTGCTGTCCGTGCTCAACCGGGAGCTGGGCGCCGACTTCGACCTGGGGTGCTTCGAGCACGTGGCCCGCTGGGACGCCGACGCCGCCCACATGGAGATGCGCCTGCGCTCGTCGGATGAGCAGACGGTGTCGGTGCCGGAGCTCGACATGAAGGTGTCATTCGCCGCCGGCGAGGAAATGCGTACCGAGATCAGCGCCAAGTTCACGAGGGAGCAGGTGCGCGACGAGCTCTACGCGGCGGGCTTCGTGGTGCAGGCCATGTGGGAGGACCCCGAGGGCTTCCTCCTCACCCTGGCCATCCCCTACTGCTGATCTGCGCTACCCGTCGCCGGCCAGGTCCGCCAGGGCCGCCTCGACGGCGCGGTGGAAGGTGGGATAGGCGTAGATGGTCCTGCGCAGCTCGTCGGTGGGGATGGCCGCCTGCACCGCCAGGGTGAGCATGCCCAGCACCTCGCCACCGGCGGGTCCCGCCGAGGTGGCACCGATCAGCACCCGGCGCGTGCTGTCCTCCACCAGCTTCACGAACCCGTCGTTGCCTACTTTGTGGATCCACCCCCGCGCCGATTCGGGCAGCTGGGTGAGGCCCACCCGCACCGCCAGGCCGGCGAAGCGGGCGTCGGCCTCCGACAGGCCCACCGAGCCGATCTCGGGATCGGTGAAGGTGACGCGGGGCACGGCGTGGTACTGGGCGCCGGGACCGCCCTCGCCCAGGATGTCGGCGGCGGCGATGGCCGCCTCGTACATGGACATGTGGGTGAAGGCGCCGTGGCCCGTCACGTCGCCGATGGCCCACACGCCCTCGGTCACCCGCATGCGGGCGTCCACGGGCAGCGACCGGGCGCTCTCGTCGACGCCGATGGTGCGTGCCCCGATGGCGGCCAGGTCGGGGCGCCGCCCGGTGGCCACGAGCAGCCGCTCCCCCTCCACCGTCCGGCCGTCCTCGAGCTCGACGGTGAGCAGCCCGTCGTGGCGGACGGCGGCGATCTTGGCGCCGGTGTGCACGGCGATGCCCTCGGCGGCGAACACCCGGGCCAGCAACTCACCAGCTTCGGGCTCCTCGGGGGCCAGCAATCGGTCGGCCACCTCCACCACCGCCACGGCCACCCCGAAGCGGGCGAAGACCTGGGCCAGCTCCACGCCGATGGCGCCGCCGCCCAGCACCACCAGGGAGCTCGGCAGCTCCCGTAGCTCGACGGCGTGGCGGTTGGTCCAGTAAGCGCCCTCGTCGAGCCCGGGAACCGGTGGCGCCCACGGCGCTGTTCCCGTGTCGATCACCACGGCGCGCCGTGCCTCGATGCGCCGGCCGTCGACCACCACGGCGCCGGGGCCGTCGAGTCGTCCCACGCCGCGCACGAAACGGACGCCCTGTCCCTGCAGGCGCTCGACGGCCACCCGGTCGTCCCAGTCGTCGGTGGCCTGGCGCAGGCGCGCCGCCACCGGGGCCCAGTCGGGCTCGACGGTGGCCTTTCCCGCCATGCCCGGCACGCGCCGCGCCTCGGCCAGGAGGTTGGCGGCCCGGATCATCATCTTGGAGGGCACGCACCCCCAGTAGGGGCACTCGCCGCCCACGAGCCGCCCGTCGATGCCCACCACCTCCAGCCCGCCCTCGGCCAGGCGCCCGGCCAGGTACTCGCCGCCGGGACCCAGGCCCAGCACCACCACGTCGGCCTCGAAGCCGGCAGCGTCGGAGCCGGCAGCGTCGGGCGTATCGCTCACAGCAATTGGGCCAGGGCGTCGACGGTGCGCTGGCGGTCGGTGAAGCAGACGGCCACGAACTCGGTGACGCCGGCGTCCTCGATCTCCCGTATGGCGCCGTGCACCGTGGCGGCGCTGCCGGCCAGGACCACGTCGGCGGGGCCCTCGGCGCCTTCTCGGTCGAGCATGGCGCGGTAGGCGGGCAGTCCCCCGTAGACGGCGAAGAGCTCGCTCGCCTTCTGGCGCGCCGGCGCCGGGTCATCGGTGACGGCGACGGGAAGGGCCATCACCACCCGTGGATCGCCCCGTCCGGCCTCGGCCGCCGCCCTGCGGATGGACGGTGCCACGTGCCCGGCCACGGTACGCGGTCCGGTCATCCAGGTGACGGTCCCGTCGGCCAGCTCCCCGGCCACCCGCAACATGCGCGGGCCCAGGGCGGACACGAGCACGGGGACGCCGAGGCCCTCCGTGGTGGTGAGCCCCATGTGTGCGCTCACCTGCGCGCCGTCGGCGGCCACCTGGCCCTGTCGGAGCAGGGGCACCAGGGCGCGCAGGTACTCCTCGGTGTGGGCGGCGGGCCGCGAGTAGTCGAGGCCCAACATGGCTTCGACCACGATCTGGTGCGAGGGGCCGACGCCCAGGGTGAGTCGGCCGCCCACGGCGGCGTTGGTGGTGAGCGCCTGCATGGCCAGCGCCGTCGGATGGCGGGGATAGGTGGGCACCACGGCGGTGCCCCAGTCCAGGCCGTCCACCTGGCTGCCGGCCACGGCGAAAGCGGTCAAGGTGTCGGGCCCGAAGATCTGGCCCGACCACACCGAGGTGAACCCCGACGCCTTGGCCTGGCGGGCCTGGTCCACGAACTGGGCGATGCCGTCCCCGCCGATCCAGAGGCCGAGGCGCATTCCTGCACTGTAGGCACTGGTGAGGCGGGTGGCGCCCGTGCCCGACCCCCGCCCGACCGCGCCCCGCCCCCGCCTCCGGCTCCCTACAACAGGGTGGAGAGGCCGCCGTCCACGGCGACGACCTGGCCCGTCACGTAGCTGGCCTGGTGGGAGAGGAGGAAGGTCACCACTTCGGCCACCTCCTCGGCCTTCCCCTGGCGGCCCAGGGGCACCGGCGTGGCACCACGGCTGGGA
>JBJKRZ010000241.1:0-15406 GCA_046704365.1 Acidimicrobiales bacterium | reverse complement strand
GGGCTCCACCCGATGACGGCGCGACCCCTGGCCGCCGATTCCCGCTCCCGCCGTTCGCCAGAGGCAGCCGAGCCCGACCACAGCAGCACGACCCTGGGTGTCCGCTGCCAGGTCCACCTGATCGGCGGCCAGGCCGGCCGGGCACTGGCGGCCGCCCAGGGGCGGGCGCTGGCGGCCCTGCTCGCATCCCTCGGCAAGGTGGAGGTAGGACAGGGCAAGGAGGTCTCGCCATGACCACGCCCACCGGTCCAGCACCTCGCTATGCCTGGTACGGGAGGGTCTCGACCGAGGACGAGCAGGACCCCACGCTCTCCTTCCCGAGGCAGCTGGCCAACGCCGAGCGCCAGGTGGAAGAGGCCGGCGGGCGGATCGTCGCCCACTACTACGACATCGAGTCGGGCACCCGGGCGTACACGGCGCGCGGCTCGGGCGGGCTTTCCGGCTTCGACATCCCGATCCCACGCGACGGCGGGCTCCAGGACCTCCTCATCGACGCAGCCCGCCGACCGGCCCGGTTCGACCGGGTGATCGTGGAGTCCATCTCCCGCCTGTCACGCAGCTCCTCGGTCGCCTTCCGCGTCGAAGACGAACTGCGCCAAGCCGGCGTTCGGCTCTGCGCGGCGGACGAGCCGCTCGAGGAGTCCTTCGGCACCATCGTGCTCCGCCACGTCAACATCGGCATCGCCCGGGGCTACCACCACGAGCTGATGGTCAAGGCCCGCCAGGGCCAGGAGACCTCGACCCGCCAGGGCTGGCACACCGGCGGCGTCGCCCTCTACGGCTACCGCTTCGTCACCCACGACCACCCGAACCCCCACAAGGCGAGCCGCGGCATCAACAAGCGCACCTTGGAGCTCGACCCCGTGCGCGCCCCGGTGGTGCGTGCCATCTACGACTGGTACCTGGGCGGCGGGATGGGGCTGCTCCAGATCCGCGACCGCCTCAACGCCGACCCGGACCGCTACCCGCCCCCCGTCCCGGTCGACCCGGCGACGGCACGCGGGGCGTGGAGCAGGTCGTCGGTCTGGGAGGTGCTCAGGAACCCCAAGTACACCGGCTACCAGGTCTGGAACCGCAGGGCTCGCAAGAAGGGCCACAACCGCACCAACCCGCCGGAGACCTGGATCTGGTCGGAGGAGCCGGCGCACCCGGCGATCGTCAGCCGCGAGGAGCACGACGCGGTGCAGGTGCGCGCCAAGACCAACGAGCGCTCGCGCCAGGGGGTGCCTGCCACCGCTGCCCGCCCAACCGCGAAGCGCGACTACCGCTACCGCGGGCTGCTTCGCTGCGGGATCTGTGGGCTGCGCATGTGGGGGAACCACCGACGCCAGACCACCTACTACTCCTGCCAGCCATCGCATCAACGCTCGAAAGACATTCCGGCCGATCACCCGCCGCACGTGTACCTGAACGAGGAGCGCCTCAATGCAGCGCTCCTCCCCTTCCTCGCCGCCGCCCTCTTCGGTCCCGAGCGCACCGGCTACTGGCGCACGTGCCTGGACGCCGCCGCGCAACCGGAGCGTGCCGCCCCGACGAAGGAGCGCGCGGAGGAGATCGAAGCCGAGATCGCCGACCTCGAACGGCGTCTCACCCGCCAGCTCGTCAACCTCGAAGCCGACGACGTGACCGCCGCGCTCCGTCGGCGCGTCGGCCAGCGCGTGGCCGAGCTGGAGGACGCCATCGCCGAGCGGCGCGAGCGGCTGGTGGCACTTGCCCGAGCCTCGGCGACAGAGGCACCCACGTTGGCCGACGTCGCCCCGTTGCTCGACCGGCTGCCGATCCTCGTCACCTCGCTCGACACTGCGCCCCAGGGCGAACTACGGGCCCTGTTCGACGCGCTGCAGCTCGACATCGTGTTCCAACCGGCCGACAGCGCCGTCGATGTCGCAGTCACCCTCTACGATCTGGGCAGCGACACCGGCGAGGATCCGGTGCAGGTTCGCGCGGAGGACTGGTTGGCGCCCCCGGCAGGATTCGAACCTGCGACGCACGGTTTAGGAAACCGACGCTCTATCCTCTGAGCTACGGGGGCATTTAACTGGTAGAAGGCTAAGTCGTCATAGGGATCGAGGCCACTTCTGGGTCTGGAGTGTTCGGTCTCCCGCACGGTATCGAGGCGCTGGTCATCGAAGTACACCTCGCCGGAATCCGGGACAAGGATGCCCGCCAGGCAGTGGAGCAGCGTGGACTTGCCCGAGCCACTCGGGGCCCATCACGGCGACGATCTCGCCACGCTTGACCGAGAGATTCGCGCCCCGAAGTGCCGGCGTCTCTCCGAAAGAGAGCACGAGGTCTCGCCCCTCGGTGATCGCTCCTCCGCCTGTGACGACGGCGGACGCGTCGGGTCCCGTCACGGCGCGACCTCCTCGGCGAGCAGCAGGCTGGCCCGGAATGCGCTTGCACTCGTGCGTGAACCGAATCGGCTAACAGCCGGGAGCGCAGAACGACGAGCTGTAGACCGCTGCTCCTCAGATCGCCACCGAGCGCTGCCGCCGAAAAGACCTCGAGGACTACCGAAGCCTCCCCGGACCCGATCCGGGTGCCAAGATTGAGCCATGGCTGCTCGACTCTCCTGCGTGTGTATCGACGCCGTCGCACCTCGTTCCGTCGCTGACTTCTGGGCCGCAGTGCTCGGATGGGAAGTCGTGGAAGATGGCGATGAGGGCATCAGCCTGGCGTCGCCGGACCGGGAATTCCCCACACTCGACATCCTGGCTGTGCCGGAAGCCAAGAAGGTGAAGAATCGCCTGCACCTCGACCTGCGGGCCGACCGGACAACCTTCGGTGCCGAAGTTGAACGACTCGAGGGGCTCGGCGCCCGACGAGTCGACATCGGTCAGGGGCCGGATGTGACCTGGGTGGTCTTCGCCGATCCGGAGGGCAACGAATTCTGCCTTCTTCGTCGCACCATGCAGGAGGTCTTGGCCGAACAGGGCTGACGGCGCGTTCTGATGCATTTGGCTACGAATGGCGATCTCGATCCAGCGGTTCTCAGCGGGGAGATCGATTGCCCCGGCGCGACGGCGATACACGGGCGACGTTCGGCTCAGGCCCTCCCTCGACCACCAGTGTCACCCTGCTCCCGGCCTTCACCTCGCCGGGCGACACCGAGTACCGAGAGGATCTCGTCTCCCCAGCGTTCGAGCTTGCTGGGACCGATGCCCTTGCATTGAGCCAGCTCGGCGAAAGTGCGCGGATCGCGTTCCGCGATGGACAAAAGATGCTTGTCGTGCAGCACGACGAAGGCGCTCACGCCCGCCTTCCTCGCTGCGCTCGCGCGCCATGCCCGCAGCGCCACCTCCAGGGCGTCTCGATCTGTCGCCGCCGAGGCAGGGGGCGTCAGCTCGAGGCGCTTGCCCTCCACCGTGACGCTGGCGCCGTAGGGGACACCGAGGTTGGCGCTGCCCACACGCATCACCGCTCCGGTGTCTCTCAGTTCGGTGATCGCTCCGCGGTGGCCGAGATGCTCGATCTGGAGCCCGACGGCAGCAACGACGGCGGCTGAAGATGGAGCGCGGCGGTGCTCTCGCTTGGCGGGGCGAGCCGCTCGTCGGCGCTCGGCGGGGGGCGGAGAATCCATACGCCGATGTTCAGCGAGCGGCGGGTGTGGCCTACTACCCGTGAGCTCGTCGATGAACGGCGAGGGCGCGCTGACATTTGCCAGGATCACGACTTGACGTCGTGCCCGGGTGATGGCCACGTGGAAGACGCGCCGCTCGCCTTCTTCGTCCTCCGATAGGCGGTGTGGGATCGTCCCCTCGGAGGCGTCGTACACGACGACGTAGTCCCACTCCCGGCCCTTGATCCTGTGGATCGTCGACAGGAGCACGGCCGGTCCCGGCGGAGCAGGGGTGTTCAGCTGGGCCCGCAGCCAGGCCTCGAAGCCCTCGACCTGCGGATGGAGTCCCGCCACCGACTCCAAGGCGACGAGGTCGTCCAAGTGCGTCGACCGATCGGCCTCCCTCCTCGTCGAGTCGAGCACGTCCATGGTCGTTCCCAGGCCCACTTCCAGGCGGATGGCCCGGAGCGCCTCGCTGGTGGAGACCCGGCATCGCTGCGCCACATAGGCGATGGCGTCGGCATATTCGGCGACCTTCGGCCCATCGCCCCCGGAAAGCCGGCCAGCGAGGCCCTGTAGGGCCTCGAGCGAGGTCCGGGGCCTCTCGAGGAGCATGTCGACGACGTTGCGAGCGATGCCTCGGGACGGCCGGCGCACGGTGAGCTCGATGTCGCGCTTGTCGATGGCGTCCGGCGCAAGGCCCATGCGCAGGTAAGCGAGCGCTGCCCGGATGCCGGTGCGATCGAGGACTTTCGGGCCCAGAGGCCGGCTACAGGGGATGCCGGCTGCGGTGAGGTCGATCTGGACGGGAAGCAGCACCGAGTTCACCCGGGCGAGTACCGCCATCTCGTCGCCGACCACGCCCGCTCGGGACCAGGCGGAGACGACGTCCCGGGCCTGTCGGGCAAGGGTGTCGGGCGGCGCACGCCTCACGACCATGGGACCCTCGTCGCCGGACGATCCGGTGAAGACCGGTATCTCGTCGCGCCTCCCGGGATCCGGGCGAATGGTCTTCTCGATGCGCTCTCGGTTGTAGGAGAGCAGCTCGGCAGCCGCTGTGACGATGCCTTCAGGGCAGCGGTAGTTGACTTCCAGCGCGTGCCCGCCGGCGGAGGGGAAGTACCGGTCGAAGTTGATGAGGAACTCGGGGGTGGCGCCTGAGTAGCCGTAGATCACCTGGTCGTCGTCGCCCACGCCGAAGCAGTCGAAGCCCGGAGCGCACAGCAGGCGGACCAGCAGCAGGTGGGCGGGGTTCAAGTCCTGGAACTCGTCCACGAGCATGGAGCGACAGCGGGTTTGTGCCTCCCGGCGCAGGGCGGGGTCTATGAGCAGGAGCTCTATGGCGCGATAGACCTGTTCGTCGTAGTCGACGGCCCCGGCGTCGCTGAGCGCCTGGCGGTAGCGGTCGAAACCAACGGCCACACCCTGGGCGTCGGGAAGGGCGTCCTCCACCTCGGCGGGGGGCCTGAGGCCCAGCCGTATGGCCGAGAGGGCGTCGATGTAGGGAAGGACGGTGTCGGTGTTCGCCTGGCGGCGCACCTCGAAGACCTCTTGGACGAGCTCTCGCACCTGTCGCTCGTCGCCGAGCACGTCGAGACGGCGGCGACCGAACTCGGTGCAGATCCACAGGCCCAAGCTGTTGAGGGTGCGGACCTGAGCGCCGCCACCGGCCTTGGACAGGCCGGTGCGCGTCCGCAGTTCCTCCGCCGCCTTCTCGTTGAAGGCAACGGCCATGATCGTGGACGGACTGGCGCTCCGGTCGCGCAGCAGGTGCATCAGCCGTTCGGTGAGCACCCGGGTCTTGCCCGAGCCGGCCGGCGCAATGACCCGCGCCGGCCCGGACCCGTGTTCGACAGCGGCGAGCTGGTCCTGCGCCAGCATCCCCGTTGAGCGGTCGTGGCGGACGACGCGCACCTCGCCGGCCTCGACGCCCCAACGATGCAGCACTTCGGCTCCCGTCACGGCGGGAGGAGGGAAGGGCCCGCCGTCGACGAAGAATGGCGTGCCCTCCCGCCCGAGCACATCCGCCGGGCCACCGGGTCCCACATCGTGGTCGGCGAGGAGACGTGCGGCCCTGCGACCGTGCCACCACAGGGGCTCTCCCGCCCGGGCGTCGTAGGTGTTGGCCCAGATCAGGAACTGCAGGCGCTCCCGCATGAACTCGAACGAGGGATCCAGCGACCAGACCGGGCCGGTGAAGGTCTCCGGCTCCCGCAGTGTCGCCGGGTCGCAGGCGAGCTCGGCGGCAACCGGCTCCCGCCGGGCCCACGCCGAGTGGAGCGCCTCGACGGCGGCCGTCGGGGTCGCCAGGGCGTCGTCATCCACGAGGATGCGCCGAGCGCCGGCCCACGCCATCGGCGCACCCTGGCCGGGGGCCACCACCACACCGCGGCCGAGCTCGGGCGGCCCGGGAAACGTCATCGGATCACCGTACCGGCGTGCTGTGTCTTGGCCGGCTCCCTCTCGACCGAGCTACCCCTGCGGAGGTTGGACGGGACGAGGCGTCATGTACGGCGACCGGCTACCCGACCTGAACGCTCTGCACCGCTCCATCGCGAACGAATCCCCTGATACGCCCGATGGCGAGATCGGCCGTCACCACGACTCTGCCGTCATCAGGAATCTCGATGGGCACGAAGCGGAATCCTGCTGCTTGCGCTCGCTCCCAGGCCACCTCTGGGGCCAGCCCGACGAGCGTCACGGCGACCTCGGCTGACGGTCGCAGACGGTCGCGGATGTCGCCCTCCGGAAAGCGGCTGAGAAGCTCGTCCGGTCCCATGGCGCAATCGTGACACGTCTGGATCCCAGCGTGCCGATGCCTCTCGGCGCGTCACAGGGAGGGCACCGGCTGCACGGCGAAGAGCTTCCACTCCCCCGGAACTCCTTTGAGCTGGTGCTGACCCCGGTCGACAAAGGCGATGCCCGATCCGACCACCAGGTCCTTGACGGTGCCCGAGACGAGGACCTCGCCGGCGCCGGCCAGCGCGCCGACCCGGGCGGCGATGTGGACTGCCAGTCCTCCGAGGTCGTCGCCCCGCACCTCACATTCCCCGGTGTGCAGCCCGAGGCGTACGTCCACACCGAGCTTGCGGGTCGCTTCCACCGTGGCCCGAGCGCAGCCGATGGCCCGGGCGGGCCCGTCGAAGGAAGCCAGGAAACCGTCGCCGGTCGTCTTGATCTCCTTGCCTCGGAACAGCCGGAGCTGTTCGCGCACCGACTCGTCGTGGGCGTCGAGCAGGGACCGCCAGCGCCGGTCTCCCAGCGAGGCCGCACGTTCGGTTGACCCGACGATGTCCGTGAAGAGGACCGTCGTGAGGACCCGGTCGACCTCGACTGGCAAACGCCGGCCGGTGAGGAACTGGGCCACCTCGCTGATCACAGGTTCGTGGTCAGCGCCGAAGAAGAGGACGTCGCCACCGGGAACAGCCACGAGCCGGGCGCCGGCGATGTGATCGGCGAGGTAGCGGGCCCGGGCGGCGTCGACCCAGTCGTTGTGCAGGACCAGGGTCGGGGCCTGCACGAGCGGGAGCACCTTGCGGACGTCGAGCTCCCTGAGGATGTAGCGGTACAGGGCACCGGCCTGGCGGGGGGTCGCCGCTGCTCGGCACAGCCGAGCCAGGGATCGCAGGACCAACTCGTCGCCGGCGAGACTCGGGAAGGTCACGGCCAGGGCAGCGGGGTCGCCCCAGTTGGCGTCTACCAACTGCAGGATGGTCTCCATCTCCGCCACGCCCATGCCGATCGGGTAATCCTCGGCCCACGCCGTCCGGGCTTGGGTATTGCCCAGGACGAGGGCGTCGACGCGCTCGGGATGGGCGGCGGCGAAGAGCACCGCCGTCGCTCCTGCCTCGGCCTCGGCGAAGATGGCGGCGCTGCTCGACCCCACGGCGTCGAGGACGGCGAGCAGGTCCTCGCTCCAGCGTTCCCATTGCGGTGTGTCTGTCACCCGGGCCCGCTCAGAGGCGCCCGTCCCGCGGCGATCGAAGAGGATCAGACGGCTGAAGGACGCCAGCTGCCTGTTGAAGGCGGCCTCGGGCGCCACGTCCCATTGAAGGTCGATCTGGCACAGCCCGTGGTGATAGACGAGGTCCATCGGTCCTTCGCCGGTGACTTGGTAGGCGACTTCGGCGTCGTCGACGATCACGTACCGCGTCTCGGGCTGGTCGATCATCACCACGATCTTGACCTACGACGGCGCCCGGGGCGAGAAGCCGAAGCGAGCTCGATGCCGGTCAGCCGGCGTTGGTGGGCGCCACGAAGGTGTCCGTGGTATATCCGCCGGGAGCCGAGGGATCGGCGTAGGTGTAGCTGATCTGGGCGAACTCCCGGCCGGCACTGGTCTCGATCGGGTAGCCGAGGCGGACGCT
Organism: Acidimicrobiales bacterium; assembly: GCA_046704365.1. Taxonomy (GTDB): domain Bacteria; phylum Actinomycetota; class Acidimicrobiia; order Acidimicrobiales; family UBA8190; genus UBA8190. The sequence goes on along the minus strand of JBJKRZ010000241.1, from coordinate 7,480 downwards.
GGCCGGCGTGGACACGAAGCTGCCCTGGGCGCAGTCGGGGGTACAGGTGTTGTGGGTGTACTCACCGGTGCCAGCCGCACTCGTGGCGGTCCACGACGACCAGCTCAGGTGAGTGAGCGAGGCGTTGCCGTCACCGCAGGCGAGCACGATGGAGCCCGGCTCCACGGCGGGCGGCGACGACGACAGCGTGCACTGATCCATGACCGAGGGGACGGCCGTGGCCGGAGGCAGCTGCTTGTCGGTGGTGGTGAGCAGATACCCGCCGCCGGGAGCGGGCGCCATGGCCACCACCGGTGTCGTCGTGCTCGGCGGTGACGCCCCCATCGATCCGTAGAAGGCGGCGTCGCCGAAGCTGAACACCCCTCCGTCCGCCGCCACGAGCCAGTAGCCCCTGCCGTCGGGTGTGGGAGCCATGCCCACCACGGGAGCAGCGAGCGGCGAGCCCCCCATCGATCCGTAGAAGGCGGGGCCGAGGCTGAACACCCCGCCGTCGGCTCCCACCAGCCAGTACCCCGACCCGGTGGGATCGGCGGCTATCCCGATCACCGGGGCAGCGGGTCTCACGCCGAGATAACCCTCGTCGGGCGCGTCTCCGAAGCCGTAGACGTTGCCGAAGTCACCGGCCACCCAGTAACCCTTGCCGTCGGGCGTGGCGGCGATGCCGACGAACGGCGTCTGCACGCCTGCGCCTGCTTTTGAGCCGAAGAAGGGGGCGTCGCCGTAGGCGAACACCCCGCCGTCGGCACCGAGGAGCCAGTACCCCCTGCCGTCCGGGGTCGGGGCCATGGCGCTGATGGGGGCGGCCAGCTGGCTCGCCGCCGGCGAGCCGTAGGACGTGGCGTCGCCGAAGGCGCTGACCGAGCCCGAGGAGGTGACCTGGGCGTCGACGCCGGTGGCGCCCAACGTCAAGGAGACGACGCAGGCGACGACGCCGACAACGACGGCGGCGACGAGGCGAAGAGGTCGTGTGCTCATGGCGTGCGGCCACCGTAGGTCGACGACCGGCGACCGACAAGAGCGCGCCACATACGAGCCGTGTGCCTCGGGCGCCGGCCAACAGGGCTTGCGCCAGGAAGCGGGGCCCAGGACAATGCGTGGCGTGGACCTGAACCCGTTCTCCCACGACTTCCACGAGGACCCCTACCCGCTCTACCGCTGGTTGCGGGACGAGGCACCCTGCTACTACAACTCCGAGCTCGACTTCTACGCCCTGAGCCGTTACGGCGACGTGCTCGAGGCGTCGCAGCAGCCGCTGCGCTACAGCTCGGCCGAGGGGACCACCCTCGAGCGCATCGACGCGCGGGCGCTCATGCCCATGATGATCTTCATGGACCCGCCCGCCCACGACGTGCAGCGCCGCCTGGTGAGCCGGGCCTTCACCCCGCGGTCGGTGTCGGCGCTGGAGCCCTTCGTGCGGACGACGGCGCTCGGGTACCTGGAGCCGCTCAAAGAGAGCGGCGGTGGTGACTTCGTCGAGCAGTTCTCGGCCCTGCTGCCCATGGACGTGATCATGGAGCTCATCGGCGTCCCCGCTCCCGACCGCAACCAGCTTCGGCGGCACATGGACGGGTGCCTCGAGCGCACCGAGGAACCGCCCTACATAGGCGACGAGGCCATAAAGGCCATGGCCGCCGCCCACGAGTACTGGCAGAGCCTGCTCGCCGAGAAGCGACGTCGACCCGACGACAGCCTCATGAGCAGCCTGTGCCAGGCCGAGCTCACCGAAGGCGGCGAGACGATGCGCCTGTCGGACGCCGAGGTGCTGGGCTTCTGCTCGCTCATCGGCATGGCGGGAACCGAGACGCTCACCAAGCTGCTGGCCAGTGCCGCTGTGCTGTTCCACCGATTCCCCGACCAGTGGAGCAAGTTGCGTGCCGACCGGTCGCTGGCCGCCGGGGCCGTGGAGGAGACGTTGCGCTACTGGGCCCCTTCCCAGTACCAGGGCCGGGTGCTCACCGAGGCCGTCGAGGCACACGGCACGCGCATGGTGGCCGGAGCGCAGGTCCTGCTCCTCACCGGATCGGCCAACCGCGACGAACGCCAGTACGAGGACGCCGACCGCTTCGACATCGAGCGTCGGGCGCCTTTGGCCGTCGGCTTCGGCCACGGGGTCCACTTCTGTCTGGGGGCAGCCCTGGCTCGCCTCGAGGGTCGGGTGGGCCTGGAGGAATTCTCGGCGCTGTTCCCGAGCTACGAGGTGGACGAGGCCAAAGCGAGGCGCGTGCACCAGAGCAACGTGCACGGATTCTCGAGCGTCCCCTTCGCCGCTGCCTGATCCGAGGGATTCCCCGCTCGGCGCCGGCGGCTCCCCGCTGCACCCAAAAGGCGGCGAGGAGGGGCCGCCAACGACGTGGGTAGCCTTTGACGACGTGGGACGTCGTCGGAGATCCAAGCGCCGTGACGTCTGGCTCACCGCCATCACTGCCTTCTTCGTGCCCACCTTTCTGGCCGCCGGGTACTGGCAGCTCACCCGGGCCCTGGGGGGGAACACCTTGAGCTGGGCCTACGTCTTCGAGTGGCCCATCTTCGCCGGCTACCTCGTCCACGTCTGGTGGCGCCTGCTACACGACCAGCCCACCGCGGCGCCGCCCGTCGTCGTGGCGGCGGGCGCCGGAGCACCGGCGCCGGCCCCTCCCTCCACGGTGGCCCCCGGGAGTGGTGAGGGCAGCGAGGAGGAGAGCGGGGGCGCCGAGGAAGAAGACGAGGAGCTGGCCGCCTACAACCGCTACCTGGCGGCGCTCGAGGACAGCGGACGCCGCAAGCGCTGGTGACGGCCACAGCGCCGGACCTGGTCGAGGAGTATCGCCCTCTGCGTCACAACGCCACGCCAAGATGGCCGGCATGCCGGACCGACCACCCGACGTCCCTGTCGAGGTTCGCACCAGCACCAGGCGGCGCAAGACGGCCACCGCCTTCTGGCAGGACGACACCGTCGTCGTCGTGCTGCCGTCGTGGATGCGCCCGCCGCAGAGCGACGCCATGGTGGAGTCGCTCGTCCGCCGGGTGGTAGCCCAGCGCCCCAACCGTCACGCTTCCGACGAGGACCTGGCCGAGCGGGCCTCCTACCTCGCCCGGGCCTACCTGCAAGGGACCTTGCCGCGCTCCATCCGCTGGGTGTCCAACCAGCGCCACCGTTGGGGATCGTGCTCGCTGGCGAGCCGGGACATCCGTGTCTCCGAGCGCCTCCGGGTGGTTCCGCCCTGGGTGCTCGACGCCGTGCTCGTGCATGAGCTCGCCCACCTCGACGAGCCGTCGCACTCGCCCACTTTCCGCCAGTTGGCCGCCCGTTACCCGCGCATGGACGAGGCCGACACCTTTCTCCAAGGCTTCAGCCTGGGGCTCGAGCACGCACCTCGGGGAGCTATCGCCGCCTGGTCGGCATAGGCTTTCGCCGGTGACGCCGGCGGGGGGTGACGGGGCCTGGGAAGAGCCTGAAGGAGGTGGCCGGTCGGGCGGGCGCCTCTCGGGGGTGGGGCGCGTGCTGCGGGCGGCCGGGACCAGGACACCCGCCCCGCACCGACCGGCGCTCAGCACCTCGGTGTTGGCCGCCCTGCTCGCCATCGGAGTCGTGCTCGGCTTCGTGGCCGTCCGCGCCACCCACAACGACGCCGCCCGCCAAACGTCGTCCTCCTCCACCACGACGGCGCCAACGACGACCTCGACAACCGTTCTCCGCCACAGCACCCCTCCACCGGCGTCGTCCACCACGACTACCAGCGCGGCACCGCTGCAGGACACGGTGTCGAACCCGGAGTTGTGCACGCCATCGGACGTTTCGGTGTCAGCCGCCAGTGACGCCAACTCGTACCCTCCCGGCGCCACGGTCGAGGTGAAGACGGTGGTGCAGGACCTGCGTGCCTGCACCTTCGACCCCCAAGGCGCGGGCAATTACCCGTGCCCGAGCAACGTGGTGGTGGTGCAGAGCGGGGGTGGCCAGGTGTGGCCCATGCCCAAGCAGGGCGAGAAGTGCTCGCCGCCGGCGGCACAGGTGCTCGAACCCGGTGACCAAGTCAGCCTGAACGCGGCGTGGCCCCAGCAAGTGGCGAGCGCCGCCGGAGGCACGGAGCAGGCGCCGCCCGGCAACTACCAGGTGCTGGGCACCTGGTCGTGGTCAGCCGGCTCGGGACAGACGCCCTATCAAATCCAGGCCTACTCGGGCAGCTTCTCCGTCAGTTGATCCGTCAGTTGAGCGCCTGACCCGGCGGCACCGCCGAGCACGGAGGCGGCCACCAGCTGCTCGAGGTAGGCACCGTCCCACCACGACAGCTGCAGCGCCTTGGCCCGGCGGAAGTACAGCTGGATGTCGAATTCGACGGTGAAGCCGATGCCTCCGAACACCTGCTGGGCCATGGCGGTCACGTCGCGATAGGTCTGGCAAGCGAACAACTTCGCCATGGCGGCCAGTCGCCTCGCCTCGGGCCGGCCCGCGGAGTGCGCCCAGGCCGCCTCGTGCACGAGGGTGGTCCCGCCGTCCACGGCGGTGACAGCGTCGGCCAGGTAATGGGCGATGGCCTGGAAGGCACCGAGCGGCTTGTCGAACTGGCGGCGGTCCTTGGCGTACTGCACCGTGATGTCGAGGGCCTGGCGCGCCCCGCCCATGGCCTGGGCGGCGAGCAGCACGACCCCCTCGTGCATCACGGCGTCCCACACGTCCCACCCCGATGGCGCAGAACCGACTCGGTCGGCCTCGCTCACCTCCACCCCGTCCAGCTCGACCTGGTACTGGGTGTCGGAAGCGATCGAGAACTGCTGGGTGAGCCGCACTCCCGGGGCCGACGGGTCGACGAGATAGAGGCCCACGTCCTCAGGACGATCGCCACTGCGGGCCAGCACGAGCAGGCGCTCGGCGGCGGCAGCGAAGGCCACGTGGCGCTTGGTGCCGGTGAGGCGCACCACAGCGCCCTCCGACTTGGCGCTGGTGGCCACGGCGCGGGGGCCGAAGCCGCCGTCGGGCTCCAGCCAGGCCACGCTGAAGACGGCGTCGCCCGAGGAGATGGCGGGGAGCCAGCGCGCTTTCTGCTCGTCGCTGCCTGCCCGGGCGAGCGCCCCGCCGGCCAGCACGGCGCTCACGAAATGGGGCACGGGCACGAGCGCGCGACCCAGCTCCTCGTAGAGCACCACGCCTTCGAGCAGCGACATCCCCGCCCCCCCGTGCTCCTCGGGCAGCAGCAGGCCAACAAGGTCGAGCTCGCCCAACTGCTTCCACAGATCGGCGGGGATGCCCATGGCGTCGTCCTCCAGCGAGCGCACCACGGGCAGAGGGCAACAGCTCTCGCACACCCCGCGCACGCTCTGGCGCAGCAGCTGCTGCTCGGGGGTGAACTCCAGCTCCAGCATCACGCCCACCTCACGGTCGCCACCGGTCGCCGCTCCGGCGCCAGGGATTGTCGGCCTCGTCGACGGGCAGCGCCACACGCAGCGCCCCCGTGGTCTTGTCGTCGCCGTCGACCCGCAGGGCCACGGCCAGCTCGGCCCAGCCACAGCCCACCTCGTCGACGGCGGTCCCCTCCACCACCCCGTGCAGCTCCATGGTGTCGCCGGGGAACACCGAGCCCCTCATCCGGAACGTCACCCGTCCCAACCGGCCGTGTGGCCCGCTCCAGTCGGTCACGTAGCGCTCGAACCAGGCGGCCTGGTTGGGGGTGTTCAGGAAGATGTCGCGCAGGCCGTTGCGCTCTTGGGCGAAGTCCTTGTCGTGGTGCATGGGGCGCCAGTCGCGACTCGCCATGGCCCCGAGCACGACGGTGGTGGCCGTGACGGGATGAGAGAGCACGGGGAGGGCGTCGCCCTTGGTCACGTCACCGAGGACCAGCCTGGGACCGCTCACCGCTCGGCCCGCCGGTAGCCGAAGCCGGTGTAGCTCTCCACCGCCACCAGCTCCTGGCGCTGGTTGCGGTACTCCACGTCGATGACCCAGAACCGCCCCGTGCCGAGCTTGGTCGTCTTCTCCTCGCTCACCGATCGGAGCACCTGGCTGGTGCGCAGAAGGTCGCCAGGGCGCACGGGCTCGTGGAAGACGATGGTGTTCTCTGTCATCACGGCCTCGGGCAGTCCCAGGCGCTCTTTCAAGTCGAAGTGGACCTGCAGAGGCAGGTGGTCGACGACCCTGTTCGGCGCCCAGTGGTGCGGGCGGAACCACACCGAGACCATGGTGGGCGGGGCCACGGGCCCGCCCGTCAGCTCCTCGGCCACGGCGTCGTCCCAGTAGAGCGGGTTGCCGTTCTCCACCGAGGCGCAGCTCGTCCAGATGTAGCCGCGCTCGACGGGGAACTCCCCCGTCTCCTCGTACTGCGCCATCCCCACCAGGGCCTGCACCTCGGGCGACAGCCCGGTCCCAGCGCTCACGCCAGAACCCCGGCACCGATGAGCTCGGCCACCTGGGCCGCCGACAGCCCGGCGGACAAAAGCAGCGCCTCGCCGTCGCTGCGCCCCTCGGGCAGCACCACCGGTTCCTCGAGGGCGGGCATCCCGGCCAGCACGGCGCCCACCTGCCGGTGGCGGTGCCCGCTCGACTCCTCGGCCTCTACAAAGGCCCGGCGGGCGGCGAAGTGGGGGTCGCGGGCCACCTCCTCGACCGAGAGCACGGGAGCCACGCAGGTGTCGGCCCCCGCCAGCTCGGCCACCCACTCGTCGCGCGACCTCCGGGCGAAGGCCTCGGACAGCGCCTCACGCAGCCCGATCTGGGCACCGTCGTCGTAGTGCTTGTCGATCCACTCCTCGCATCCCAACGCCGCGCACAGGTTGGCGAAGAACTTGGGCTCGATGGCCGCCACCGCCAGGTGGCGGCCATCGCCCGCCGCGTAGGTCCCGTAGCAGGCGTAGCGCCCCGACAGCACGTCGTGCCCGGGCCCGACGGGCGAGCCGGTGGCCAGCTGCTCCTCGACGGCGAGCGACACGAGCCACAGCACGCCGTCGGCTACGGCGACGTCGAGATGGCACCCCCGGCCCGTCGACGCCCGGCGCAGCAGGGCAGCGCACACGGCCAGGGCGGCGTGCATGCCTCCTGCCGCGGCGTCGGCGATGGTCGCACCGGGCAGCGGCGGACGTCCGTCGGCCAGGGGCTCGGACATGGCCAGGTACCCGCCCACGGCCAGATAGTCGAGGTCGTGGCCCGCCCAGCCGGCGCGCTCCCCCGAGCGCCCGTAGCCGCTGGTGGAGACGTAGACGATCCCGGCGTTGCGCGCCACCACCTGCTCGTAGCCGATGCCCAGGCGTTCGGCCACGCCGGGGCGGAAGCTCTCCACCACCACGTCGGCGGCGCCGGCCAGCGTCAGCAGGGCCTCCACACCCTCGGGCCGGCGCAGGTCGAGGCGCATCCGTCGGGTGCCCCGCCCGCCGGCGTATGCCCACGGCGGGGGCTCGACGGCCTGGGCCCCGCGCCCGGGCACTGGCCCCACTTTCACCACCTCGGCGCCGTAGTCGGCGAGCAGGCGCGTGCAGCGCGCCGCCGGGCCCACACTGGAGAGGTCCACCACGGTGA
>JBJKRZ010000240.1:0-9145 GCA_046704365.1 Acidimicrobiales bacterium | reverse complement strand
GCCCGCGGGGGTCGAGGAAGGGGCCCACCTGCCAGGCGGTGGCGGGGTCGCCGTCGATGGCCTCCAGGGGCCGGTCCTCGGGCAGGTACTGGAAGGGATTGGCGTAGCCCGAGGCGCTGACGGCGGCCACCCCGCTCACGGTGGTCGTGGTCTGGGCGTCGGCCGGCGCCCCGGGGAAGAGGTCCAGGGGCTTGTCCTGGGCCGCGCTGGGATAGGGCTGCCCGGCGGCCAGGGTGGCGCCCGCCACGTCGGTCAGGTTGTCCCACCGGAACGCCTGGCGGCGGTTGCTGTCGGTCACCACCAGCGTGGCCCCCGGGGCCAGCGCCGCCGAGCGGGCCGAGGCGTGGGTGTCGAGGGTCCCCGCGTACAGCACGCTGGGGGCGCTCGACGAGACGCCGGACCCCGGCGCCCCGGCGCCCCCACCCGACAGCAGCCCGGTGCCGGCCACGTCGGTGAGGCCCACCCCGTCGCCGTCGAGGACGACCGACGAGGCAGCCGGCTCGGCGCGTACCAGGGGGCGGGGGTGCTCGACGGGGACGACGGCCACAGACGGCATGAGAGGAAGCGTGGGGGAAAGGGTGTAGGTCTGTTCGTCGACCACCTTGCTGCGCCCGAGCGGCGGGCGGCTGGGGCCGAAGCCCTGGGCGGGGCCGAGCCCGGCCGGGCGGCTCACGATGCTCGACCACAGCACGGCGGGGTCGGGCTGGTCGTAGCGCGTGAAGGCCAGGTCGTTCTGCACGAGCAGGTCGCTCACCCCCATGAGCTGGGCCAGGGGTGCCAGCGCCGAGGGGTCCTGCACGCCGTTCTGGATGGGGTCGTCCATCCCGTAGAGGAGGTCCTCGGTGGGCAGCGAGCCCATGACCTGCTCCTCGCGGGTGACGAAGGGCCTCGTGAGCAGCGCCGGCCACACGGGGTCGACGGTGGTGGAGCCGTAGGTCCCGCCCAGGTAGGAGGCGAAGGGCTGGCCCGGGAGGCCGAGCACGGCACCGCTGCCCTTGCTGTCGAGCACGGCGGCGGCGTGGCGCTGGTAGGGAGCTGGCGCCGTTTGGGTGAAGGTCCCCGGCACGCTGGTGCCGTTCCACAGTGCCGGGTTGGCTGCCACCACCGCCCCCAAGCAGATGCCGGCCACGGCCAGCGACGGGCCAGGAGCGCGACGCCACAGGGCGGTGAGGCCCGCCCCGAGCAGGGCGGCGAGCCCCAGGAGCACGAGGGGGGTGGCCCGGTCGGTGGAGCGCAGCGCCAGGCCCACCATCCCGCTCGACATCACCGCCCGCATGAGCCGCGACAGGGGCGAGGGCGTCGCAAAGGGATGGGCGCCCACCGCCAGGACCATCCCCACCACGGTCATGGCCAGCAGGGCGCTGCGATGCCGCCAGCGCGTGCACAGGGTGGCCGCCAGCGCCAGCAGGGGTGTGAGGTACCCCACGGCGATGAGCCACAGCTGCTGGGTGAACTGGGGCATGGCGGACACCCAGGGCCCGAAGTTGTCGCCGCCGTAGAAGTACCAGTAGCCCAGCCCCCGCACGACCTCGGAGGCGAGCGACGTCGTGCTCACCGCCTGGACGGTCTCGGTGTAGCGCAGGACGTCGATGCCGTAGCGGCTCTCCACGACCAGCCCGGCCAGCCACCAGGCCGACACCAGGACGCCGGCCAGGCTGCAGCGCCACAGGCTGCGCCATACCGCCCGCCACGGGTGCAGACGCGTGACGCCTGCGTAGCCGAGCCACAGCAGCGGCCCCACGCCCACGTAGAAGGCCGAGCTGGCGTTCACGCTGCCCATGGCGGCGGCCACCAACGCCACGGCGGCCACCGGCCGCCAACTCCCCGTGGTCGCCTGGTCGACGAGGCCGAGCAGCCAGGGCAGGGCGGCGAAGGACAGCAGGATGACCGAGATGTGGCCGATGTACTGCAGGGTGTAAGGCGACAGCATGTAGAGCGCCGAGGCCACCAGGGGCCCCGGACCGCCCACGCCGATGCGCCGCACGAACCACCACGCGCCCGTCCCGGCCGCCAGGAGGATGAGCCCCACCCACAGGCGCTCGGCTGCCCACACGGGCACGCCCAGGGCATGGGTGGCCCAGAAGAACGGCCCCATCGGGAACAGGTAGCCGATCTGCTGATGGGTGACCGTGCCCAGGCCCACCGTCGGGTCCCACATGGAGAGCGACTGGCGCAGGTAGCGGCCCGGCTCGAGGAAGAGATAGGTCTTGGTGTCGGCGTCCACCACGCCGGGGTGGGTGAGCAGCTGCGGGAGGAGAGCGCCGACCGCCAGCCCGAACAGCTCGAGGGCGGCGCGCTGGCGCGACAGCGCGTCTCGCAGGGCGGTCGTGCGCGCGGCGCGGTCTCGCAAGTGCCCGTCTGCCTCCCGGATGCCCCTCCCGGGCCACTGGCCGGGCGGCGGAGGTCGCCTAGTGTACGGCGGTGCCGCCAGCTGCAGCGACTGCCCGGCGGTCGCCGGGGCACGCCGGCCGGTCCCGGCTCACGGGCGAGCGCCCCTTGCCGGGCGCCACGCCGGACTCGTTGTTGGCGCTGCACAGCGCCGGGTACCGGGCCATAGCCGAGCGCCTGGGGCCGGGGAGGGTCCTCGACGTCGGCTGCGGCGAGGCCTTCGCCACGGCGGTGCTGGCCGGTCCCGGGCGCACCGTGGTGGGGGTGGACGTCGAGCCCGAGGCGTTGGTGGCGGCCCGCCGCCACCAGCCCACCGCGGCGCTGTTGCTGGTGGCGGCCGACGCCGCCGCCTTGGCCCTGGCGCCGGGCTCCTTCGACTGGGTGTGCTCGTCGCACGTGGTCGAGCACTTTGCCGCACCCGGCGGCCACATCGGCGAGCTGGCGCGGGTGCTCGGCGCCGGGGGCAGCGCCTTCGTCCTCACCCCCAACGCCCCGGCCGACTTCGAGAACCCCTTCCACCTGACGTTGTTCTCCCCTGAGACGCTGCGCCACGCCATGAGCGCCCACTTCGCCGAGGTGTGGGTGGGAGGCCTCGAGGGCTCGGCCGCCGTCCACGAGGACTTCGCCCGGCGCCGGCGGCGAGCGGCGCGCCTGCTGCGTCTCGACGTGCTCGACCTGCGTCACCGCCTGCCCAGGTCGTGGTACGTGGCCCTCTACACGCGCCTGCTCCCGCTGGCCTACGGGCTGTTGGCTCGCCACGACCGAGGGGGGGAGAGCGGCATCACCGCCCAGGACTTCTTCGTGACCGACACCGTGGGGGACACCACACCGGTGCTCTTCGCCGTGGGGCGGCGGCCACGGGGGGCGGAGGCAGAGGCGGCGGCAGGGGCGGCGAGCTGACGGTGCTCGCCGTGGGTCTGACCGGTGGCATCGGCGCCGGCAAGTCGACGGTGGCCGCCGCCCTCGTGGCTCGCGGCGCCGCCCTCATCGACGCCGACCTGATCGCCCGCCAGGTGGTGGAGCCCGGCCGGCCCGCCCACCGGGAGCTGGTGGAGCGCTTCGGCGATGGTGTCGTGGCCCCTGACGGCACAATCGACCGCCCGGCGCTGGCGGCGGTGGCGTTCGCCGACCCGGACGCCTTGGCACAGCTCAACGCCGTCACCCATCCGGCCATCGCCGCCGAGATGGCCCGCCAGCGCGGCCTCTACGAGGAGAGCGACGCCGTGGTCCTGCTCGACATCCCCCTCATGACCCCCGCACAGCGCCCCGTGCTGGGCCTCGACGTGGTGGTGGTGGTGGACTGCGATCCCGACGTGGCCCTGGGCCGCCTGGTGGCCCAGCGGGGGATGGACCGGTCCCAGGCGCTGGCCCGTATGGCCGCCCAGCCTTCTCGGGAGCAGCGCCTGGCCGGCGCCGACCTGGTGGTGGACAACGGCGACGGGCGCGCCCAGCTGGAGATCGAGGTGGAGCGGGTGTGGAGCGCGTTGTGCGCCCTGGCCGCTGACAAGGCCGCTCGAGGAGCGGGCGGGGCGTCGACCGGGCCGGGCCCCGACCGGGCCGGGCCCCAGCTGAGCGACGGGGGCGACGGGGGGTAACACAGGCCACCGGTACCATCGCCGTGTGCCTGCGTTGGAGGTGGTGTCGCCCCTGCGCCCGGCGGGGGACCAGCCGGGCGCCATCGCCGCGCTGAGCCGTGGGATCCGCGGCGGGGACCGCTTCCAGACCTTGCTGGGCATCACCGGCAGTGGGAAGACGGCCACCATGGCGTGGACCATCGAGCAGGTGAACCGGCCCACCCTCGTCATCGAGCCCAACAAGTCCCTGGCCGCCCAGCTGGCGGCCGAGCTGCGCCAGCTGTTCCCGGCCAACCGCGTGGAGTACTTCGTCTCCTACTACGACTACTACCAGCCCGAGGCCTACCTTCCCACCACCGACACCTACATAGAGAAGGACTCGTCCATCAACGACGAGATCGACAGGCTGCGCCACGCCACCACCTCGAGCCTCCTGCTCCGGCGGGACGTGATCGTGGTGGCGTCCGTCTCGTGCATCTACGGCTTGGGGTCACCCGACGAGTACCGGAGCCGCATCCTGGTGCTGCGCCCCGGGGAGCGCATCGACCAGCGCGTCCTCCTGCGACGGCTCGTGGAGCTGCACTACACCCGCAACGACATGACCCTGGGCCGGGGCCGTTTCCGGGCTCGGGGCGACACCGTCGAGGTGCACCCCGCCTACGAGGAGCGCGCTGTGCGCGTGGAGATGTTCGGGGACGAGGTGGAGCGCATCCGGAGCTTCGACGCCACCACCGGCGAGGTGGGGGAGGACCTCGAGGAGCTGGTGGTGTTCGCCTCCACCCACTACGTGGCGGGCGACGAGACGATGCGCCGGGCCATCGCCTCCATCGAGGCCGAGCTCCAGGCCCGCCTGGCCGAGCTCCAGGGCCAGGGCAAGCTGCTCGAGGCCCAGCGCCTGCGCCTGCGGACCCAGCACGACCTGGAGATGCTGGCCGAGGTGGGAGTGTGCAGCGGCATCGAGAACTACAGCCGGCACCTCGACGGGCGCCAGGCGGGAGACCCGCCCCACACGCTGCTCGACTTCTTCCCCGGCGACTTCCTCACCGTCATCGACGAGAGCCACGTGGCCGTTCCCCAGATCCACGGCCAGTACGAGGGCGACCGGTCCCGCAAGGAGACGCTCGTGGAGCACGGGTTCCGGCTCCCCAGCGCCCTGGACAACCGGCCGCTCACCTTCGAGGAGTTCATGGCGCGTGTGGGGCAGGTCGTGTTCTTGTCGGCCACGCCGGCGCCCTACGAGCTGTCCGTGTCGTCTCAGGTGGTCGAGGAGGTCATCCGGCCCACCGGCCTCCTCGACCCCGAGGTCGTGGTCCGCCCCACCATCGGGCAGATCGACGACCTGCTCGAGCGCATTCGCCAGGCGGCCGACGCCGGGGGCCGGGTGCTCGTCACCACGCTGACGAAGAAGATGGCCGAGGACCTGACCGACTACCTGCTCGAGCTCGGAGTCCGGGTGCGCTACCTGCACTCCGACATCGACACCGTGACCCGCATCGAGCTCTTGCGGGACCTGCGCACGGGCGAGTTCGACGTGCTGGTGGGGATCAACCTGCTGCGCGAGGGCCTCGACCTGCCCGAGGTGCGCCTGGTGGCCATCCTCGACGCCGACAAGACCGGCTTCCTGCGCTCGGCCAGCTCGCTCATCCAGACCATGGGCCGGGCCGCCCGCAACGTGGACGGCCAGGTCGTCCTCTATGCCGACACCATCACCGACGCCATGCGACAGGCCATCTCCGAGACCCAGCGCCGCCGCAGCCTCCAGCAGGCCTACAACGCCGAGCACGGCATCGATCCGGTCACCGTGCGCAAAGCGGTGACCGACATCCTCGAGCGCCTGCGTCCTGCCGCCGACTCCGCCACCGCCACCCGTCGGGCGCGCGCCGGCCGGGGACGCAACCGCCCTGCGTCCGCCGGCCTGCCCGGGCGCGCCACACGCGCCCCTGGCCCCGGCGCGCCGCGCCCGACCCGGGCCGGGGGTGCCCACGACGAGTTCCCTTCACTCACCGACGCCCCTCCCGACGAGCTCGAGGCCCTGGCGGCCCGTCTGGAACAGGAGATGCGGGCAGCGGCGGCCGAGTTGCGCTACGAGGAGGCAGCGTTGCTGCGCGACGAGATCGCCGAGCTGCGCTTGGCCCTGGCCGAGGCCGACAGCACCCCGCCCGTGGCAGCTCCGGCCGGGGCCTGAGGCCCGGCCGTCCGTCGGGACCCGGCCGGTATCCTCGCCCTGATGTCCGAACAGCTCGTGATCCGCGGCGCGCGCGAGCACAATCTGCGCGACGTGGCCCTCGAGCTGCCGCGGGACCGGCTCATCGTGTTCACGGGGTTGTCGGGCTCGGGCAAGTCGTCGCTGGCCTTCGACACGATCTACGCCGAGGGCCAGCGTCGCTACGTCGAGTCGCTGTCGTCGTACGCCCGCCAGTTCCTGGGCCAGATGGACAAGCCCGACGTGGACTTCATCGAGGGGCTCTCACCGGCCATCTCCATCGACCAGAAGTCGGCCAGCCGCAACCCTCGCTCCACGGTGGGCACCGTCACCGAGATCTACGACTACCTGCGCCTGCTGTACGCCCGGGTTGGTCGGCCCCACTGCCCCAAGTGCGGCAGGCCGGTGGCCCGCCAGACCCCCCAGCAGATCGTCGACCGCGTCCTGGACCTGCCCGAGGGCACCCGGTTCTCGGTCCTGGCTCCCGTGGTGCGCGGCCGCAAGGGTGAGTACGAGGCACTGCTCGACGACCTGGCCAAGCAGGGATTCGCCAGGGTACGAGTGGACGGGGAAGCCGTGGAGCTCTCCGACCGCTCGTCGCTCCAGCTGGCCCGCTACGAGCAGCACACCATCGAGGTGGTGGTGGACCGCCTGGTCCGCCGGGCCGACATCCGCCAGCGCCTGACCGAGTCCATGGAGACGGCCCTGCGCCTCACCGAGGGCATCGCCGAGATCGCCGTGGCCGCCGAGGGGGGCGAGGAGGAGCTCATCACTTTCTCCGAGCACCTGGCCTGCACCTACGACGGGCTGTCCTTCGAGGAGCCTGCCCCCCGCAACTTCTCGTTCAACTCGCCCTACGGGGCCTGCCCCGATTGCGACGGCCTCGGGACCCAGTTCGAGGTGGACCCGACCCTGGTGGTGCCCGACCCCGAGCGGAGCCTGGCGGAAGGGGCGCTGGCGCCGTGGGTGGGAGGCCGCAGCCGGTGGTTCGACCGCATGGTGGAGGCGTTGGCCGACGAGTACGGCTTCGACCTCTCCACGCCTTGGCGCAAGCTCCGCAAGGGCGACCAGCGGCTGCTGCTGCACGGTGCCGGCAACCGGACCGTCACGCTGCGCTACCGCAACCGCTTCGGCCGCCAGCGCACCTTCACGACCCACTACGAGGGCATCGTCCCCTGGCTGGCCCGACGCCACCGCGAGTCGGACTCCGACTCCGTGCGCGACTGGGCGTCGACCTACATGCGCGAGGTGCCCTGCGGCGCCTGCGGCGGCGCACGCCTCAAGGCGGAGTCGCTGGCCGTGACCGTGGACGGGCTCAGCATCTACGAGCTTTGCAGCCTCTCCATCGCCGCCATCGCCGGGCGGGTGGACTCCCTCGAGCTCTCCGAACGGGATCACCTGATCGCCGACCGGGTGCTCAAAGAGGTACAGGCGCGTTTGCGTTTCCTCCTCGACGTCGGGCTGGACTACCTCTCGCTGTCGCGCGCCACCGCCACCCTGTCGGGAGGCGAAGCCCAGCGCATCCGGCTGGCCAGCCAGATCGGGTCCGGACTGGTGGGCGTGCTCTACGTGCTGGACGAACCGTCCATCGGGCTGCACCAGCGCGACAACCGCCGGCTTCTCGACACCCTCCTGCGCCTGCGGGACCTGGGCAACACCGTGATCGTCGTCGAGCACGACGAAGAGACCATTCGCTGCGCCGACCACGTCGTCGACATCGGCCCGGGGGCCGGCGAGCACGGGGGCCAGGTCGTCCACAGCGGGAGCGTGGCGGGCCTGCTGGCCTGCCGGCCTTCGGTCACCGGCCGGTACCTGGCGGGCGACCGCTGCATCCCCGTGCCCGACAAGCGACGGGAGGGCTCCGGTGACGAGCTGGTGGTGCGGGGCGCCCGCCAGCACAACCTGAAGGACATCGACGTGGTGCTCCCCCTGGGTCGGCTCGTCGCCGTGACAGGGGTGTCGGGCTCGGGGAAGTCCACGCTCGTCAACGACATCCTCCTGCAGTCGCTCTTGGCCAAGGTGCACCGGGCCCGGACCACGCCGGGGGACCACGACCGGATCGAGGGCATCGAGAACGTCGACAAGGTCGTCGACATCGACCAGTCGCCCATCGGGCGCACCCCCCGCTCCAACCCGGCCACCTACACCGGGCTGTTCGACCACGTCCGGAAGCTGTTCAGCCAGACGCCCGAGGCCAAGGTGCGCGGCTACCTGCCGGGCCGCTTCTCCTTCAACGTCCGCGGGGGCCGGTGCGAGGCCTGCGCCGGCGACGGCACCATCCGCATCGAGATGCACTTCCTCCCCGACGTGTACGTCCCCTGTGAGGTCTGCGGGGGAAGTCGCTACAACCGCGAGACCCTCGAGGTCACCTTCAAGGGCAAGAACGTGGGCGACGTCCTGGACATGTCCTGCGAGGAGGCGCTGGCCTTCTTCGCCAACCAACCGGCCCTGGCCCGCCACCTGCAGACCCTGGTGGACGTGGGCCTGGGCTACATCCGCCTCGGGCAGCCGGCGCCCACGCTTTCGGGCGGAGAGGCACAGCGCGTGAAGCTGGCCTCGGAGCTGGCACGGCGAGCCACGGGCCACACCCTCTACGTGCTGGACGAGCCCACCACGGGCCTGCACTTCGACGACGTCCGCAAGCTGCTCGAGGTGCTCGGCCGCCTGGTGGACCAGGGCAACACCGTCATCGTCATCGAGCACAACCTCGACGTGGTGAAGACGGCCGACTGGATCGTCGACCTGGGGCCCGAGGGCGGCGAAGGCGGCGGGCGGGTCATCGCCGAGGGCACGCCCGAGGAGGTGGCCGCCACTGCGGTCAGCGCCACCGGTCAGGTGCTCGCCGCCGTGTTGGTACCGGCCAAGCGGGGCGGGCGAGGGCGCCGGGCACAGGCGGCTCCCCGGAGTGCCGCCAAGAGCGCCGCCAAGAGCGCCGCCCGGAGCACTGCCAAGAGCGCCGCAAACAGCACCGGCGAGAGGC
>JBJKRZ010000239.1:0-14950 GCA_046704365.1 Acidimicrobiales bacterium | reverse complement strand
GACTTTGAGCGCGCAGTCGTTCTCACCAACGACGTCTGGAAGCAGCAAGTCCGTGGTATTCCGAACTTTTCGTTCCTACTTGCCACCACGATCCGAGAAGGCAGTGCGGTTGCCGATGACGATGAGGAGATCATCCTCCTTCGCGTCGAGGGCGTGGCAAACCTTCCAAATCAGTCAGACCTGGTAGCGACGCGGCTTGAGGCGATGCGGGAGGCAATGAACAGGGAGCGCGCCGCTCAAGACGTCGTCGACCCTTTGACCCAAGGTGAGATGCAGTGGTCAGGCCTCGACTGCCGGGTGCTCGGCACGTTCTATGACGACGTGGTGAATAACGCCGACTGCATCGCCTGGGGTGCCGACATGGACAACCTCTACGCAGCCGCCCGTTACTTCGTCTATCGGCCGGGACCTGAGGCGCTGTCCTACATCGCGTCCTATCCCGAGCGCGCGCCCGCGGACCTCGAGACCGGGACCGAGCCCCATCGTATCCGCATCGGCAGTGTTCGGTACTCGTCCACGCGTCGCCGAGCCCGGCTCGCTGGCAACTTGGAGGTACCGGTCCTTGTCCGCGTCTCTGACTTCATTTCGATGAAGACGGCAGTGTTCGGTATGACCCGCGCCGGCAAGTCCAACACCGTGAAGATCATTGCGACCGCAGTGTTCGAGCACTCGCGACGTGAGTCCCGCCCGATCGGGCAGCTCATCTTCGACCCCGCCGGCGAGTACGCGAACCCCAATCAACAGGATCAGACGGCGCTCAGACTTCTGGGCGACGACTGGGTTACGGTCTACCGGTTCGGAGCGCGCGCGGGAGAACCGGGCGTGCGCCCGCTGCAGATCAACTTTTACGACGAAGAGCAGCGCGAGGCCGTGCAGTCGGTCCTCGCCACGGCGCTCGCATCGAACAACGCGAACTACATTGCACGGTTCCTGGCAGCCGAGATCGACGAACCTGACGAATCGCTGTACACCGTTCAGGGCGACCTCTTCCGTGCCCGCAACCACGCGTCGCGCGGGCGACTGGCGTTCTACGCGCTTCTCGCGAAGGCGGGCTTCCGCGTGCCTGCCGCCTGGGTGGGCATTCGAGTGTCGATGGCAGGTGCTCTCGCCAACCGCATCCTCGCCGACCGCCCCAACTCTCTCCGTGTCGAGCAGGGAGGCTTTATCCGGATCTCGACCATGCAAGGGCTGCGACAGGTAATGGACTGGCTCATCGAACACGCTTCGGACGCCGAAGTGAATCAGTGGGGGGATAACGAGCCGTACCAGGCGATCAAGCCTGTCTATGACCTCTCAGGCGGCCGTGCAGGCTTCTCGCAGCTCCGTAACATTTCTGAGTTCCACAATCCGGATGCTGCAAACGACCATTGCGTCGAGATCCTGCAGGAGTTGGTGAGAGGGCGGATCGTCATCGTCGATCTCTCGCTGGGGTCAGAGACCGTCACCCAGACCCTGTCGGAGCGGATAGTCAACCACATCCTCGCCGAGTCGAACATCCGATTCCGACAGGGTCTGCCGCCCCACCGCATCCAGATCTACGTGGAAGAGGCACACCGGCTGTTCGATCGCCAGGACTTCAACAAGAATTCGACGGACCCGTGGGTTCGCCTCGCGAAGGAAGCGGCGAAGTTTCAGATCGGGCTTATCTATGCGACGCAGGAGGTCTCCTCCGTGGAGCCGCGAGTGCTCGCGAACACCCACAACTGGGTTGTTGCTCACCTCAACTCCGCTCGGGAGATCCGCGAGCTCGGGAACTACTACGACTTCGCGTCGTTTGCGGACGCGACTCTCAGGGCCGAGGATCGTGGCTATGTCAGGCTGAAGACCCTGTCCGGTAAGTACATCGTTCCGGTGCAGATCGACCGATTCGCCCACGGCGCGATCAACCGAGCACGGGTGGCGGCTGGCCTTGAGCCCGTTGCAGCGGCCATGAACGGTGGGCGCGGCAACGACACCGGACCGACGGAGGTGTTCGAGCCTCGGCCTGAGCCGTTCGTCGATGAGAACAGGGAAGAGGAGTAGTGCCCTACGGCCGCTCCGACGGGCGCTACGAGAAGGCGAGTCGGCTTGGGCAGGTGGACCTTGCCAAGAGCGACGTCGTCAAAGAGGCGATGGAGCGCTGGGTCTGCTCTCCCCTCGTCGATGGACCGCCGGCCGACCTTGCCGATCGTGTGGTGCCGCTTGCGGAGCTGCCTGGTCAAGTCGACCGTCCCGACGCCAGATTCGCGCTGGCATTCGACGGCTCACTTCAAGAAGTAGCGGCTCGCGAGAAGTACCCGTCCGTGCGCGTGGAGTACGTGCAGCTGGCTGGCGTCGCTGTAGTTTTGCCTGAGTTCTTCGGCGCTCGCGAAGGTTCGTTCGTCGATCCACGCCGGCAGGCGGCCGCCGTTGAGCGACAGATCGTCAACGGCGTTCTGCCGGGCTCCAATGTCAGCGACCCAGGGAGTAGTGCAGTCGACACCTGGAGGCGCGAGCTCTATGAGCTCTTCCGCACTCGTGGAGTTAGTGACTTCGGTGGCCTGGTTTCGATGCTCGATGGTCTCGGCTCTTTGCATGGAGACACCGGCACGGTGGAGGTCGGTCGTTGCCCCGAGGAAATGTGCAACGAACGACAGATCTCCGTTCCCCTCGCGGGCGGTACATGCCCAGGGTGCGGAGCCCAGATCTGGCCGACGGATGTCCTACGTACGCATGAGGAGTTCGACGGGGACGGGTCGAACCTCACGCCTGTGGGCCGCGTGATGAACTTCTGCGAGCGGCTACTCCTCTCGATGTATATCGAGGGTTTCGCTCGCTCGTCGCCTGACAGCCTCGGTCGAGGGATCTTCATCGCGGACGGGCCTTTGGCATTGTTCGGGACGGTTGCCCCAATGAAGCGCCGCTTTGTCTCGTGGTGGCAGCAAATGACCACCCAGCTCAATGAGCGGGGGGCAGTTCCTCCCCTTGTAGTCGGCATCGAGAAGTCAGGAGCGTTCGTCGATCACGCCGCAGCGATGGCTGAGTTCCTCAGCCCTGGTGATGTGCTGCACATGGACGACGCCTACATAAGGGCGCACATTGCTCCCGGGAAGCCGGGCGCAGATCCGTATGGCAAAGACGAGTTCTTCGGTCGGAAGTTCATCTACAAGACGAGCACGGACAACGTCCTTGTCGTAACGGTGCCGAGGATCAGCGGCCAGCCTTATGCCGAGACGGGGTGTGAATCGCTTGATCAGTATCCGACCCTCGCCAAGAGCCTGGCGGTTCTCGATGATATCCAGACGCGTCTCTACAAGGACGCCGTGATCCCAGTTGCGTTGGCCCACTCTGCGGCTGCACTGCCGCTGGGCACGGGCACCCGCGTCCTCGAGGATCTCGCGCGGCAGGCGCTCTCCCTGTAAGGCGAGAGCCGAGCGCTCAGCCGCGCCGCAGTCGAGAGCGCATCGCCCGCTCAGAGCGCATCGCCTACGCTGCGGCGGTGCCTCCTTGGGACTTCAGTTACCTGGGCGACCTCATTGCCACCTACTCGGGGGGCCCGACGCTCGCGGGAGTGCCGGCGGGAGCCCGTGCCGAAGGTGGGGAGTTCGAGGCCGCGGTCAAGAGAGCATGGACCACTTTCGCAAGCGAGGTCAGTCGGACCGTGGGAACCGTGCTGATCGTAAATCCGCAGCGGCACGGCCAACGTCGTGCCGTGAAGATCGAGAGTCGGAGGGGGCCGTGGGCCGTCTACTGGGACTACTCGTCGGATATAGCGGAACTGGCAGACGGGGAAGTCACCGAGGACGTGCCTCCTGCCTGGCTGGAGCGAAAGTTCCTGGTCGCAGACCTTCTCGAGGCGCAGCTCGGTCCGGGGCCGTACCGTTTCGCTCCACTTACCGAACGTGATTCAGCGCTCTATCACGGCGACGCCTACCCGGCGCTGTTTGCAGGTCGTACGACGAACTTCGACTTCAGTGGAGCGCTTGTAGCCGAGGGAGCTCTGAAGGAGAAGCTGCTATTCGAGTACAAATATGCAAAGAGTAGCAACGACGATTCGATCGATGGCAATGCGCACGAACGACTCGGCTTCCAGGTGCTCCAGTATGTGGAAATCGCCTTGCGCTATCCCTCGTGTTCGCTCAATGTAATCGCAGCACAGGCCTTCTCCGAGTACCGCAACAAGTACCATCCCGCCTTCAACCAACAGGCACTTCGCCTCAACGAGACCTTTCAACAGGTACAGCTTCGGTTCGCAGCGTGCCGCTCCGACTACATCTCCCTGTTTGACTGCTTCGCATACTTCCTTCTTGACGGAAGCCTCCCGCCGGTCGACTACCGGCTAATCCGCGACCGCCCCTAGAAGAGAGAAGTCTGGCGGCTCGGCGCTGAGCAGCCCTCGTACGGTGCGGTCATGGACACGACTAGGTCCTTCGGCCCTGCGACGACCACGTATTCGACATTCTTAAGATGCGACACGCGGCCAACCTTCTCGCCACTCGGGTTGTAGATACCGATCTGTGCGCCGACGTACCTCTTCGAGTCAAAGGCAAGGACCCCCACGTGTCCTCGTACTGAAGTCATTTCGACCAGGTCTTCGAGCGTAACCCACGACTCATTGTTGTATGAGAGGACCAAGACTTCCGCCTGGACGTCGGCCACCACTTGGCGGAGAGCATTCGGCATCTCGCGAGTTGCGTTGAAGACGCTCTTCGTAGACGGGTCCCGGCTGTCGATGCGCTTGCAGGCGATTCCGTAGAACTCGGGAGCGTCCCACGCGACGAGCGTTTCCCAGATGTGATAGTTGGTGAAGTAGCGATGTTGGTTGTAGGGAGGATCGAGGTAGGCAAGATCGACCTTGGGTAGCGTGCGAACGACTTCGCACGCGTCGGCCCTGATCGCTCGCCCATCACCGATGTACGTCTCGGGGATACGTAATTCAAGCGGGTTGAAGGATCTCGGAGCCCAGCTCTTGACGTACGCCATCTGGACTCCAGTAGTGGAGTCCACGCGATCTGCTCCGTAGATCAGGCTCGTGAGCAGAATCGGGTATAGGGCACTGCCCTTGAACTCCACCTCCAGCGCTTCGCGGATAGCGTCTACGCGCTCGCCATTGAAAGGTTGGAAATATCGTGATTGGATACAGAACGTCTCAGTGAAGTAACCGTGCTTTCCAGGAAGCCGGGAGAGGTACTGCAAGGCTTCCTGGAGGTCGTCCTTGTCCACGATGGCGGCGTCGGTCTCGATGTGGCACTGAGCGAACACCTCGGAGTAGCGAGCACTGTCCACGGCCGTCACGTGCGCTCCGCGACGCTTGAACTCCTGCGCCACGCGCGTAGTGCCCGTGAAAAGGTCCAGCGCGGTTTCGGCACCCGAGAGCGCAAGGAGTTCACCCAAGACCGGCACGAGCCGGCGCTTGGAGCCAATGTACTTGATCACCTGCGGTTTCCCTCCGGGATTGGCTGGAACTGTGACAGCGACGGTACCAGGATGTGCGTTCCAGGTCGGGGACCCGCGCCATTGCGGGAGGCTACGACGGGGGTGTGTCAGACAAGTCGCAGCCGTCGGCTGAGCCGCACGACGCGTCGGAGGACTGGCCCGGCTCCGGCCGGGGGCGCCACTGTGCCGGGGGCGCCACGATGGTCTTCACCTTTGGCCTGACGACATCCTCACCTTTGGCTGTAACGCTCGGGTCGCTGGCGAAGGTGTCGGCCTTGATCGGCCCCTGGACAGGGCGGATCGGGCGGTCGCAGTGGATATGAGGCGTGCCGGCGCGGCGTCTGCTCATACAGCGCGCACCGACCGGTCAAAGACTCGCGGGGACGCCGGCGCCTGCGGGAGGCGCCACAGGCTCTCAGCCGAAAGACGAGCCCGCCTCGCCGCCCGGGGCACCAGCGGTCACGACGCTTGGCGCAGCACCGCCTCGATCTCCAGCGTCAAGCCGATCTTGTCGCTCAGGACCATGGCGTTGTTCGCCCCGGGGATCGGTCCGTTGTAGCTGACCCCGAAGTCCTGACGATTGATCTCTGTGGTGGCGCTGAAGCCGACGCGAGTCCCGCCGTAGGGGTCGGGCCCGAACCCGTTGAGCTCGAGGTCCAGGCTCACCGGCCTGGTCACGCCGCGGATGGTGAGGTCTCCCTCGAGGACGAAGGTGTCGCCGTTGGGGCGTAGGGCCCTGGACACGAAGGTGATCGTGGGATGCGCCTCGGCGTCGAGGAAGTCGGCGGAGCGGACGTGGGCGTCACGCTGCTCCTGGTTGGTGTCGACCGAGCCGGCGGCGATGGTCGCCCGGACTGACGATGCCAGCGGGTCCTCGCCGGTGACGATCGTCCCTTCGAACTCGTTGAAGCGGCCCCGGACCTTGCTCACCACCATGTGGCGGACGAGGAAGGAGACCTCGGAGTGCACCGGGTCGATGTCCCAGGTCCCGGCCACGTAGCCGGGAAGGGCTCCGACGGGGGTCGTGAGAGTGGTCACTTTGGACCTCCTAGTCCTTGTTGATACAACGGTTGAGAGATACAGTACCAGAAATGGTTGAGAAGTCAATCAAGAGCCGGAAAAGGCTGGTACGCTGCGGTGATGGCCGGTACCCGGTGGCTCGACGAGGAGGAGCAGCGGACGTGGCGGACCTTCATGGTGGCCATGAAGCTCCTGTGGGACCAGCTGGACCGGGACGTGGACCACGGCACGGAGGTGCCGAGCTCCTACTACGAGGTCCTGGTCAGGCTGTCGGAAGCGCCCGAACGCCGCCTCCGGCTCAGCGAGCTGGCGGACCAGTCCCAGAGCTCACGGAGCCGCCTCTCGCATTCCCTGGCCCGCCTCGAGGCCCTGGGCTGGATCAGCCGCCAGGCGTGCGACAGCGACCGGCGAGGGGCCTTCGCCGTCCTCACCGACAACGGCTGCGCCGCCCTCGAGGCAGCAGCCCCGGTCCACGTCCAGAGCGTGCGCACCCACCTCTTCGATCAGCTCGACCGAGAACAGCGGGCGCAGCTGCGGGCCATCTCGGAGCGCCTGCTCGACCACCTGGTGTCGGTGAACGGCCCCTCGGGGGATGTGCGGGCGGCCCTGGGCGTCCTGGGGGCCTGCCCCTCGGAGGGAGCAGGATCTCGAGAGAGGACGGGACCTCCGACGTCCTGAGCAGGAGAAGACCCTCCGGGCGAAGTGGCCCCGGCTGCTTCGACGGCGGCGCGCCCGGGTTCCATTTAGGGTGCAACCGTGCCCGATGAGGCGACAGCGACGCTCGACGCGCACGATGTAGCACAGGTGGCGACGTTCGCCGTGCGGCGCCAGGTTGCTGCGGGGGAGTACCTCTACCGAGAAGGTGATGTCAGCTACGACTTCTTCGTACTCGTCAGCGCGGAAGTCGAGATAGTGGTGCGGGTCGACGACACCGAGAGCGTGATCGTTCGTCACGGGCCCGGCCGCTTTCTGGGGGAGCTCAACATGCTGAGCGGGATGCGCGTCTTCGTCTCGGCTCGGGTCGTCGAACCCGGTGAGGTGCTCGTGGTCGCCCGAGACCGGTTGCGACCATTGATGGCGGCGAATCCGCGACTCGGTGAAACGATCCTGGCCGCCTTCATGGCGAGACGGACCGTGCTCCTGACGGGGGCGGCGCCCACCATCCGGGTCATCGGGTCGCGGTTCTCGCCCGAGTCGCTCAGGGTGCGTGAGTTCCTGGCCCGGACCCGTGTGCCGCATGAATGGCTGGACCCGGACCGAGACCCGCACGTGGAGGCTCTCTTGCATCAGTTCGGCATCCCGGCGAACGAGCTCCCGGTCGTCATCGCCACGGGTTCCGTGTTCCGCAGGCCCACCCCTGGCGAGCTCGCCAGCTACCTCGGCCTGACGATCGAGAGCCTGCCCGATCGCTGCTTCGACCTGGTCGTGGTCGGTGGCGGGCCCGCCGGTCTGGCTGCCGCTGTCTATGGGGCGTCCGAAGGGCTCCGGACCCTCGGGGTGGAGATGACTGCGCCGGGCGGCCAGGCTGGGACGAGCTCGAGGATCGAGAACTACCTCGGGTTTCCCACGGGCATCTCCGGCACCGAACTGACGCAACGGGCGGTGATTCAAGCCGAGAAGTTCGGAGCCAACCTCACCGTTCCCTGCAGGGCCGCTTCCCTTCGCACCCACGCCGGACACCTGGTCGTCCATTTGAGCGACGGGACCGATGTCGCCGGCCGGGCCGTGATCGCGGCGACCGGGGCCACCTATCGCCGCCTCGACGCCGCCCGGCTGAGCGACTTCGAGGACCACGGCGTCTACTACGCCGCTACCGACATGGAGGCCCGGATGTGCGGCACGGCACCGGTGGTCGTGGCGGGCGGGGGGAACTCAGCCGGCCAGGCGGCGATCTTCTTGAGCGAGGGAGGCTCTCCCGTCTCGATCGTCATCCGCGGCGGTGATCTGGGCAAGAGCATGTCTCGTTACCTGGTAGAGCGCATCGAAGCGATTGCGGAGATCACCGTCCGAACGCAGACAACGATCGCCGCCCTGGAGGGGAACGAGGCACTGGAGGCCCTGCGCCTGCAGGGCCCCGAGGGTGAGGTGGTCATCGAGTGCAGTGGCTTGTTCTCGTTCATCGGTGCTGACCCGTGCTCAGGCTGGCTCTCTGAGTGCGCCGCACTGGACGAACGCGGATTCGTGCTCACTGACCGCTCCCTCACGTCCGACGAGCTGGACGGTTCCTGGGCTGCCCTGGGCCGGGCCCCCTTGCCGTTCGAGACAAGTCACCCGGGCCTGTTCGCCGTGGGCGATCTGCGTTCGGGATCCACGAAGCGTGTGGCGGCAGCTGTCGGTGAAGGATCGGCCGCCGTTCGATCGGTCCACCAGTACCTTGCGTTCTCGTATTGACCAGCGGCCCCCGCTCCGTTCGACCACCTGGCGCTGGCGCGCCTCGGCTTCCTCGGGATCTCGGTCTTCGTCCTAGGCGAAGCCGCCGGCGAGGATGAGCGCGGCGGATGTGGCGAAGATGGCCGGGCAGAGCTTGAAGGCGAGGAACTTCACCTTGAACCCCGTGAACAGCGACATGCTCCGCCGAGGTAACACAGGGCCGTGGTCATGGTGTACGCCCGTCGAGGTCGCCGGCGAGGAGATGCATGGAGACGGGGGCCCTCAGGTCGAAGGCGGTGCCGACGGAGCTCTGCACGAAACTGTCCGGCAAGCGTGCGGCCAAGGCGTGAGTGGCCCGCCAGCCTGTGCAGTGGGCGGGGACGACCACCTCCGGGCCCAAGGTCTCGAGGGCCTCGACGGTGGCGTCGATACGCGGCTCGAAGAGCGGCCCGGTGAGGTGGAACCCGCCGAGCACGGCGTAGACGGTGTCGATTCCGGTGAGGCGCCGGGCGTAGGAGACGATGTTCACGATGCCGGCATGCCCGCAGCCGGTGAGCACGACGAGGCCCTTGCCGGCGACGTTCATGATGAGCGCCTGGTCGTCCAAGATGAGCGGGTCGGGTTCCCAACCAGGGCCGCGCCGTGCTTGGTGGAAGGCGAAGCCGGTCTCGAAGCTGGTGGTGCGGTCGACCTCCCCGGTGACGAGCACCGAGTGTTCGAAGAGAAACGACGGCTGGCTCCCCTCGACGATCTCGAAGCCTGCTTTTTCGAGGCCTTGGCGGCTCGTGGTGGGCATCTCGACGGGATCTGCCCCCGGCATGGCGATACGCCGGCGGGTCCAGAACTCGGGATGGATCACCACCGGCATACCCGCCCTGCCCAGGCGGCCGGCCAGCCCCGACAGGCCGGTGGTGTGGTCGAAGTGCCCGTGGCTGCAGACGACCGCTTCGATGTCGGCCGGGTCGAGACCGAGGCGGTCCAGGTTGTCGACGCATCCGCTCGGGGTGATCCCCGTGTCGAACAGCACGGTGTGGGTATTGCCGCCCTTAGCGACGGTCAGGTGGGCAGAGAAGCCGTGCTGGGCGAGGGGAAAGTCGACGACGGCGCCGTCCACCATGGTGGGGGCCGGCACAGTCGGCGGCGATGGGCCGCCGCCGCCTCGGCTCATCAGCCGGTGGGCCGGGCCCTGGTCGACCAGGAAGATGTCGATGGTGTTGTCGCAGACGATGGTGAGGGTGACCGAGTCGAGCGGCTCCAGTCCGATGACCTCGCCCGACCAATCCCCGTGAGCGGCGACCTCCTCGATGGGTGGGAGCGGGCCTGCATCACCGTCACTGCACATGACCAGCTCTACCCGCTCAGGCGCAAGCCGCTCGACACGAGCGAAACGCTCCCCTTCGTCTGGCCGGCCACAAATCGATCCTGGTCCTGGCCGTTACCGGGCGGTAGGGCCGAACGTCACGGCCTGGCCCTGGACGACGGCGAAGCGCCCGTCCCGATCGGCGAGCCGGTCGGTCGCCCCCGAGAGCACCATCTCCGTTACGCAGCGGTGGACGACACCCAGGTGCACGCCCAGGTTGACCACCCGCCAGCCCGCACAGCCGGGACGAGGCACCGGGGCTGGCGGCCAGGACCTCGGCCAAGGCGGCGCCCTCGCGCTCGGTCGCCTCCAGGTACCCCTGCGGATCAAGGTCCGAATGTGAGGGGCGAGCTGTGCGAGCGTTAGCTTGAGGACGGTGCGACACGTGACCGTCGACGCCCGGGGCACCCGGATACATTGCGTGCTGGAGGGCGACGGGCCGCTCGTGCTGTTCGTGCACGGCTTTCCGGAGTCCTGGTATTCGTGGCGCCATCAACTGCCGGTTGTCGCCGCTGCCGGCTTCCGGGCGGTGGCGATGGACGTGCGGGGCTACGGACGTTCTGCCGCTCCTTCCGCCGTCGAGGCCTACGGGATGCTGCACCACGTGAACGACAATCTGGGCCTGCTCGAAGCCCTGGGTGCCTCCACTGCGACCATCGTGGGGCACGACTGGGGTGCTCCCATCGCCGCCAACTCGGCGCTGCTCCGCCCCGACGTGTTCGAAGCCGTGGCGCTGCTCAGCGTCCCCTACAGCCCACCGGGCCGCCGCCGCCCCACCGAGGCGTTCGCCGAGATGGCTCGCCTGGTGGGGGAGGCCACGGGGTTCGAGGAGGAGTTCTACATCGAGTACTTCCAAGAACCGGGAAGGGCAGAGGCCGAGATCGAGGCGGACGTCCGATCGTGGCTGCTCGGGTTCTACGTCGGGAGTTCCGGGGACGCACCCGAGCAGAGCGGGGCTGACGGCGGGACGATGGCCACCGTCAGGAAAGGCGGCCAGATGCGCGACCGGTTCCCTGCCGTGGACACCCTGCCGGCGTGGCTCACGCAGTCCGATCTCGAATTCTACGTGGAGGAATTCGAGCGCACCGGCTTCCGCGGTCCCTTGAATCGCTACCGCAACATCGACCGCGACTGGGTCGACCTCCAGCCCTGGCGGGGCCGGCCGGTCACGGTCCCCTCCCTCTTCATCGGCGGGGAGCTCGACGGGCCCACGAGGTGGGGGAGTGGGGCCATCTCCCGGTTCTCGACAACCCTTCCCGGCCTGCGCGCCAGCCACGTCCTGTCCGGCTGTGGGCACTGGCTCCAGCAGGAGCGTTCCGACACGGTCAACGAGATCCTCCTCGACTGGCTGAAGGGTCTCTGAGCGCCTCATCGGGGACGGCTCGCCCCGGACGGCTCGCCCGGACGGCGAAAGGGCCGCCCCGAGATCGGGACGGCCCTTTCGCACGATGGACAGGGATGGTCCTGCCTGGTCTAAGGACCTCAGGCGCTCGACGACCCCGCGTTACCGCGCTCACCGGTGGAGGGGTTGAGGAACAGCGGCGCTGCTTGGGGATGCGAGAAGTCGAACATCCCGTCCAGGGACCCGGTCCAGGCGTCGGCCGACCCTCCCCCGATCCGCTGGCCGCCGAGCCAGTTGTCCTCGATGAAGCGCACCACCGAGGTCTGGGTGGTGAAGGTGTTGTCGACGAAGTTCGTCCTGCTGTAGGGCGAGACGACGAGCATGGGGATGCGGGGCCCCACGCCGCAGCGTGCCTGCTGACCGTCGGGGACCATGGTGGTGTTGGTGCCGCACGAATCGGTCCCCGTCAGGGTGTCGAGGGCGGTCTGCGACTGGGTCACGATCGGGCCCATCTGGTGGTCGTACCATCCGTCGCTGTCGTCCCAGTTGATGACCACAGCCGTGCTGCGCCACGACGGGAGCTTCTCCAGACGGTTGATCGTGTCGACGAGGAACGTCTGCTCGTCGAGCGGGTCAGAGTACCCGGCGTGCCCGTCCTGTGCGCCCGGCGCCTTCAGGTACGACACGGCCGGCAGATTGTTGGCGTCGGCAGCGGCCCAGAAGTCGCGCAGGTCGTACTGGTGGTTGGCCTGGTCCTGGTGGCCGATGGCGGCAATGGACGTGGGCGGCAGGTGGGTGGGATTTGCCGTCGAGGCGTAGTACTGGAACGGCTCGTGGTGCGGGATGTAGTCGTTCACGACGTTGCCGGCGATGTTGGTCGTCGTCCCGGTGCACACCTTCGACAGGTTGTCAGTGGCGGGGTTCCCGGGGACGTACCCGGGGCTGGCGAACCCGCCCTCGAACCAGCCCCAGGTGATGTGGGCGGCGTCGAGCAGGTCCCCGATGTTCTGGCCACCCATCTGGATGGTCTTGCCCGCCGATTGGTGGTCCTCGGTCGACGAGCACACGTCGAAGTTGGGGTCGGCGTCGCTGTAGTCGGTCCCGGACCCCTGGCTCTGTGAGTAGCCCGGTCCGGCGAGCGAGGAACCGGGTTGCGCCGTGCAGGGGCTGGCGTTGTACACGGCCGAGCTCGGACCGCAGATGGCGCCGTAGGTGTTGCCCGCCGTCACGTTGATCGCCCCCGGGGTGGAAGGCCCGAAGGTCGTGCCGTAGGAATTGTCGCTCAGGGCGAAATTCTGGGCGTAGTTCCACAGCCCGGTGACGGTGTTCCCGTCGTAGTAGTCCATCACGGCGTAGTTCGGAGTGGTGCCCGTCTGCTTGCCCGTGCAGGCCTGCACCGTCTCGCTGTTGCCGGTGTGCTGCACGAACTGGTCCATGAGACCGTGGTCGAAGGCCGCCCGCTCGGCGGTGTAGCCGTGGTTTTGGTCACAGGTGGACGCCTGCGTGCGGTCGAGGCGCTGTGGGTTCGAGAGGTTCGGGTTGTCGGTGAGCAGGGCGCCGCTGAGCCCGTTCACCGTCGGGGTCCCCGGCGCGGCGGTGAAGGGAGGCTCCCCGGGGGGGTTGGTGGCCACGGGGTAGGTGGCGAAGTAGTGGTCGAAGGACACGTTCTCCTGGAAGATCACCACCAGGTGCTGGATGGGGGTCGCCGTGCCCCCGGCGCCGCCGGCGGACGGGTGGACGGTGCCGCTGGCCGCTGCCGCCGCTGCCGGCAGGGCAATGGCGGCGACCAGTCCGAAGCCGGCGACGGCGCGCAGCCGGCGACGTAGGGGAATGCGCATGAACTACCTCCTTGGTTGCCCTCTGTCAGAGGGCGTGTCCAGTTCCTCGTCGAGTTGGTCTTGCGGCTGCAGTCTCGGGTGTCGTTCTGAACGGCGCGTGATGGACACGTGAGCGAAGCGTTGCCGATTGGTTAAAAGTTCGAATCGGCGTCCGCGCTGCGGCGATGCAAGTTGGGAGACCGTTTGGTCGCACCACATTCCTCCCCAGGGTGGCGGCCGAGGCACCGATCGAGGCGAACTGTTCACTGCCGTGTCACCCGTCCATCGCGATCCGTTAACCGCTGATGCCTACAGTCCCCGACCGTCGTTACACGCGCTGCCCGACAGAGATGCAGGACAGAAAGGACGACCGTGCCCCCGCCTATCTTCTTTCGTAGCCGCCCCATCGCCCGCATACCGATCGGCGGGCTCGTGGCCGGCCTCGCTGCTCTCGGACTCCTCGCCGGTTGCTCCAGCGCCTCGGCCACCGGCTCCTCGGGCAAGGTGCCCCTGGTCGTCTACTCCGCCCAGGGTTACGACAAGGCCGAGACCCAGGCTTTCCAGCAGGCGACGGGCATCCCGGTGAGCCTCGACGACGACTCGACCGGCCCGCTCGTGACCAAGATCGAAGCCGAGAAGAACAACCCCAAGTGGGGTCTGCTCTGGGTCGACGGCGCCACCGTCTTCGCCTCGCTCGACCAGCAGGGCATGCTGGTCAAGCACTGGGAGCCCTCCGTCTCGTGGGACTCGACGGGCCAGCAGTCGGTGCCCAAGGACGGCAGCTACGTCCCCACGGGGCTCACCATGGCCTGTGCCATCGTCTACGGCTCGTCCAAGGTCTCCAACCCCCCCACCACCTGGAACGACCTGCTTCAGCCCCAATGGGACCACAAGGTCGGG
Source organism: Acidimicrobiales bacterium (assembly GCA_046704365.1). Taxonomy (GTDB): domain Bacteria; phylum Actinomycetota; class Acidimicrobiia; order Acidimicrobiales; family UBA8190; genus UBA8190. The sequence continues at coordinate 747 of JBJKRZ010000239.1, read as the reverse complement.
ATGAACGACCCCTCGATCTCGGGGCCGACCTATCCCTGCGTCGCCGGCCTCATGAACGCCATGGGGGGAGTCAGCCAGGGTGAGAATTACCTGACGAAGCTCCAGGGCAACGGGCTGGACGTCCATGAGACCAACGGCGACACCCTGCAGGCCCTGGAGGTGGGTCAGATCGACGTCGCCATGATCCAGAGCTCGGCCGAGATCGGGGCGGGCCTCAAGGGGAACAGCAACCTCAAGGTCGTCTATCCGGACCCCGTCACCGCCCTCCCGAGCTGCATCGGCATCGACGCCAAGGCCCCCCCCGCTGAGATCGCCGAGGCGAAGAAGTTCGTCCAGTTCGTGCTCTCCTCTCAGGGCCAGCAGGTCATGCAGTCAGGCGATCCACACGGGGACTCGCTGTACTGGCCGGTGATCAGCGGAGTGAGCCCGCTCCCCGCCCTGCCGGCGCTCAGCTCTCTGCCGGTCCAGACCATCGATCCCTACACCTGGGGGGCGCGTCAGAGCTCGATCGACACCTGGTTCACCAACAACATCGCCTGACCCTTGTCGTCCCAGCACGTCCGACGGCAGCAGGCGTGAGGCGGCGCTTGGTGCTCAGGCCCGCCCTCGTCCCAGGCGATGTGGCCACTGCGGCTCGCGGTGCCGGCCCTCCACACGGCACCGCGAGCCGCCTGGCCGGGCGCCTCGCTCAGGGACTGTCCCCGCCCACAGTCGTCTGGGTCTACCTCTTCGTCCTCATCATACTTA
>JBJKRZ010000238.1:0-2502 GCA_046704365.1 Acidimicrobiales bacterium | reverse complement strand
GAACGGCACCATGGCGGCCGCCATCAGTGCCGGGACCGGCCGGGGGAAGCCGGCAAGACGGCCGAACAGGAAGGCGGCGAACGGCATCAGCACGATCCCGAGGACGCTCACGACCTTGAAGGCCACGGCGTAGGGGGCCACGAGGTTCACCCCGGCCACGAGGAGGGCGGGGAGAGGGAAGTAGAAGACGTAGAGGGGGAAGCCCCCGAACCACTCGGGATCCCAGCCGGCCAGCTTGCCGTGGGGGAGGAGGTGGTGGACGAAGTAGCTCACGGCCACCACGTGGGCGGCGTTGTCGCCCCCGACGTCCATGTTGGGGCCGAACAGCAGGCCTGGCTGGAGCTGGGCCACCACGAAGGCGCTCACCCCGGCCACCACCACGAAGCTGGCGGCCGCCCCAGAGGTCAGCCACCGTCGCGCCAGCCGGCCCGCGGCCCCAAGGCCCCCTGCCCGGTCGACCTCGCCGGGGACGTGCTGCTCCGGGCCCGTCCGGAGGAGGGTCTGCACGGCCGGAAAGCCTATGACACCACCTCTCCGGGGCAGCGGCGCCCATCACCGATGCCCCCCGGGGTTGGCCCCGGTCGAGTCGGGGCGCCTGGGGCCGCCGTGCTAACCTCCCAGTTGCGGGCCGTTGGCGCAGTCCGGTAGCGCACTTGCATGACACGCAAGGGGTCACAGGTTCAAGTCCTGTACGGCCCACCCGAAAGCCCCAGGTCAGGCGGTTGCCAGGCCTGGGGCCTTTCCGTTTCGGGGCTCGCCCTGGGGGCACCTCAGGGGCGCGACCGTGCTCGTCGACGGTGCCGGCGAACGTCCGCCGCCGGCACCGGCCCCCGAGTCACGGTGCTCGCTCGAAGCGCCCCGTCAGCACTGCGCCAGCGACACCGACCTCTTCCCGCAGATCGCCGGAACGGCCTGCGTCACGCTGCTCCCTGAACCAGTGTGCAAGCCTGCGATCACCGCGAGGACTTGGTCCTTGGTCAGGCCGGGAACAGCGGGAGCACCCACCTGGGCGCTCATCGCCGGGTCCTTGCTCCCGGCCACGCTGGCGCCGAACACGGCCCGTCCGAGGGGGACCGCGAGGACGAGCGCGATCGTGATGGCGAGAAGGATCCGCCGGGTTCGTCCCATCGTCTGGACGGCGACGGGACCTGGGATCACAGGGTTGGTCATGGCCCGCTCCTTCGTCTCTCGACCCGGTCCAAGCGTCATCCGGGCCGTTTGTTCGAAGCATGAGCAGGTCGGCGAACCACTCGCCATCCGACGAATGTCGGATGCCCGACACGAGCTCCTGGTCGTAGCATGCTGTTGGACGAGAGGAGGACCGGATGGTCACTCCGGTGAGGGCGAGCGACCGGGACCTACGAGCCCTCGCGGGAATCGCCACCCGGGAACGTCCGGACCTGCCCCCGGCCGGGCTGCCGTTCTCACTGCTGGCGGACCTGGCCACCGAGATCGGCTGCGACTACGTGTGCCTGTGGGGGCACGAGAGCGGGCGGCAGGGACTCTGGTTGGCACAAGGGCTCGACCACGGGGTCCCCATGGATGACACCGTGAACGAGGGGAGGGTCGATGCGTACTGGAGCCACTACTGGGACTATCAGCCCTGTAGCTATCCGGAACGCACCGGCGACCTCCGATCGATCGTCATGACCACCGACTTCTACTCGGTCCGGCAGCTGCATGCCACGGGCATGTACCGCGAGGTCAACAAGCCGGTGGGGACCGAGCATCACGTGAACGTGTGCCTGCCCGTGACGCCGGTCTCCACCACCGGGCCAGGACGGCACCTCAAGCTCTTTCTCACCCGGGGTCCGGGGCCGGGGTTCACCGAGCGCGACCGGGCGCTGCTCACCCTCTTGCGTCCTCACCTCTACCGTTCCTACCTCGACGCCGAACGACGCCGCTCACCTGTCCCAGAGCTCACCCCTCGGCAGTGGCAGCTCCTCCGCCTTCTCGCGGTGGGTCGCACCAACACGCAGATCGCGCGCGAGCTCGGTCTGTCCGAAGGAACGGTGCGTACGCACCTTGAGAACATCTACAGCAGATTGCGGGTCTCGAACCGCACTGCGGCCGTGCTGCGTGCCTTTCCCGAGAGGGTTGCCTAGGTGGAGCGCGACCCGCGACCACGGCGCCGTCGTTGCAGGTCACCGCGGCTTCGACGCGGAGAGGGGACAGATGAATTTCGGCTTCGACATCGACGACACGATCACGGCTGAGCCGGAAGCGTTCCGAGCGATCATGGAAGCGCTCGTGGATGCCGGCCACGAAGTCCACGTCATCACCGGGGTCATGCCCAGCGTGACGAGGCCCGAGCACCCCTCCTACGAGGCCCGCCGAGCGCAGCTCGAGAGGTACGGGCTCCTCGAAGGTGTCGGCTACACCAAGCTGCACCTCGCTGCCGTCGACGGCGCCAAGGCGATCGCACGCGAGAACCGAGTGCTCTGCGAGCAGCATGAGATCGCGCTGATGTTCGAGGACCGTTCGGACTACGCGAACGAGATT
>JBJKRZ010000237.1:0-7702 GCA_046704365.1 Acidimicrobiales bacterium | reverse complement strand
TCCCGGCGACGGGCGATGGCGCTGGTGTGGAGCCCCGCCTTGTGGGCGAAGGCGGCGGCACCCACGTAGGGCTGCTGGGGGTCGGGGGCCACGTTCACGAGCTCGGCGATGTGATGGGAAACGGGTGTGAGCAGCTCGAGACGCTCCGGGGGAATGGTACGCACGCGCAGTTTCAGCGACAGGTTGGGAATGGCCGCCGACAGGTCGGCGTTGCCCGTCCGCTCCCCGTAACCGTTGACACACCCCTGGACATGACTGGCGCCTGCACGTACGGCGGCAATGGAATTGGCCACGGCGCAACCCGAGTCGTTGTGGAAGTGGACGCCGATCTGGGTGTCGAACTCCCCCACCACGGCCGCCACGATGCGCTCGACGTCGTGGGGAAGAGTTCCACCGTTCGTGTCGCACAGCACCAGCGTCTCCGCTCCGGCGTCGGCTGCCGCCCGCAGCACCTGCATCGAGAATTCGGGGTTCTCCCGGTATCCGTCGAAGAAGTGCTCGGCGTCGAAGAAGACGCGCAGGTCGTGGGAGCGAAGGAAGGCCACGGAGTCACGAGCCATGGACAGCGCCTCGTCAAGCGTTGTGCGCAGAGCCTCGGTGGCGTGCAGGGCCGATGCCTTGGCGACGATGCACACGGCTTCGGTGTTGGCCTTCACCAGGTGCCGGAGGACCTCGTCGTCAGCGGCCCTCACCCCGGCCCGTCGAGTGGAGCCGAAGGCGACCAGCGTGGCAGTGGACAGTCGGAGCTCGGCCGGCGCCCGCGCGAAGAACTCCTCGTCCTTGGGATTGGCGCCCGGCCATCCTCCTTCGATGAAGGCGACGCCCAGGTGGTCGAGCTGCTCGGCCACCCGCAGCTTGTCGTCGACGGTGAGGGACAGTCCCTCTTGCTGCGAGCCGTCGCGCAGCGTGGTGTCGAAGATGTCGACCGACGGAGGCAGGTCGGGTAGGTCGTGGCCGTGGCTCGCCTGCCCGTGTCGGTGACCGGTCCCGGCCCCTGTTCCGGTTCCGGCCCCTGTTCCGGTCGATGCGGGGTACTGGTGGGGCTCAGGTGACATGCTCGAGCCAGTCCTTGTACTCGTCGACCTTGCCCCGCACGGCGGCGAAGTAGGTCTCTTGGATCTTGGTGGTGACGGGCCCGGGCCGGCCGGTTCCCACCGTGCGGTCGTCCACCTCGCGGATGGGGACGACCTCCGCCGCCGTGCCGGTGAGGAAGGCCTCGTCGGCGGTGTAGAGGTCGGTGCGCACCAGCCCCTCGTGGGCGACCTCGTAACCCAGGTCCGCGGCGATCGTCTCCACCGACATCTGCGTGATCCCGGCCAGCGCGCCCGACTCGGAGGTCGGAGGAGTGATCAACCGCTCACCGCGCACCACGAACACGGTCTCGCCCGTGCACTCCGACACCCGGCCGTCAGGAGCCAGCAGAAGTGCCTCGTCGTATCCGGCCTTCAGGGCTTCCACCTTGGCCAGCGAGGAGTTGACGTACATCCCAGTGCCCTTGGCCGCCGTCGGGACGGCGTTGGGGTCGTGGCGCTGCCAGGACGAAACCTTGAGGCGGATCCCGTTGCGGATGCCCTCGTCGCCCAGATACGTCTCCCACATCCAGGCGGCAACGGCCACCCGAACCCGGCAGGGCAAGGGGTTGAGACCCATCTCGCCGTCGCCCAGGAAGACGAGGGGCCGTATGTAACACCCCTGGTCGAGCCCGTTGACTCTCACCACCTCCTTGGTGGCTTCCACCAATTCGGACAGGGAGAAGGGCACGTCCATGAGGAAGACCTTGGCCGAGTTGAGCAGCCGCGACATGTGGTCGGTGAGACGGAAGACCGCCACACCCGAGGGGGTCGGGTAGGCCCGAATACCCTCGAAGACACCGGAGCCGTAGTGCAGCGAATGGGTCAGCACGTGCACGTTGGCCTGGCCCCAGTCGACGAGCTCGCCGTCCAGCCAGATCTTGTCCGTGGGTGTTATGGGCACGTCACAGCCTTTCTGCGATGGCGTCGCCCACGGCGGGCGCGGGCGGGAAGGGCGTCCCGACAGGGTGCTCCGACACATACATGCTGACCGCCTTGGTAACGCGCTCGGCTGCGTCGGCCTCACCCAGGTGCTCGAGCATGAGGGCAGCCGAGCGAATGGCGGCCACAGGATTTGCCCTGCCCGTGCCGGCGATGTCGTGGGCGGCTCCGTGGACTGGCTCGAACAGCGAGGGTCCCGTGCGGGCCGGGTTAAGGTTGGCCGAGGCGGCGAACCCGATTCCACCGGAGACGGCGCCGGCCAGATCGGTGAGGATGTCGCCGAAGAGGTTGTCGGTGACCACGACTTCGTAGCGCTGGGGCTGCTCCACCAGGTAGATGCAGGCCGCGTCGACGTGGTTGTAGTCGCACTCAACCTCCGGGAACTCCCTGCGCACCTCGTCAACCGTCCGTTGCCAGAGATCGCCGGCGAAGGTGAGCACGTTGGTCTTGTGCACCAACGTGACCTTCCGCCGCTGGCGGTGGCTGGCCAGCTCAAAGGCGAACCGCACGCAGCGCTCCACCCCCATACGGGTGTTCACCGAGCCCTGGGTGGCCACCTCCTGGGGGGTACCCCGGCGCAGGACGCCCCCCTCGCCGGCATAGGGCCCTTCGGTGTTCTCCCTGACCACGACGAAGTCGCAGTTGGCCGCCAGAGCCCCGGGGACGCCACTGAAAGGTCGGAGGTTCACATAGAGGTCGAGCTCGAAGCGCAGGCGGAGGAGCAGCCCGCGCTCGAGGAGCCCGGTAGGCACCTCCGACGACCCGACCGGGGGTCCCACGGCGCCCAGCAGCACGGCGTCGAACCCCCGCAGCCGCTCGAGCATTTCGTCGGGCAGGACCTCACCGGTGCGCAGGTAGTGCTGAGCGCCCAGGTCGAATGACGTTGTGTCCAACTGCACCCCGGCGGCGGCGACCACCTTCAGGGCCTCGGAAAGCACCTCGGGCCCGATACCGTCGCCGCCCACCACGGCGACCCGGTGGGTCCTGGTTCCGTTCACCTGTGGCTCCTCGCTCCCAAATCTCGTTCTAGAAATGAAAAACCGCCCACTAGGTGGACGGTCGGACAGGCACGCACCTCTTCGGTGCGCGCCTAGGCGATGACGATTACGCGGGACGAAGGTGTCGGCATCGGGCATCCATTCTCGTCCGGAGGGACGCCTGGCGTCAACCGACCAGGAGATCGGGCCTGCGGAAGGGGGCCTGGCAGCCGGTAGCCTCGGGGGTGTGACCGAGGACACCACCCATCTCACCCGGGCCACCTTCGAGCGGCTCCAGGCCGAGCTCGAGGACCTCACTACCCGCGGCCGGGTCGAGGTCGCCAGGGAGATCGAAGCGGCCCGGGCGTTGGGCGACCTGTCGGAGAACGGCGACTACCACGCCGCCAAAGACCGCCAGGGCAAGATGGAGCTGCGGATCCGCCAGCTCCAGGCCACGCTGTCACGGGCCGAGGTGGTCCAGGGGACACCCCAAGGGCCGGGCCTGGTGGCGGCCGGTTCCGTCGTGGCCATTCGCTACGAGGGTGACGACGACGTCGAGCGCTTCCTCGTCGGCTCCATCGAAGAGCGCCACGACGACCTCAACGTGGTCTCCCCTGGGTCCCCCCTGGGCCAGGCCCTTTTGGGCAGGACCCCCGGCGACACCGTCCAGTACGAGGCCCCCGGAGGCACCCTGCGGGTGCACATCGTCGCGGTCTCGGGCCAGGAGTCGGCGTGAGCGCCGGCGGCGGGAGGGTGCCGGGGGGTGCCGGGCTGCCCCGGACCCTCGTCGACAAGGTGTGGGAGCGTCACGTCGTCCGCCGGTCCAGCGGCGAGCCGGACCTGCTCTTCGTCGACCTGCACCTGGTCCACGAAGTCACCTCGCCCCAGGCCTTCGACGGGCTGCGGCTGGGCGGCCGGCGGGTCCGGCACCCCGAGCTCACCGTGGCCACCGCCGACCACAACGTGCCCACCACCGACGTCGACCGCCCGGTCGCCGATCCCGTGTCGGCCAGGCAGCTCGAGGTCCTTGCCGCCAATTGCGCGGAATTCGGCATCACCTGCTACCCGATGCGCCACGCCAACCAGGGCATCGTCCACGTCATCGGGCCCGATCTGGGGCTGACCCTCCCCGGGATGACCATCGTGTGCGGTGACAGCCACACGTCGACCCACGGCGCCTTCGGGGCCCTGGCCTTCGGCATCGGGACGTCAGAGGTAGAGCATGTCCTGGCCACCCAGACCTTGCTCCAGCAGCGCCCGGCCGCCATGGCCGTCGAGGTCGACGGGAGGCTGCCCGTAGGGTGCACTGCGAAGGACCTCGTGCTCGCCGTCATCGGACAGATCGGCACCGGCGGCGGTATGGGTCACGTGATCGAGTACCGAGGCGAGGCCGTGCGGGCGCTGACGATGGAGGGGCGCCTGACGGTCTGCAACATGTCGATCGAGGCCGGCGCTCGGGCGGGCATGGTCGCTCCCGACGACAAGACCTTCGCCTACCTCGAAGGTCGCCCCTTCGCCCCCAAGGGCAAGTTGTGGGAAGCTGCCCTGGAGGACTGGCGCAGCCTGCACAGCGACGACGGCGCCGCCTTCGACAAGGTCGTCCACGTCGATGTCTCGAGCCTGCGTCCCCACGTCACTTGGGGGACCAACCCCGGCCAGGTGGCCTCAATCGACGACTCGGTGCCCTCACCCGACCTCTTGACCGATCCCGCTCAGCGTGAGGCAGCATCCCGGGCCCTGGCCTACATGGGACTGGAGGCGGGCACGCCCATGCGGGAGGTGACGGTCGACACCGTCTTCATCGGCTCGTGCACCAATTCCCGGATCGAGGACCTCAGAGAAGCGGCGGCCGTCCTCCGAGGCCACACGGTGCAGGCCGGCCTCCGGGCCCTGGTGGTGCCCGGATCGCACAGGGTGAAGACCCTCGCCGAGGCCGAAGGGCTCGACCAGGTGTTCGTAGCCGCCGGCTTCGAGTGGCGAGAGCCCGGGTGCTCCATGTGCCTGGCCATGAACCCCGACAAGCTCTCACCGGGCGAGCGCTGCGCCTCCACGTCTAACCGGAACTTCGAGGGGCGCCAGGGACGGGGCGGACGCACTCATCTGGTGTCCCCCGCCGTGGCCGCCGCCACGGCAGTGGCCGGGCATTTCGCCACTCCACAGGACCTCGAGGAGGCCCGGTGAAGGCGGTGCGTGTCGTGAGCGGGCGGGCCGTGCCTCTCAGGCGGTCGGACGTGGACACCGACCAGATCATCCCCTCTGACTGGCTCAAGCGCGTGGAGCGAACGGGTTTCGGCGCCGGGCTCTTCGCCGAGTGGCGGGACGATCGGTCCTTCGTGCTCAACGACGAGCGCTACGCCGGGGCGACCATCCTCGTGGCCGGGGCCAACTTCGGCACCGGCTCATCTCGGGAGCACGCCGTATGGGCACTGGCCGACTACGGATTCCAAGCCGTGGTCTCCCCCCGCTTCGGCGACATCTTCCGCAACAACGCCGTGAAGCAGGGTCTGCTCCCGGTCGTCGTCGAGCCCGAGCTCGGCCAGGCGCTCACCGAAGCCGTGGAAGCCGACCCGTCCGCCGAGATCACCATCGACGTGGCCGCCGGCACGATCGAAGTCCCGGCCAAAGGGGTTCAGGGGACGTTCCACCTGGACGACTTCGACCGCGAGCGGCTGCTCAACGGGTGGGACGACATCGGGCTGACGTTGCGCCACCAGGGGGACATCGAGCGTTACGAGTCCGACCGGCCGCCGTGGTTGCCCACCACGGGTGCTGCCGGTGCAAGTGCTGCCGGTGCCAGTGCTGCCGGTGCCGGTGCTGCCGGTGCCGGTGCTGCCGGCGTCCGCTGAGCGGCGACGAGGCGTCAGGGCCCGATCTCCAGCTGCCGTCGCTCGTTGCGGGCACGAATGCGGATCAGACGATTCACCGCCGCCAGGTAGGCGCGGGCGGAGGCCTCCACCACATCGGTGGACACACCGCGCCCGGAGACCTTCACGCCGTCAGCCTCGAGCTGGACGACCACGTCGCCCAGCGCGTCCACCCCGCCCGTCACCGAGGACACCGTGAAGCCGATGAGCCGGGCCTCAACACGGGTTGCCGAGCGGATCGCAGTCGAGGTGGCGTCGATCATGCCGTTGCCCTCCGAGGCAGCCTCGAGCTTGTCCCCCGCCCGGCTCACCACCACGCGGGCTCGGGGCGTCCCCACCGTGCCACCGGACACCTCGAGGGACTCCAGCTGGAAGCCCTCGACCAGGTCCTGGCCCAGCTCCTCCGCCACGATGGCCTCGATGTCGGCTTCGGTGATCTCGACCTTGCGGTCGGCGAGCTCCTTGAAGCGGGTGAAGGCGACGTTGAGGGCGTCACCTTGGACGTGGACACCCATCTTCTGCAAGGTGTCGGCGAATGCGTGGCGGCCGGAGTGCTTGCCCAACACGATCTGGCTCCCCACCTGGCCCACGGAGGCGGCGTCGATGATCTCGTAGGTGGAGCGGTCGGCCAGCACACCGTGCTGGTGGATCCCCGATTCGTGGGCGAAGGCGTTTCGGCCCACCACGGCCTTGTTGTACTGCACCGGGTAGCCGGTGAGCCGGGCTACCAGACGAGACGCCCTGGCCAGCTCTTCGGTGCGCACTGACGTGGTCACGCCGGGGAATTGATCGGGTCGGATGCGCAGGGCCATGACCACCTCTTCCAGGGCGGCATTGCCGGCCCGTTCGCCCAGACCGTTGACGCACACCTCGACCTGACGGGCGCCCGCCTGGACACCGGCCAGGGTATTGGCCGTGGCCAGCCCCAAATCGTTGTGGCAGTGGGTGGACAACACGTAGTCGCCCGGCACCTGCTTGCGGATGTACTGAAGGAGCGCCCCGAAGTCCCAGGGGATGCCGTAGCCGACCGTGTCGGGGATGTTGAGGGTCGTGGCGCCGGCCTCCACAGCGGCATTGAGGACCTCGAGCATGAAGTCGAGCGGCGTGCGCGTGGCGTCCTGGGGACTGAACTCCACGTCGTCGGTGTGCTGGCGGGCTCGGGCCACCCCGCCCCGCGTCTCGGACAGTACCTGAGCCTGGCTCATCTTGAGCATGTGCTCCATGTGCTGGGGGCTGGTGGAGATGAACACATGGATGCGTGCCCGGGCCGCCTCGCTGAGCGCGGCCCAGCAGCGGTCCACGTCGGCCCTGTGCGTGCGCGACAGCCCGCAGATGGCGGGAGCTTCGGGGCCGTTCCCCACGGAGCGAGCGATCGCCTGCACGGCGTCGAAGTCGCCCTGGCTCGCCACGGGGAACCCGGCCTCGATGTAGTCGACACCCACCCGGGCCAGCTGCTCGGCGATCTCCAACTTCTCGGCGGCGTCGAGGGAGATCCCCGGGGACTGCTCACCGTCGCGAAGGGTGGTGTCGAAGACGACCAGGTGCCCGGGATCCCCGCCCCCCGACGTGGTGCCCCGGGCACCGACCAGCCCCGTGGCTGGTGCCGCCGCAGGACGGTCCCCACCTTCGCCGTGATTCGTGCTCGTCGTGGTCACGTCGGTTCCTCTCGTCTCGTCGTCATGTTCTCGGAGCGGCTTCGCTGCCAGGGCATCCGGTCCGGACCGGAAGCCCAAGGCTCCGAGCCCAACAGAAAACCCCCTGGCCCGGAGGCTCAGGGGGGGGCTCGGGGGGGGGGGGGTTGGGGGGGCGGGGCGGGTATCACCACCGCCCAGGGGGCGGCACAAATAAC
>JBJKRZ010000236.1:0-4104 GCA_046704365.1 Acidimicrobiales bacterium | reverse complement strand
TCGAGCGCCGGGCCCCGCACCACCTGCTCCTCGCCCGCCGCCCCTTCGCCCACCGGCCTCTCGCCCCAGCTCCAGAGCCCGCCGCCAGGCGCGACGAGCTCCACCGTGACGGGGCGCTCCGGTGCGTCGAGACCGCGCACGGCATAGGAGAACGCCCGAGCCCGCACGCCGAGCTGAGCGACGTGAGCCAGGCGGGTGCTCGCAACCCGGGTCACGCCGAGGGCGTCGGCGACGTCCTGGCCATGGGCCCAGGTCTCCATGAGCCGGGCGCTCACGAACGACAGCGGGCTCATGGGCGGGCCGAACCAGGGCACGCGCCGACCGGGATCCAACTCGCGCGCCGCCTCCAACAAGGACTGCCGGGCACGGCGCCACCACTCGAGAACGTCAGCGCCGGCCATGGCCCGGCCCCGGGCCAGGTGTTCAGCCATGGGATCGCCGCCTCGGTCGGCTTCCTCGATCGCTGACCGAGCTCGAGAGGCGAAGCGCTCGGGGTCCACGACGGCCTGGGTGGCCACCTCGTCGAAGAACGCCAGGTGGCCCACCTGGTCACGCACCGTCCATGTGGCCGCCGGGGTGGGGCTGTCCCATGCGGGCTCGTCGAGGGCGGACACCACGGCGTCGAGCTCGCCATGCTCGTCGGCCAGGTCGGCCAGGAGCCCCGGCATCGTGGTGATCGGCGCCGGCGCCACCGGCGCAGGATATCGACGGCACTCCCCGCTGCGCCCAGGCCCGTGCCGGGCGCACCGGCACCTGCCGCCACGCCAGGCCGACACGGGCCGCCAGTAAAGCTGTTGCGTACGCAACGATCGGGGTAGCCTTGCGGGGTGGGAGCAGGACCGTGGCTCGACGAGACCGAGCAACGGGCGTGGCATGCCCTTCTCGGCGCCCATCGCCGGCTCATGCAGCGGCTCGACGCCGAACTGGAAGCCGCCCAGGAGATGTCGGTGGCCGATTACGGCGTGCTCGTCCAGTTGAGCAAGGCCCCCGAGGGGCGCATGCGCATGAGCGAGCTGGCCGAGCTCTCACAGCTCTCGCCGAGCGGGCTCACCCGGCGTCTCGACACGCTCGTCGCCGCCGGCCTCGTCGAGCGAGCTCGCTGCCCGACCGATCGACGCGGCGCCTTCGCCGTCCTCACCCCCACCGGCAGGGCGCGCCTCGAGCGCGCTGTGCCTGACCACGTGGCCCAGGTGCGGCGCCACTTCGTCGAGCGCCTCACCCGTGAGCAGCTGGTGGCGCTGGCCGACGCCCTGGAGGAGCTGACGGACGGCGACAAGCTGACGGGCTGCGACAAGGAGGGCGCCGCAAGCCACAGCCCGGCATGATGTCGCCATGGCCGGTCCCATCACGAGCGTCGCCGACGCCCGCCGCCGGGCCCGACGCGTCCTGCCCAGGGTGGTGTTCGACTACGTGGAAGGCGGGGCGGACGACGAGGTCACCATGGCCGAGAACGTCGGAGCGTTCCGGCGCATCGTCTTCCGGCCTCGCATGGGGGTGGACGCGGGCAACCCCGAGCTGACTACCTCGGTGCTCGGGACCGAGGTCAGCATGCCGATCCTGCTCGCCCCCTGCGGGCTGGTACGGCTCATGCACCCCGACGGCGCCGCTGGCGCCGGGCGCGCCGCCAACAGCCGCGCCACGATCTGGACGCTCTCCACGGTGGCGGGCGCCACCATGGAGGACGTGGCCCCCGTCGGCGGGCACCGCTGGTTCCAGCTGTACGCCGGCGGCGGCCGGCCCGAGGCGGCGGAGATGATCGAACGGGCCGAGAACTCCGGCTACGAGGCTCTGGTGGTCACCATCGACACGCCGGCTCTCGGCAACCGCGAGCGCGACGTCCGCAACGGGGTGACCAGTCCGCTGCGACTCGACGCCAAGACTGCCATCGCCCTCGGCCCCCAGGTGCTGGCCCGTCCACGGTGGGCGTTGCGGATGATGAGCGACGGGGTGTCGATGCTGCGTCGGCCTCGGTCCTCGCCACGCCGGGACTCCCAGCCCCAAGGCGGCGTGGCCGCCGCCGGGGCGGTCGCCATGCTGGCGTCGCCTTTCACATGGGACGACATTGCCTGGATCCGCCAACGCTGGTCGAAGCCGCTGCTCGTCAAAGGGATACTCACCGGTGCTGACGCCGTGGCGGCAGCCGACGCCGGAGCCGACGCAGTGATCGTCTCCAACCACGGCGGCCGCCAGCTCGTCGGCGCGCCCGCCACCGTGCACGTACTCGGCGAGGTGGTGGATGCCCTGAGCGGGCGAGTGGAGGTCCTCCTCGACGGTGGTGTGCGCAGAGGCAGCGACGTGGTGAAGGCACTGGCCATCGGCGCTCGGGCCGTGCTCATCGGGCGCGCCTACCTCTACGCGCTGTCAGTGGCGGGCCAGCAGGGTGTGGAGCAGGTCCTCGACGTGCTACGGACCGAGATGAGCCGGACCATGCGGTTGCTGGGCTGCTTCTCGGCGACCGCGCTCGACCGCTCTTATGTGGAATGGCCGATCGACACCCGCCGCTTCGAGACTCGGATCTGAAGGAGGATCCACAGCGCCTCGATGCCGTCGCGCCAGGTGAGCTTCTTGCCCTCCTCCCGGCCGCGCGCCTTGTAGCTGATGGGCACTTCGTAGGGACGGACGCCGGCCCTGAGCAGCTTGCCGGCGATCTCGGCCTCCACACCGAAGCCCTCCTGGCGTAGATCGAGGGCGCGGTACGTCGCGAGGGGCATGAGCTTGTAGCAGGTCTCGAGGTCGCTCAACCAGGAGTTGTACAGGACGTTGGCGGCCATGGTCACGCCCCAATTCCCCACCACGTACCAGAACGAGTAGGCGGTGTGGCTGCCGAAGGTGCGCGTCCCGAACACCACCTTGGCGGCCCCGGCGACCACGGGCGCCAGCAGCCGCGGGATGTCTGCCGGGTCGTACTCGACGTCGGCATCACAGATGATCACGAAGTCGCCACTGGCCAGGCCCAGGGCGGTGCGCAACGCTGCGCCCTTGCCCCGGTTCACCGGGTGGGAGCCCATGACGATCCGTGGGTCGGATTGGCGTTCGATGATCCGGGCCGAGTCGTCCGAGCTCCCGTCGTCGACCACCACCAGCTCGAACTCGCACGGGTAGCTCACCTCCAGGACCCGCTTGACGGCCTGGTCGAGCGTGCTCGCCTCGTTGTAGACGGGCATGAGGATGCTCAGCTTCACCTGTGTCTCCCGGGACGCCCCAGCCACGACCTGTGGGTGGCGACGATTGTCGCAGGCCGGACGAGCGACGTGGACCCGGAGGTGGGGGCGGAGGGGCTCGAACCCTCACTGTGGGCGGTTTAAGCGCCCTGCCTCTGCCGGTTGGGCTACGCCCCCAGACGGCGGGCCCACGGTAGGCGGTGTCGGCCGACAGCGCTGGAAGCGACTACGCAAGCACAATCTGTGGTCGAGCCACCACGGCTCCCTTCCGCAAGGCGAAAGCTCGTCATTACTGTTGCCGATGTGACGGGTGTGACCCCTGTTGTCGTCGGCCGTCCCTCGGGCCGCGCCGCTGTGGCCGTGGCGGTGCTGTCGGCGGTGCTGAGCACCGTGCTCGGGTGGGCGCCGGGGGCCGCCGCAGCCGACTCGCCGAGCCAGAGCACCTCGAGCTCGCTGAGCGCGGCGCAGGCTCAGGCCCAGGCGCTCGAAGCCGAGATCGGCGCCCAAGAGCAGCAGGTGAGCGACCTGAGCGAGCAGTACGACCAGGCGACGGTGTACCTGGCCCAGGTCCAAGCCCGGCTGGTGAACACCACGGCGTTGCTCGCCGAGGCCCGCACCCGCACGGCCGATGCCAGGGCCCAGCTCCAGGCCGACGCCGTCAACGCCTACATCTACGACGTCCCCACCGAGGGCTTGGACTCCCTCTTCGCCTCCGGCAGCCAACGCAACGAGCTGCACGACCAGTACGAGGCCACCGCCATCGGCAATGCCAGCCAGGCAGCGGCCCAGTTGGCGACGAGCGAGCGCCAGCTCGCCTCCGCGCAGAGCACCTTGGCGGGCGAACAGGGGCAGGCCGTCGCCCGGGCGCAAGCTGTACAGCGCGCCGAGCAAGCCGCCAGCGCCGCCAGCGCCGACGCCCGGGCCACGCTGGCCGGAGTCACGA
>JBJKRZ010000235.1:0-5683 GCA_046704365.1 Acidimicrobiales bacterium | reverse complement strand
TCTCAAGGGCAGAGACGGCCTCGCCGATCGAGCTCTTGGCGATCGACGACAGCCAGAACGCCGCGTTCGAGAACCCGGCGTCGGTCACCGCCGACGAGGACGAGGCCCGAGCGGCGTAGAGGAGCTTTCCCGCCGCCCCCAGACGCTCGACCTCGACGAAGAGCTCGAGAAGCTCCGCTGCCTCGTTACAGGTCACCCGCTCGGGGTCGGCACCCGCCAGCAGCTGACGCAGCTCGGCGATGGTGCCTCGCAGGACCGCTCTGGACATGGGGCCATGATCGCAGGAGGGTGTGACACTCAGCCCGGGGGCAACCCGGGGGGCAACCCCAGGGGCCGGATGCCCGAAGGCGAGCTTCCACGGGGATGGATGGACTGGGCGACCCGACCGCCCCTCAGGCGGCAAGCGCGCTCGAAAGGTAGGCGGGAATCAGGCGGCGAAGCGCGTAGCGACTGGCCTCATTCCGCGACAGGCACGACTGGCTTGGACTGTCGATAGAGCGTCGACGGGGAGATGTCCGCCCCATTGGGCCACGCGATCGTCCCCGAGTCGTCGTCCACCCGAACCTGCTTGAAGAGGTCGTAGTCCTCCAGCATGGGCGAGAACGCCGGCCCCCAGAGCATCGGCTCGAGATCGCTCAACCGCACTTCGCCAGTCTTGAAGTGCAGCTCGAGGACGTACCGACCCAACACTCGAACCCCGGTGACCGGAATGATCGGCTCGAAGATCTCATCGTTCGCCATCGTCGTCGCCCAGTCTACGGGGGATTCGATGCTCGAGCGCATCTGCAAATGCCTCGGTGGGCACGCCGCCGCAGCTGAACGGTGGCTCCTCGCAGGACCGCTCTGGACGTGACGCCATGGCCGCTGGAGGGTGTGTCACTCACCCCGGGGCGCCCTGGGTGGCTCGGGGACCGGGCACGCGGCCCGCCGCCCGGTCAGGACCGCTGCATGGTCCAGTTCGAGATCACCAGGGTGCCGTTGTGGATGGTCTCGTGCACCGTCATGGCGTAGGTGCCGGCGGGGCCGCTGCCCTCGGTGACGGACACGGTGTCGCTCAGGACCACGGAGGTGGCCTCGGCGCCGTTGGCGGTCACGGTGACGTCGAGGGCGGTGAGGTACTTGGGGTTCTGGGCGCCGACCAGGGGGGCGGGGGCGGTGACGCCGGGGGCCAGGGTCTTCCACCAGTCCAGGCGATCCTGGGTGAGCGCCCGCACCCCGGCGATGAAGGCCTCCACCGCCGAACCCTCCACGAGCAGCGGATTGGTGGTCTGGGCCCAGGCCGGGTCGGGGGAGCCCGCCAAGGCGAAGGTGCCCATGGGCAGCGAGTAGGTGGCCAGGGTCACCCCCTGGGAGGCGAGCGGGGCGGGAACGGGTACCGAGGGCGGGGGAGAGGTGGCCAGGTAGGGGTGGCCGCCGGTGGTGGAGCTCTGGCCGATCTCGCTGGCGGTCACGAGATAGCGGTCGGGCGTGAACCACAAGGCGTTGGTGGGCCAGCAGGTGACGAGCGTGATGGTGGGACCCGGGGTGTCGTAGACGGGCGAGCCCTGGCTCACCACGGTGTGGGCCGTGACCTTGAAGTCGTAGGTCGTGCACGGCGACACGTAGCGGACCGTGTCGCCGGCGGAGAGGTCGGGCAGGCTCACGAAGTAACTCACGTCGTGGGCCTCGAGCACGGCGTTGCCGGCCTCTCCGGGCCACACCGAGTAGGGGTCGTGGCCCACGGCCACGTTGAGCTGGGCGTCTCCCACTCCCTCCTCCACTGGGGCCACCACTCCGAGCCTGGGGATCTCGAGGAGCCCCTTGACGGAGTCGGTGCCCTGGGTGCTCTGGGAGCACGAGGCCAGCGAGGCCGAGTCGCCGGCGGTGCCCGAGCCGTGCACGGGGGAGCTGAGCGCACGGTTCTGGAGGAACTTGTGGACGAGGGCCCGGCCCGCCCGCTCAGAATGGGTGGTCCATACCGTGGCGTAGATCTGCCAGCTGGCCACCCCGGCCACGAGAAAGACGCCCAGGGCGATGAGCAGCCGGTAGCTCCAGCGCCGAGGGAGGCGGCGGTGGCGCCCCCTCCTGGGTGGCGAGTCCTTGGACTGTTCGAGCACCTGCACGACCCGCCTCTCCACGGGACCGACCCCTTCCAGGCTACCGGCCGCCCTGTGCCGAGCCGCCGTCAGCGGTCGGGTCGAGCCAGCCCGTTGCGGCGTGGCCGCCCGGTGGGTTGGCATCGACATAGGTCGAGTTATGATAACTCTACTTATGACCTTTCCCAAACCGGCCGACCTCTTCGACAGGGACGCCGAATGGACGGACCTCGAGTCCTTTGCGACCGACGCGTCGGCGGGCGCGACCCTCGCCCTCGTCCACGGCCGACGCCGCCAGGGCAAGACCCTGCTGCTCGAGCTCTTGGCCGAAGCCACGGGGGGCTTCGTGTTCACCGGCCTCGAGCAGTCCTCGACCCAGAACCTGGCAGAGCTGAGCGCGGCCTACGGGGCTTTCACTGCCTCGCCCGCCCCGATCTCCTTCGGTTCGTGGGACGAGGTGGTGGAGGCCCTGCTGGCGTTGGGACGTCGGGGCCCAGTGCCTGTCGTCCTCGACGAGCTGCCGTATCTGCTCAAGACCGCACCGGAGATCCCTTCTGCCATCCAGCGGTCCTTGAGCCCCCGCTCCGCGCACCGGCGCCAGTCCCGGACCAGGCTCGTGTTGTGTGGGAGCTCCTTCTCGATCATGTCCCAGCTGATGAGCGGATCTGCTCCCCTGCGCGGCCGGTTCATCCGGCAGATCCTCCTGCACCCGTTCGATTTCAGAGAGGCGGCGGCCTTCTGGGGTGTGGCCGACGAGCCGGACCTGGCCTTCAGGCTCCACGCTCTGGTCGGAGGTACGCCGGCCTATCGCGACTTGAGCGACGGTGAGGCTCCCACGGCGCGCGGCTTCGATGCCTGGGTTGTTCGTCGGCTGTTGAATCCCTCGGGATCACTGATGCGCGAAGGCAGGATCCTGCTGGCCGAAGAGCCCGAGATGAGCGACCACGCCCTGTACTTCTCGGTCCTGAGCGCCATCGCTGAGGGTGCCAGCCGACGGGGACAGATCGCCGACCGCATCGGACGAGCATCGGGGGCCCTTGCCCATCCGCTTTCCGTGTTACAGGAGGCACGGCTCATCGAGGCTCGTGATGACCCGCTGCGTTCCAAACGGACGACGTTTCACATCGCAGAGCCGATGGTGCGGTTCCACCAGCTCGTGGTGGCCCCCTACGAAGGACGGCTCTCACGACGTCAGGGTCAGCAGCTGTGGGCTGAGATCGCAGACACCGTGTCCGCTCAGATCTACGGTCCGCACTTCGAGGAGCTGGCGCGCCTGTGGGTGGCTCAGCATGCCAGCGTGGCGACCACGGGAGGGCAGGTCTCGGTTGTCGGTTCGTCCGTCGTCCCGTGTGGCGAGCACCGTGGCGGCCACCAAGTGGACCTGATGGGTGTGGAGCGTGCCACCGGTCGTGGCCGGCGGGTGGCTGTTCTCGGCGAGGCCAAGTGGCAGAGGACCCCGCTCGGCACGACCGAGCTGGCGCGCTTGCGACATATCCGAGACGTCGAGCTGGCCGCAGACGGGCCGTCGACCCGCCTCATCCTCTTCAGCCGCGCCGGCTTCACCACAGGGTTGCAGCGCGAAGCCAGGAAAGCGCGGGACGTGGAGCTGGTTGACCTCGAGCGCCTCTACCGAGGTGACTGAGGCTTCACCTTTCCCAGGGTCTCAGCCCTTCACGCCGACGATGATGCCGACGACAGCTACGACGGCTGGCAGACCAACTCCCACGACCCAAGCCATAGCTCTGACGCTGGCCTGTAAGGAGCCAACGTCGCGGGCCAAGGTTTGAAGTGACTTCACCATCCCGCCCAGCGTTGGACTATCGGGGTCGGCAGTCCCCTCGATGTCCTTGGCGGATAGAGCACTCTGCCCTTGGCGAGATCCCGAGTACGGCCGCTCGACAGGAGCGCTCAGCTTGAAGAACTGGGTAGTCAGGAACGGCCCTTCGTAACCCAAGGTGATCCTGCGAGGGGCCAGGTTGGTCAATCGTACGATCAGGTGCCCATCGAAACCAGGGTCCACCTGGGGACCGGACAGCAGGGTCAGGCCTTGACGGGCATACGGGGACGCAAGGCCCAGCTGGCCGGCGATCTGAGGCCCGCACCTGACCCGCTCGCGGGTGATGATCACGGCGAATTCGCCAGGATCGATGATGACCAGACCCTTGTTTGCAACATCGATCTTCTCTTTGGAACTGCTGACGTAGGCTTCACGCCCGACCCGCATGTCGTAACTGGCCGCCTGGAGACAGCTGCCCTCGAGGGGTTCGATCTCCATGAGCTTATCCGCCATTGCGGCCTTGATATCAAGGTCTGACAGCATCGACACCAGCCTACCTTTGGGCTGTTACGAGCCGTTGACCTGGGCCTCGATCGGTTCAGCCGAGGTCCAGCGGTCGAGAACTGTGCACCTGGAGGCGGACTCGCAGCTCAGGTCGGGCGGAAGCGCTCGATGTCGGTGGCGATGGCCTTGGTGGTCTCCTCGTCGAGCTCCGCACCGGCGGCGAACTCGGTCCACGACCCCACTGCCGCGCGCACCTGGCGGACGACCTTGCGGTACCCGGGGACGGCGTTGCCCTCGCCCACGGCATGGAGGTCTTCGAGGGTGACGGACTCGAACTTGCCGTTCACGGACATGAGGTGGTGCCTCGTCCACGGGCTGTCGGGTCGGTAGGCGTGGGTGACGTCGAAGGCGGGGGCCAGTCTCCAGGCGCCGCCCTCGGGGAGGAGGAAGGAGAAGTTCTTGGTGTGGTCGTCACGGTTGACGGCCATCACGTTGAAGACCATGCGCCGGTACGCCTGACCACGAGCACCGGCGTCGAGTCCCAGGCGATCCACCGTCTGGAGGTACTGGTCGTAGGAGTGGGTGGCGACCATGTTGTAGTCGAGGTGGGCCAGGGCACACAGCGAGATGGCGTGATGGCGTTCGCCGCTCGGGGAGCGGTCGAAGCGTCGGGCCATGAAATGGCGCCGGGGGCCCTCGGCGCCGAGCAGTCACGGCTCCATCCCTTATGCCCGCCGCCAGCGCCATCTGGCTGTAGGCGTACTCGATGCGTCCGTACGGTGCGCTTTCGCCCAGGCGGTCGCCGTGGCCGTCCATCCCCGTACCGCTCACGCCGTCGAGCTTGATCAGCCACTGCTCGAATCCCTCGGCGGGCGGGCCGTAGGCCGAGCGGACCTGGGAGGTGTCCGGGTTGAAGCCCACGACGGCCTTGGCCCTGGCGCCGCCGGCGCTGGCGCCGCCGGGCTACCCGGGGTGGACGAAGCTCCCCGGGTCCGCCGCCCGTGCCCGCCTGGCCGTCGCCCGCCGGCCCTGGTGGCACTCGCAGGCGCACAGGACGACCGGGCGCTCCTCGCACTCCCGGTGCTGGTTCGACCGGCAGGCCGTCGACACGTAGTCCGTTTGCACTGCTCACAGGTTTGCCATCCCAACGGCCATGGCGAATAGGGCCGGAGGACCCCAAAAACCCACGACACCCGCAAGATCGCCCCCTTGCCCCCGTTTCATTTGGCGAGCAGTTGACCACTGATTGTGATTGACCAGTCACGATGTGGCACAGCCACAGGGTCTGGCAGGGGGGCAGCGATGAGGGTTTCGAGATTGGCGGCGC
>JBJKRZ010000234.1:0-6646 GCA_046704365.1 Acidimicrobiales bacterium | reverse complement strand
CCCCAGCTGGCGGCGGCAGGGGAGCGGGCGTGAAGGGCTTCGCCGGGAGGGTCGCCGCGCTCACGGGCGCCTCTTCGGGGATCGGGCGGGCCCTGGCGCAGGAGCTGGCCGGGCGGGGGGCGCACCTGGCCCTGGCCGATGTGGACGAGGAGGGGTTGGCTGAAACGGTCGCCTCGTGCGGGGGCGCCGGGGTGAAGGTCACCTGTACCGGCCTGGACGTGGCCGACCGCCGGGCGGTGTCCGCCTGGGCCGACCAGGTCGCCGACGAGCACGGTCGGGTGGACCTGGTGGTGAACAACGCCGGGGTGGCCGTGGTGGCCGACGTGTCGGCCATGGACGTGGGCGACCTCGAATGGCTGATGGGCGTCAACTTCTACGGCGTGGTGTACGGCACCAAGGCCTTCCTGCCCCACCTGCTGGCACGCGGTGAGGGGCACGTCGTGAACATCTCCAGCGTGTTCGGCTTGATGAGCGTGCCGTCGCAGTCGGCCTACAACGCGGCGAAGTTCGCCGTGCGCGGCTTCACCGACGCCTTGCGCATGGAGCTCGAGATCGCCCGCAGCGGCGTGTCGTGCACCACGGTGCACCCTGGCGGGGTGCGGACCAACATCGCCCGGCACGCCAGGGTGGACGAAGCCCTCGTCGAGCTGGCCGGGGGCCGCCAGGGCTTCGTCGAGCGTTTCGAGCGGGTGTGCATGACCACGCCCGTCACCGCCGCCCGCAGGATCCTTGGCGCCGTGGAGCGTGACCAGCGCCGGGTGCTCGTCGGCCCCGACGCCTTCTTCGTCGACTTGGTGTCCCGCCTACCCGCCGGGCTCAACCAGCGGGTGCTCGTGGCCGGGGGGCGCCTGGCCCGTCGGCGCAGCCTGCGCTGAGCGGGCAAGGGTCACAACGAACCTCGTCCCTCCCGTCCCCGCCGTGGGCGACAGCGCCTGCACGGAGCCACCCATGGCCGATGCCAGCTCGGCCACGATGGCCAGGCCCAGGCCCGAGCCCACCTGTCGTCGCGGCCCACGGTCGGCCTGGTAGAAGCGCTCGAACACGCGTCCCAGGTCTCCCGGTGCGATGCCGGGCCCGTCGTCGTCGACGGTGATGCTCACGTGGCGCTCCCCGGGGGCGGGCGGCCACAGCGACACGACAACGGCGCTGGCGGCGAAGGAGATGGCGTTCTCGACCAGGTTGGCCAGGAGCTGGGCCAGGCGGTCGGGGTCGGCGTGGGCCAGCACGGTCCCGGCGCCGGTCCCAGATCCGTTGGCGGCAGGGGGGAGCTGGGCCCTCAGCGCCACGCCGTTTCGCTCGGCCGTGGGTCGGAACCCTTCGGTCGTCGTGGCCGCCACCTCGGCCACGTCGGTGGGCCGCATGGTGATCGACAGCTGTGCGGCCTCGAGCTTGGTGAGCTCGAGCAGGTCGCCCACCAGTCGTTCCAGGCGCCTGGCCTCGGCGGTGATGACGCTGGCCGCTTGGGCGCTGTCCTCCGCGGCGCCGTCGGTGATGGCCTCGGCGAAGCCTCGGATGGAGGTGAGCGGGGTCCGCAGGTCGTGGGACACCGAGAGCAGCAGGTGGCGCTCGCGGGCCTGCACGTCCTCGAGGCTCTGGGCCATGGCGTTGATGGAGCGCGCCAGAGAGGACAGCTCGCCGTAGTCGCCCGGGCGCACCGGCACACGGCTGCGCAGGTCGCCGCCGGCGATGCGCTCGGTGGCTTCCACCGCCTCCACCAGAGGGCGGGCGATGCGCCGGCTCATCTGCCAGGCCACGACCCAGGCCACGAGCAGCGCCGCAGCCCCGGCGACGAGGAAGTAGCCCCAGCTCGGTCCCAGGTCCCCCACCTGGCGGGTGAGCACGACGACGAGGACCCCGGCCAGCTTGAGCCGTGCCCGCTCGCCGGCGCTCAGGGGCACCGGCGCAGCGGCGAAGACCAGGTTCCCCTGCCGTCCCGACACGCTGTGGCCGGCGAGGAGCTCCGCCGGCTGGAGCTGGGCGACGCTCAGCCCCGACGGGAGCGCGCTCAGCACCCTCCCCGCCACGTCCACGCGCACCACCACGGCGTCCTCGAGCTTGAGGACGCGGCGCACGGCGCGCAGCGTGGCCAGCGACTGCACACCGCTGGTGCTGTCCGCCGAGGTGAGGGACTTCGCCTGGCTCACGAGCTGGACGGTGGCCTGGTGTCGGGCCGAGGCGCGCGTGAGCAGCAAGCTGCCGGCGCCGGCGATGACGAGCACGAGCGCCACCAGCCCCACCACGGCGAACATCAGGCGCCGGCGCACGGTGCTCTCATCCGAAGCGGTACCCCACGCCCCACACGGTGGCAAGGGGAAGCGCCGGCCCCAGCTTGCGGCGCAGCTGGGCCACGTGCACGTCCACGGTCCGTGCGTCGCCGTACCAATCGGCGCCCCACACACCGTCGAGGAGCTGCTGGCGCGACAGGGCCAGACCGGGGTTGGCGGACACAAAGGCGAGCAGGTCGAACTCGCGGGTGGTGAGCGCCACCACCTCGCCCTCCACCCGGGCCTCGCGCCGGCGGTGGTCCACTTCGAGCTCGCCCACCGTCACCACGTCCTGGGCCGCAGGCGCCTGGCGGGCACGGCGCAGGATGGCCTTCACCCGGGCCACGAGCTCACGAGGCGAGAAGGGCTTCACCACGTAGTCGTCGGCGCCCAACTCCAGGCCGACCACGCGGTCGGTCTCGTCGTCGCGGGCGGTCAGGAAGAGCACGGGCAGGTCCCCTCGGGCCCGCAGCTCCCGGCAGACGTCGAAGCCGTCACGGCCGCCGGGCAGCCCCACGTCCAGGATCACGAGGGCGGGGTCCTCGCGCCCGAGGAGGTCCAAGCCCTCGTCGCCGTCGCTGGCCAGCAGGACCCTGAAGCCCTCTCGCCGCAGGTACAGCCCGACCAGGTCGGCGATGTGCGGGTCGTCCTCGACCACCACGACCGTTCCCTGCTCGGGGCTCACCGCACCAGCCTGGCACCGCCCCTGCTCCCACGGTCGCTTCGGCGCCGGTCCCTAACAGAATCCTCATGGTCGGCCAACAGACCCTTCACAGGCGTGGCCCACCATGGCGGAGAAGCGAGGTCGATCCGGCCCGGCCCGACCGGCGGGCGGAGAGGAGCGCAGCATGGGCGAGCACAGGGTCACCGGGCTGAGGGCCACCGTGGCTGGGGCCTCCGCCGCCGCCGTGGCGGCAACCCTGGCCGTGGGCGTGACGGGAGCCAACGCGACCCCCTCCCCGGCACCGGCGACGCCCTCGTCCTCCACACCCGGGGCACCGGTGACGCTGGGGGAGATCCAGGCCAAGGCGGCGGCGGCCATATCGAAGCGGATCGCCTCGCTCAACGCGGCGGTGGGCCGGGTACAGGGGACCAAGGCATTGGGCTCGGAGAACGCCTCGCTCGTCTCCTACCTGAGCCAGGACCTCACGCCGCTCCAGGACCTCGGCACCAAGATCGCCGCCGACACGACCATTGCCGCGGCGCGGGCCGACTTCAAGGACATCTTCGTCGACTACCGCGTGTACGCCCTGGTGCTGCCCGCCGCCCGGCAGGCGGCGGCCGCCGACGTCATCACGGGCTGGGTGCTGCCCAGGCTCACGGCCCTGTCGACCAGGGCCCAGTCGCACGTGACCGCTGCCAACCAGGCGACCCTGCAGCCCATGATCGGTGCCGTGAACGCCGACGTCAGCGGGGCCACGAACGCCCTCTCGGGCCTGTCCGCCACGGTGCTCGGCTACACACCCTCCCAGTGGAACGCCGACCACTCGCTGCTCTCGGGGACGCGGGCCAAGCTGAAGACGGCTGTCTCCGACGTGAAGAACGCCCGCAGCGAGCTCCGGCAGGTGCGCCGATACCTGCGCGCCAACAGCTCCGGGCGCCGCCGTGGCGGGCAGGTCACGCCCACGACGGGCGCCTGAGGTCTGAGGGGTCACTCCTGGGGCCACTTCGAGACTCGATCGGAGCAGGGCCGCCGAATCTGCCTCGGGTTCAGGCGACTGTCAATGGCCGCGCCAGCGACCACCTTGTGCGGGACCTGGTGCACTCCGCAGCCACGTGTTACGTCCGATCGATAGGTTCACGAGGGTGAAGGTGCGTGAAGTCGTCCAAGAGCTCGAGGAAGACGGCTTGGTCCAGGTCAAGCAGGGCTGGCTCGGAGGCAACGATGACGGAGTATGCAATCGTGATCGAGGATGCAGGCTCGAACTACTCCGCTTATGTGCCAGATCTACCCGGGTGTGTCTCGACCGGTTCATCGATCGACGAAGTCACGGCGAACATCCGCGAGGCGATTGCTCTCCACATTTAATCACTTCGAGAGCACGGCGAAGAGATTCCACCACCAACCTCGCGCGTGGGCTCGGTGCAAGTGGCATAGGCGACCAGGGTCACCCACTTCAGGTCGCGTTGCCCGGCACGTAGACCGCGATGCGGGCTTCGAACTCCGCCTGTCTCAGCGCGACCACTTCAATACCGGTCAGGTCGGCGGCAGCTGGGGCCAGGAGGCGCTTGCGGTCGCGTATGCGTACCATCGAAGCGGTGGACCGGCGGGACGGACTACGCCAAGTGGGAGCGTGGCAAGCCCGCCTATGCGAGCGCCTTGACGCGCCAAGCTGGGCGGCTGCGATCAGCGCCATCGCCGACCACCTCGATGACGACTTCGCCGTGGGTCGGCTATTGCTCAGAGACCCCTCCGTGTTGCTGAGAGACCCGTCGGGCCCGGATGTGTCGAATATCTGGCTGCGCTTGCTGGGCGCCGTCCACCGGCTGGTGCTCGACCACCCGTCCTGCCCGCTCGGGGGCCTCCTGCCCACGGCCGGCGGTACGGCCGAGCCTGCCAGGGTTGGCCCCGAGGTCATCGAATTTGTCGAGGGGGCCGAGGCCGAGGTGGCCGCTGAGCTTCCGGTCGCCGTCCAGACCAACGAGGTCGCCCGTTCGGCCGTGTTGTCGGCTTCCATGAACTGGTTGGGCGGGGACCTCCACTTGCTCGAAGTCGGAGCGAGCGCTGGGCTGAACCTGTGGCTGGACCGCTGGCGAGTGGTGGCGCCAGGCGTCACTTGGGGACCACCCGATTCGCCCGTCGTGCTGGCGGGCCAGTTCGAGGAGGGCACACCTCCCCCCGGGCCATTCCGTGTCGTCAGTCGAGCCGGGTGCGACATTCACCCGCTCGATCCTCATGACCGAGCTGATGTGCGGATCCTTCGTTCGTTCGTCTGGCCGGATCATCCCGAGCGCCTGCGCCGGCTGGAGCTCGCCATGCGATCTTCCGGGCGGCTTGTCATCGATCCTGCCGATGCCGTCGACTGGACGGCCCGGAAGCTGGACCATCTCCCCGAGGGCCGGACCGTCGTCTACCACTCGATCCTCAGGCCGTACTTGGCTTCAGAACGCTTCGACGAGCTGCGCTCGGTCATCGAGAAGGCTGGCAGCAGGACCACGCAGTCCCGGCGTCTGGCTTGGGTCTTCCTAGAAGGGTCGGGTGGCGAGGGCTCGGTCGACGTCACCGCTCGTCGCTGGCCTGAGGGCGACTCCGACGTGTTGGCGACCTGCACTCCTCACGCGACCGGCATCCGATGGACAGCGCCACGGCCGAAGCCTGGGTGACCACCAACCGTCTGGCGGCGGCAGGGGAAGGCCTTGGCTCGGGCCGTCGTCCCGGCCTCTCGGGTTCACGCCGCCCAGCGCCGGGCGTCGGCCTCCTTGAGCTCGAGGCCGTGACCCGGCCGGGTGCGGTCGGGGACGAGCACGCCGTCGCCCCGGGGCTCGAGCACGCCGTCGAAGAGCATGGGCTCGAGGCGCGCGTGGTCGTGGAAGTACTCGAGGTGGCGAAGGCGCGGCACCGCCACGCAGGCGTGGGCACTCACCTGGGGGGCACAGTGCGCCGAGAGGTCCATGCCCTGGGCGGCGCACAGCCCGGCCACTTGGAGGAACCCCGTGATGCCCCCGCACCGCGTCACGTCCGCCTGCAGGCAGTCGACCGCCCCGGCCTCGAGCATGGCGGCGAAGTACGACGGGGTGTAGCCGTACTCGCCGGCGGCGACGTCCATGGCGCCCGGGCCACGGTGGCGCACCAGGTGCAGGCCGGCCAGGTCGTCGGAGCTCACCGGCTCCTCCAGCCAGCGCACGTCGTGTTGGGCCAGGGCTTCGGCCCACCACAGCGCCTGCTTGCGGCTCCAGGCGCCGTTGGCGTCCACGTACAGCTCGACGTCGTCGCCGACAGCCCGGCGCGCCGCCTGCACCCGGGCCGAGTCGAACCCGGGATCGCGCCCCACCTTCATCTTCACCCGGGGGATGCCCGCCTCCACCCAGCCGGCGAGCTGACGGGTGAGCTCTTCGAGCGAGTACGAGCAGAAGCCTCCGCTTCCGTAGACGGGCACGGCGTCGCGGGCGCGGTCCAGCAGGTCGACCAGAGCTAACCCGAGGAGGCGGGCCTTCAGGTCCCACAGGGCCACGTCCACCGCCGAGATGGCGCCTGCCACCAGCCCGGGCCACCCCACGTTGCGCACGGCGCCCACCATGGCGTCCCAGGTGGCCGCCGGCGCCAGGGCGTCGCCGCCCTCCACGACCGGGGCCAAGGTGGCGCCGATCACCTGGGCGGCCGCCCCATGGCCGTAGCTGTAGCCCAGCCCCACCTCACCTCCCCCCGAGGCCTGGGCCACCAC
>JBJKRZ010000233.1:0-4383 GCA_046704365.1 Acidimicrobiales bacterium | reverse complement strand
CCACAGCTGCCACGAAGACGCCGGTGAGCGCCGCGCTCACGGCCGCCACCCGCCGGCATTCGCGCTCGAGGAGGGGCAGGACGGCAGGGTCGTCCCATCGTTGGGTGACCATGAGCTGGATCCGACGTTCCCCGGGCCACACCACGGCCTCGGCCCCTGACAGCGCCGCCAGCCACAACCCGAGGCCCGCCACCACCCAGCCGTCGCCGGCGTGAAAAGCACCACGACTGTCGGCGAGCAGGGCGAAGCCGAGCACCGGCACGGCGTAGAGCGCCCTGCCCACCCAGTTGACCCCGGGCCGGAAATAGCGGCGCAAGGCCTCTGCGCCCGGCTGAGCTGGACCCCGGAGCACCCGGGCGGCCTGCAACCCGGTGATGGCCAGGGCGCCGAAGCCGACGACACCAGCCGCCACGTGGAGCAGGAGCAGGATGCTGTAGCCCGGCCCCTCAGGGACGGCCCGGGTCAAAGCGTCGAGGACCGCCACGGTCAGCGAGCCCACGGGACCACCACTGTCAGCGGGCTCGCCAGACGGGCAGCGTCACAGACAGGTTGCCTGAGAGGTTTCCAGGGAAACACCGAGCGAAAGCTGCGGTATCTGCTCACGAACACCATGGACATATGACCGGATCGTGCCTGACCCGGGACTAGCGTGGGTGGCGGACCCGACGGCCGCCCCAACCGCTGGGCACGATAGGTTACTGATCAGTAACAACGAGAACGGGGCACACGGGAGCGGCGAATGCAGGAAACGCCCTGGATGGGGGCGGCTCGCTCGGGGTCGGCGATGAACCAACTGCGGCTCGACCCCCTCACCGGCCGTTGGGTGGTGGTCAGTGTGGACCGCTCGCAGCGCCCGTTCGCCTTCTCGCAGCGCTCGGCCCCGGTCCAGGCCGATACCTCCCGGCCCTGCCCGTTCTGCCCGGGGAACGAAGAGGCCACCCCACCTGCCCTCGAGACATACGGGGCCAGCGGGTCGTGGCTGGTACGAGTGGTGCCCAACCTGTACCCGGCCTTCGAAGGCGACCAGCCGTTCGTGGTCGAGCACCGCGGGCCCATCTACACCCAGGCCACGGCGGGTGGAATCCACGAGGTCCTGGTGCTCTCCCCCGACCACGACGGAGCCTGGGACCGCATATCCGACGAGCAGGCGGGGCTGGTCATGGCCGCCATCCGCGATCGCATCGAAGAGCACTCGGCCGTGCCCGGGCTGCGCTACAGCCAGGCCATCGTGAACGCCGGCCGAGAAGCTGGCGCTTCCGTGGAGCATGCCCACGGCCAGCTGCTGGGCATGTCCTTCGTGCCCCGGGAACTGGCCGAGGAGCAGGCCGGATTCGCCCGCTTCGCCGGGCGCTGCCTGCTGTGCACCACGGTGGACGCCGAGGAGGACGCCGGCCACCGCGTCGTCTATGCCGACGAGCGCGTCCTCGTCGTCTGTCCGTTCTGGAGCGGTACCCCTTTCGAGATGCTCGTCGTTCCCCGCACCCACACGCCCCACCTGCACCGTTCCTCCCCGGCCGACCTGGTGGCCGTGGGCAGGTCGCTGCGCACCGTGCTCGGGCAGATGCGCGAGCGCCTCGGCGACGTGGCCTACAACCTGGTGTTCCACTCGGCGCCCTACCGGGCACCCGAGCCGTACCACTGGCACGTGCACGTGTGGCCCAAGCTGACCACCCAGGCCGGTTTCGAGCTGGGCACCGGCGTGCTCATCAACATCGTCGCCCCCGAGCAGGCCACTGAGGAGCTGCGCGTGGCCGTCCCGGCGCTCTGAGGCCCTGAGCCAGCCAGCTAGCCGAGGAAGACGCCGGCTACGCGGCGGTAGAGGTCGAGGTCGACGGTCTTGGCCTGGGCCACGGCCTCGCCGATGGGCACGCGGGCGATGGCGTTCCCCCTGAGGGCGACCATCTTCCCGAAATCGCCGTCGTGCACCGCCGTCACCGCCTCCACGCCGAAGCGTGTGGCGAGCACCCGGTCGAACGCGGTGGGGGTGCCTCCCCTCTGGATGTGGCCGAGCGTGGTGACCCGCGCCTCGTAGCCGGTGCGGGCCTCGACCTGGTCGGCCAGCCAGCCGCCGATCCCGCCCAGACGGGCATGGCCGAACTGGTCGGTGGCGGTGCTCGAGGCGGCGCCCTTGGCCGACTCGAGGTCCCCACCGGCGGCAGGCAGCGCCCCTTCGGACACCACGACGATGGAGGAGAACAGCCCGCCGGCGTGGCGACGGCGCAGGCGCTCGCACACCTGGTCCACGTCGAAGGGCACCTCGGGCACGAGGATCTCGGCCGCTCCCCCGGCCAAGCCGGCGTGGGTGGCGATCCAGCCGGCGTGGCGTCCCATGACCTCGCAGACGATGACCCGGTGATGTGACTCGGCCGTGGTGCGCAGGCGGTCGATGGCCTCGGTGGCCGTCTGAACGGCTGTGTCGAACCCGAAGGTGACGTCGGTGGCCGACAGGTCGTTGTCGATGGTCTTGGGCACGCCCACCACCCGAACCCCGAGTCCGCCCAGCTTGTCGGCGACGCCCAAGGTGTCCTCGCCGCCCACTGCCACGACGGCCTCGACGCCCAGCTCAGCCAAGTTGGCCAGCAGCTTCTCGGGTCCCTCGCTGGTGGCGAAGGGATTCGTCCGCGACGTCCCGAGGATCGTGCCGCCGATGGGAAGGATGTCACGACAGCGCGCCTCGTCGAGTTCGACGGTGCGCGACTCGAGCGCCCCCTTCCACCCGTCGAGGAACCCGATGGTGTCGTCGGCGTAGCGCAGGCGCGCAGTGAGCACGACGGCTCGGATCACGGCGTTGAGCCCCGGACAGTCGCCGCCTCCGGTGAGGATCCCGATGCGCATGGCCACCACCCTAGGGGCGGCGGCCCGGGGGCCGCCGCCCGCTCCGGATCGACCGAGCAACCCGACTAGCGCGACGCCCGTTCGAGCTCGAGGGCCGCCACCAGGACACGCACGGCGTCGCGGGAGGTGGGCACCAAGCCGCCGATGCCCGGCACGCCGAGATAGCCCGCCAGAAATGCCCGGCGGTTGCGCTGCTGCCAGGCTTCGGCCAGCTCACTGAGCCCCTCGACGCCGTTGGGGTCGCGCTCCTGGGCGGCGCTGGCGGCCACGTGCGTGAAGGACCACATCATGTCGGCCACGTCCGCCAGAGGGGTCCGGTAGGGGATGCCACCGTCCTCCACCAGCGGCGGAGGCGGCCCTTGGGCGGCGGGCGGCGGCCAGCCGCCGGGAGAGAAGTCGCCCACGTACCAACCCTGCTCGGTGCGCCACACCCGGCCGAGATGGAAGTCCCCGTGTGTCCTGATGGCGTCGCCAGCCGAAGGCAGCGATCGGAGGTCGGCGAGCAGCGCCAGCACGTCGGGACGCTCGACGAGCTGGGCGCCACGGGCGACGAGAGCCTCGTGCACTTTCTCTGCCCATAGGTCGACACCTGCGGGCCGGCGGCCATAGGCGTGCTCCATGGCGAGGTGCATGCGGCCTGCCATGGTGCCGAGCCGGTGGGCCTCGGCGCCGAAGTCCCCGCCCGCCATCTCGGGCGGTCCGCCCGATGCGTAGAGGTCACGGACCGAGGTGAGGGCGAGCGCCCTGCCCGAGGAAGGCCCCGAAAGCAGCTCCCGGACCACGCCGAGGTCCCGGCCCTGGCGCCGCCAACGAGACAGCGGAGCGGAAAGGTGGTTGAAGCCTGCTTCGTCGAGGGCGAAGGCCACATCGAGCTCGGGACGCGGCCCGTCGGCGATCTCGTCGTACACCGTGAAAGCGAAGCGATCGTCCATGGCCATAGTGGTCGAGACGTCGTCCTGACGTACCTGGCGGACCACGGCGGGGTCGGTCCGCGCCCCGCAGACATGGGCAAGGAGCAGGGCTGCCATCTCACCGTCGCGCAGGGCGTCGAACGCCACGGCCGCTCCTCCCCCGTCGTCCACGGTGCCGAGGACGACTTCCTCGCCGTCCACCTGCGCCTGCGCCGGGTCGTCGGGGGCCCGCAGCCCGACTGGCAGGTGGACGAGGCGACTGCCCACTTCCGCCACCACGTCGACCAGCCCGGGCCGCCCGCCGCGCAGCACGACCGCTTCGGCCATCCGAACGTCGTCCGTCGTCTTCTCGGGCACCCATCCAGGGCGCCGGGCGCAGTAAGCGGAGACCACCACCCGTAGCTCCGAGAGCTGGGGCTCACCGAGGGTGCTCGGCGTCGCTGAACCAGCCCGAGAGCCATGCTCGGTCACGTCGGTCCTCCTCCCGAGGGGGGTGTGCCAGGCAGGGGTGTGCCGGGCAGGGGTGTGCCGGACAGGGATGGGGCGGGCGAGGACGGGGCGGACGCCTCGGGCCCCGGCCCCGGCTCCGGTGTATCGGTCTCCTGCCAGGCGGGCGCTTCGCGCACCACGAGCTCGA
>JBJKRZ010000232.1:0-4711 GCA_046704365.1 Acidimicrobiales bacterium | reverse complement strand
GGGGGGGCTCCCCGCCGGGGGGTGCAGGGCCACCTCGGCGAACGGGACGCGCACGGTGCCCGGGCCCTCCACGTACACCTTGCGGCGACTGGCTTCCTGCGTGAGCTGTGTCATCGCTCTCCTCCCTTCGCCGGCATTACCCGGAGCAGGTTCCACGGTCGGCGCCGGAGCGAGGCGCCCTCTCAGCCCGGTCCCCCGAGCTCCCGTGCAGCCGAGTCTCGCGCAGGCTGTGCCAAGCTGCGTCCCGCCCCGACCCCGATCCCGTGCCGGGCGGCCTGCCCAGGGAGGATGCCCGTGGCCAGCTCCCCCATACCCCGACTCCAAGCCGGGGACCGTGCCCCCGCCTTCGTCCTGCCTGACCAGGACGGGAAGAAAGTGGCCCTGAAGGACTTCGCCGGCAAAGCGGTGGTCGTGTACTTCTACCCTGCCGACGACACACCGGGATGCACCAAAGAGGCGTGCCAGTTCAACGACAATCTGCGGGCCTTCGACCGGGCCGGGGTGGCGGTGGTGGGCATCTCCCCCGACGACGCCGCCTCCCACACCAGGTTCCGCAAGAAGTACGGGCTCCGCTTGGCGCTGCTGTCTGACCCCAGCCACAGCGCCATGGAGCGCTACGGCGCCTGGGGGGAAAAGACGCTCTACGGCAGGAAGACGGTGGGCGTCATCCGCTCCACCTTTTTGGTGGGCCCCGACGGCACGGTGCATCGAGCCTGGTACAACGTGCGGGCCGACGGGCACGCCGCCAAGGTGCTCGAGGAGGCTGGCGCCCTTCAGCGCTGATGGGTGGGGCACCACCAGGTGCTGCGCCCGCCCAGGCGGGACCGGCGCAGCTCGCTCCCGCAGCGCGGACAGCGACCTCCCGCCTGGCGATGCTCCATGAGCTCACCCCGGTGCGACCCGCCCCGCTCCACGAGCTCGGCCAGCGTGCGCCGGAGGTGGTAGAGCAGGCGCCGGCGCTCGGCGTCGTCGAGCGAGCCGGCCGGGCGCAGGGGCGACAGCGAGGCGCGCCACAGCACCTCGTCGGCCACGAGGTTGCCCACGCCGGCCAGACGGGCCTGGTCCATGAGCCGCGCCTTGAGGGCGACGGTGCTCGAGCCCAGCGCACGGCATAGCTCGGCGCCGGTGACCTCCAAGGCGTCGGGCCCGAGCGCCTCCTCGTCGGGGTCGACAACGGCCCCGCCCAACAGGCGGGGATCGCTCACCACCAGGGAGCCGCCGTCACTGAAGTGCACAGACAGGCGGTCCCAGGCCGCCAGCCGACGGTCGCTCGAGTAGACGAGGCGCTCCAGGGCGTCGGTGCCGTCCACGTGGAGGCGACCGGTCATGCCGAAGCGCAGGCCCAGGCGCTGCCCGCTCTCTTCCACGTCGAGCACGAGCAGCTTGCCCCGCCGGCGAGCGGCGGCGAAGGAGCGCGTCACCAGTGCCCGGCGCAGGGCTGCCGGCGTCAGCCCGCCGCGCAGAAAGCGGCCGTCGCCCACCCGGACCCTGCTCACCGGCCGGTGCAGTGCCTGCTCGGCCAGGCGCCGGTAGGCCTCCACCTCCGGCAACTCGGGCACGGGCGGCAACGCTAACGTGGCCGTCGTGCCGCCGGAGAAGCCTCATTGGGCCCACCTGTACCAGGAGGTCGTGACGTCGGGCCTGTGCACGGGCTGCGCCGGCTGCATCATCGCCTGCCCCCACGACGTGCTCAAGTACAAAGACGCCGACGGCGTCTACCGCCCGTGGAAGGTCGACGAAGACGGCGGGCCCGAAGACTGCACCCACGGCGAACGCGGCTGCACCATGTGCACGCGGGCCTGCCCGCGCTTTCGGGACTGGGAGACCGAGATCGACGGGTTCCTCTTCGGCCGGCCCCGCCACGAGGACGAGGTGGCCGGAGTGTGCGCCCAGGTGGTGCTGGCCCGGGCCACCGATCCGGCGGTGTGCGAAGCGGGCCAGGACGGTGGCCTGGTGTCGGCGCTGCTCATCTGGGCGCTCGAGCACGACGTGATCGACGCCGCTCTGGTCTCCGCCCTCGAGGGCGACGGCAGGTCGTGGAAGGCGGTGCCCGCCGTGGCCCGCACCCGCCAGGAGGTATTGGCCGGTGCCGGATCGCGCTACACGTACTCGGCCAACACGCTGGCTTATCCGCAGGCGGTGGAGACGGGCGCCGAGCGCATCGCCCTGGTGGGCATGAGCTGCCAGGCGTCGGTACCGCCGGTGATGTCCACGCGCAAGACGGGCAAGGTGGCGCGGCGCCTGGCGCTGTCCATCGGGCTCTTGTGCTCGAAGACCTTCGACGACGCCATCTTCGATGAGCTCTTCGAGGCCCGCTACGGGCTGCGGCGGGCCGACATCAAGAAGATCAACATCAAAGGCGTGTTCCAGATCTGGACCCACGACGGCGCCTACCACGAGGTGCCCCTCAAAGAGGGTCACGCCTGGACGCGCCAGGGCTGCAAGGCGTGCCCGGACTTCGCCGCTGAGCACGCCGACATCTCCACCGGCGGCATCGGCGCCTTCGGCGACTGGACGTTGACGGTGGTGCGCACCGACAAGGGCCGCGAGCTCATGGAGGCGATGGAGGCGGACGGGGTGATCGAGACGCGCCCGGGCGAGGACGACCCGGGGGCCCTGGCCTTGCTGGAGCGGCTTTCTCGGGCGAGCCGCCGGCGCTGGCCGGAGACGGCGGTGGGCGCCCCCCGCCGCATCCCGGTCACCGCCTGAGGCGAGGGGCTTCTTCCTCCACCTTCCCCGCCTCGGCAGTCCTACCATGCTGTCCGGGGGCCGTGGGGGCTGTCGGCGGGGGGCTGTCGGTGGGGCCGCAGGGCGCAGCCGTGCGGGCCCGGGAGGGGAGGGATCACCCGTGGGCGACGAACAGTCCGAGCGGTTCGACTTCGTGGTGGTGGGCGCCGGGTCGGCGGGAGCGGTGGTCGCGGCGCGGCTGTCCGAGGACGGCGATTGCCGCGTGGCCCTGATCGAGGCCGGCGGCCCGCCGCCCCCACAGGAGCTCGTGCCCGCCGCCTGCCCGGCGCTGCAGATGAACCCGGAGACCGACTGGATGTACACGGCCGACGCCGGCGGCTGCGGCCTCGGGCTGCGAGAGGGCCGCATGATGGTGCCGAGGGGCAAGATGCTGGGCGGGTCCTCGGCCATGAACTACATGGCCTACGTGCGCGGGCACCCCGGCGACTTCGACTCGTGGGCCGAGGCGGGGGCGACGGGTTGGTCCTACGAGGACGTCCTGCCCTTCTTCAAGAAGAGCGAGGGGCTGGCGCCGAGCGGCGACATCGTGGTGGACGCCGAGGCACACGACACCAAGGGGCCGCTCGGCGTGTCGGTGCGGGCGCCGGTGCTCTCTTGCGCACAGGAGTTCGTGGAAGCGGCGGTGGCGGCGGGGATACCCGTGGGCGATTACAACGGGCGTGGGCGCGGCGGTGCCGAGGGGGTCGTGTCCCTGGCCCAGACCACCACCCGGGCCGGGAAGCGCTCCAGCACCTACCACGCCTTCCTCGAAGGAGACGCCGAGCAGCGACCCAACTTGAAGGTGATCTGCCATGCCCAGGCGACACGCCTGGTGCTGGAGGAGGGCCCCGAGGGACTGCGGGCCACCGGCGTCGAGTTCCGCAACCCCGACGGCACGAGCGCCGTGGCCCACGCCGACAAGGAGGTCGTCTTGAGCGCCGGCGCGGTGGGATCGCCGCACCTGCTCATGCTGTCGGGCATCGGGCCCCCCAGCGAGCTGGAAGCCGCCGGCGTGCCCTGCCTCGTGGAGCACCCCGAGGTGGGCAAGCACTTGAAGGACCATCTCGAGGTGGGGCTCTTCTTCCCCGCCCCCGGCTCCGGGGTGTCCATGGCCCACATGGGCCTGGCCATGGGCCCCGACGCCCTGCGAGCGCCCGCCGGCCCCCTGCCCGCCGACCCCGCCATGGACGAGGCCATGGCACCGGAGCTCAAGGCGCTCAAGGCCGAGGCCGAGCGCCAGGTGACGCAGTGGGCCACCACCGGGCGGGGCCTGGCGTCCTCCTCGCTCTACGACGCCTGTGCCTGGTTCTCCACGGGCCTCGGCGACCACCACACCCACGACGCCCAGCTGGCGATCTTCGCCTGCGGCTACAACCCCGACATCTGGCGGCACCTGCTGCGCGTGGAGCCCGAGGAGTACTTCGACGACCCCGAGGCCCGCCTGGCGCCCGAAGCCGAGAACATCGTCATCCTGGCCAACCCCGTGCAGCCGCACAGCGAAGGGGAGGTCGTGCTCAGGAGCGCCGATCCCGTCGATCAGCCCGACATCCGGATGAATTACTACGGCGACCCTCACGACCTGCCCGTGATGGTGGCCACCATCCGTCGGGCGCTGGAGGTGGCCGACAATTGGCCCGGCCCGCACAAGATCGGGCCGCTGCTCGTGCCCCCCAAGCTGGCCGACAAGCACGGCCACATCCCCGGTGAGCCCCCCAGCGACGCCCTCCTCGAAGACATCGCCCGCCACTACTCCTTCACCGTGTACCACTTGACGAGCACCTGCCGGATGGGCAGCGTCGTGGACCCCAGGCTCTCGGTGACCGGGGTGGCCGGTCTGCGGGTGGCCGACGCCAGCGTCATGCCCAACGTGGTGAGCGGCAACACCAACGCCGCCTCCATCATGATCGGCGAGAAGGCGGCGGAGATCCTCGCCGAGGACCACGGGGTGCGCCTCGCGCACTTCGTGGGTCGATGAGCTCTTTGG
>JBJKRZ010000231.1:0-2762 GCA_046704365.1 Acidimicrobiales bacterium | reverse complement strand
TCTCGGCGCCGTCAACGCCGAGAGGTCTGGCATCCTGTGGTGATGAGGGTGCTCGTGGTCGACAACTACGACTCGTTCACCTACAACCTCGTCCAGGAGCTGGGGGAGTTGGGCGCCCAACCGGTGGTCCACCGCAACGACGCCATCGACATCGAGGCCATCGTGGCGCTCACACCCGACGCCATCGTCATCTCGCCCGGCCCGGGACGCCCCGAGGAGGGGGGCATAAGCCTGGAGGTCGTCCGCCGACTGGCCGGGCAGGTCCCCATGCTGGGGGTGTGCCTCGGTCACCAGTGCATCGGTCAGGCCTTCGGGGCCAGGATCGTGGCCGCCTCCGATCTCATGCACGGCAAGACCTCGCCCATCTTCCACCAGGACGCCGGCGTGCTCGCCGGCCTGCCCAATCCCTTCGAAGCCACGCGGTACCACTCGCTCGTGGTCGAGCGCGCCTCGCTGCCGGCCGAGCTCGAGGTGACGGCGGAGACGGCCGACGGCGTGGTGATGGGCCTGCGCCATCGCGACCTGGCCGTCGAGGGGGTGCAGTTCCACCCCGAATCGATCCTCACCCCCGAGGGGCCGAGGCTCCTCGAGAACTTCCTCGCCGCCGCCGGGGCGCTGCGGGGCTGAAGAGGGCCAGAGCCCGGCCCTCGATCAGGTGCGGCGTGCCTCGGTTGCCGCCTGGGCCGAGGCCGTCGTCACCGGCTGGCTGGTGCCGGGCCGCTGCGGCGAGTCGAGGGCGCCGGCACCACCCCCGCCGCCCGAGGGCGCAGACGTGGGCGTGGTGGAGGTGCACGAGGGGCTGCCGTAGTAGGTGAGGGCCACCTGGGCCCCGGCGGAGACCTGTTGGCCGGACTGGGGGCTCTGCTGGGAGACATTGCCGTAGTTCGACGAATTACCCGGGGTCGTCGTCTGGCAGATGCTCGTGTAGGTCAGCGAGTCGTCGGACAAGGTGGTCTCGGCCTGGTTGAGGCTCTCGCCCAGCACGTTGGGCACCACCACCTGACCGTTGGAGACCGTGAGGTTCACCGTCGTCCCCGCCGTGGCCTGGGTCCCCGGAGCCGGGTTGGTGCTTATGACCTGACCCGGAGTCGTGTACTGGTACGACGGCGCCTGGGTCACGGTGCCGCAGCTGAAGCCGTCCTGCCCCAGGGTGCTGCAGGCCTGGCCCTCGGGGTTCCCGATGACGTTGGGGATGGCCGTGGTGGGGGGCTTGGTCGTGGGGGTCACGGTGGGGGCGGTGAACAAGGTGACCGTGGCACCCTGGTTGACCTGCGTGCCGGCCTTGGGGCTCTGCGAGCAGACGACGTTCTGCACGGTGCAGTTGCTCGACGGCTGGGTCTGCACCTGGAAACCCTGGCCGGTGAGCTGGCTGGTGGCCGCCTGCACCGACTGGTTCTTCTCGTCGGGGACCGCCACCTTGTTACCGGCGTTGCCGGTCACGAGGGTCACGCTCTGGCCCTTGGTCATCTTGGTGCCGGCGGCCGGATGCGTGCGCAGCACCACGTTGTTGGGGGCGTTGGAGGACTGGTCGGCCGTCACCGTGTACTTGAGGCCGTCGTGGGAGAGCGTCGACTCGGCCTTCTGGAGGCTCTGGTTGGTGAGGTCGGGCAGGGTCACGCTGTTGGAAGAGGTGAGGTGCCACCAGCCCAGCGAATTGCCCAGAAAGGCGATCACCACCCCCAGGGCCAGGAGCAGGACCACGAGCAGGGCGACGTAGAGACCGGTGCGGCTGCGTTCCTCCACCGTGGTGGCCGTGCCCACCTGGCGCATGGCCTGGGTGCGGCCGGTCACGGCCGCCATGGTGCCGGTGGGGCTGGCCGCGTGGGCGGCGGGCGGCCCGGCTGCCACGCCCCGTCCTTCGCGGAAGCGCAGCAGGTCGGCGCGCAGCTCCTCGCCCGAGGCATAGCGCAGCTCGGGCGCCTTGGCCATGCACTTCATGATCACGGCTTCGAGGGCGGGCGGGATGGCGCCGTTCAACTGCCGGGGCAGGGGCGGGTGCTCGCGCACGTGCTTGGAAGCCACCGCCACGGGCGTCTCGCCCAGGAACGGCGGGCGCCCGGCCACCATCTCGTAGAGGACCACTCCCAGCGAGTAGATGTCACTGCGGGCGTCCACGCCGAGTCCTTCGGCCTGCTCGGGCGAGAAGTAGGTGGCAGTGCCCATCACCGCGCCGGTCTGGGTGAGGCTCTCCTCGGTGTTGACCGCCCGGGCGATGCCGAAGTCGGTGACCTTGACCGTGCCTTCCTCGGTGATGAGGACGTTGCCGGGCTTGACGTCGCGGTGGATCACGCCGTGGCGATGGGCGTAGGAGAGAGCGGCGGCCACGTCGGCAGCGATCTCCGCCGCCCGCTCGGGATGCAGCGGCCCGGCGGTGCGCAGGATGGAGGACAGAGGGCGGCCGTCCACGTACTCCATGACGATGATGTAGGTGCCCCCGTCCTCGCCCCAGTCGAACACCGGCACGATGTTGGGATGCGACAGGTTGGCCGCCGCCTGGGCCTCGCGGCGGAAGCGCTCGACGAAGGACCGGTCCACCGACAGCTCGGGGAAGAGGATCTTCAAGGCCACGGGCCGGTCGAGCAGACGGTCGTGGGCGCGGTAGACCTCGGCCATCCCGCCGCGCGCCACCAGGTGCGCCAGCTCGTAGCGGCCGGAAAGCACCCGGGGGCTCTCGTGGACGGTCACAGCGACGAAAGCCTAGGGGAGCGGGGCGGCGCGCCCCGGCCACGCCCGGCCGGCAGCGCCCGGGACCGGCGCCGGCG
>JBJKRZ010000230.1:0-8215 GCA_046704365.1 Acidimicrobiales bacterium | reverse complement strand
GGCCCAACGTGGCCAGAAGGCCGTTGTTCCCCCCCACCACGGGCACGGGCGAGGTGAGCTGCTCGACAGCGCCCAGAAGGCCCCCGGCTTGCGGTGCGCCCGGGGACGGCGGGGGCGTCGTGGGAGGAGGCGTGGTGGGAGGAGTGGACCCGCCCGGCGTGACGCCCGGGCCTGGGGTGGACGAGGTCACGGACACCCCCGACCCGCCTCCTGGGCGGGATCCCGAGCCGGTCGTCGCGCTCGGTGACTTCCTGGCCCCACCCGCTCTGAGCGGAGGCGGCCCCGATTGGCTCCCGGGCGAGGCGGCGCCCTGGTGATGGGCCCCGTGGCTGGCCGATACGAGGGGCCCTGCTCCTCCCGTCACCAAGGTGGCCACGAGCGATGCCAGCAGCACCGCCCCGGCGGGGACCCACGCCCACCGCCAGCCCTGACGCAGTCGCTCGGCAAAGGGCCGGGCTCCCGGTCTCCTGGTGGGCCCCGTCCCCGGGCGGCGACGGCCCTCCCGCCGGCGGTACAGGTCGGCGTCGGCTGCCGCCACCAGCGTGCGCGCATCGGAACCCTCAACGGGATAGGCGGCGGCTCCCCACGTGAAGGCCGGTGCTCCCGCCCCGTGCACCCGCTGCATGAGCAGCTCAGAGGCGCTCACCGAGGTGAAGGGCAAGATGACCATGAACTCGTCGCCGCCCACCCGGAACACCGTGTCCTCGTCGCGCAGCGCCGAGTACAGGGCCCGCACCAGCGCCAGCAGGGCCGCGTCACCGGCGGCGTGACCCTCGGTGTCGTTGATCCGCTTCAAGCCGTCGAGGTCGACGGCCACCACCGTGACGTCGTGGCCCTGGCGGGAAGCAGCGGACAGCGCTGCGGTCAGTGTCTCGTCGAAACCACGCCGGTTTCCCACCCCCGTGAGGGCGTCGGTGCGCGAAGCGCGCTCCAGGCGGTTGAGAACCTCCTCCGTGGCCGCGGCGGTGACCCTGTCGAGGGCACGGTGCATCCTGAGGGCGTCGTCGACGCCGCCGGCTGCCAGCGTCTCGCGCAGGCGCGACAACCTGCCCACCATGGACGACACCGAGCGATGCGCCCTGCCCCAGGCTGAGCCCGCCCGATCGAGGCTGTCGGGGTGTCCGCCCCCGAGCTC
This sequence comes from Acidimicrobiales bacterium, assembly GCA_046704365.1. Classification (GTDB taxonomy): domain Bacteria; phylum Actinomycetota; class Acidimicrobiia; order Acidimicrobiales; family UBA8190; genus UBA8190. Next base: position 7,080 of record JBJKRZ010000230.1, on the reverse strand, counting down.
GTCGAGGACGGCCGCCAATACCAGGCGGGCCTCGTCCTCGGGCAGGCGCGTGTCGTCGTGGAGGCGCTGGCGCCAGCGGTCCATCCAGCGCTCGACGTCCTCCGACGACGTCCCCCGGTGGCCGTCCTCGGGGGGCTGCCCGGTCCCTCCGGGCGGACCCGCCTCACCCATCGATCATCCCCTCCGGGCCGTTGAACCACTCCGAATGGCGAACAGATCACGGTTCGTGTTGGGCAACGGCAACACAATGAGATCCTTGCGCCTCGAGTCCGGGTTTCTGCCCGCCAAGGTGCCAACCGGGCGGGAGCTCAAGCGAGAAGCGTGCGGTCCGGCGCCCACGTCGGATCCGAACCTCCTTCTCCTCCGTTCCTCGAAACCGTACTCCTGGTGTGTCGCTGAGCGCGTGTTACATCACGTTAAGTGGTTACTAAGCCGGCTCCGTCGCACGCTCGGTGAGGCCCCGAGCCTGGGCCCGATTTCTGGCGTTCTCCACGTCGACGTCGTGGGGCAGCCCGAGGACGCGTTCGGCCACGATGTTGCGCTGGACCTCCGCCGTCCCGCCCCCGATGGTGAGAGCCCGGGAGAAGAGCAAGCCCTTGGACCACACCGCGTCGGGCCACGTCGACAGCCCAGCGTGGCGAGGGGGGGCGCCCCCTGCCAGCGCTGCGTCCTGGTGGCGCAGGCCGTCGACGGGCGCCGCCTCGGCGAGCATGGCCCGGGCGCCCGCCAGGCGCATGGCGAGGGCCATCACGTGCTGGCCGTGCTCGTCGGCCAGCGCCTTGCGCACCGACGCCTCGGGCCCAGGTGCCCGGCCGGCGATGGTGGCGCTGACAGCGCGCAGGCGCAGCAGGCGGAGCACCTCGCCCTCGCCCCACACCCGAGCGAGCTCCTGGCGCAGCTGCACATCGGAGAGCCCACCCGAGCGGCGGACGAGCTCGAGGAGATCGGCTGCCGTCGGTCCCTGGCCCCACAGCGATCCCTCACCGGACAACGACACCCGCTCGTTTCCCAACGTGACCTTGGCCAGCGACCATCCGGCGTTCTCGGCGCCCACCAGGTTCTGCGACGGCAGGCGAACGTCTTCGAGGAACACCTCGTTGAAAGTGTGGTCCACGGTCATGTCGACGATGGGGCGCACGGACACGCCGTCGGCGTCCATGGGGCAGATGAAGTACGAGATCCCCTGGTGCTTGGGTGCCTCCTGATCGGTTCGGGCGAGAAGGATCCCGAAGGCCGAGAGGTGAGCGAAGCTGGTCCACACCTTCTGGCCGTTCACCACCCACTCGTCGCCGTCGCGTTCGGCACGGGTGGACAGCCCGGCCAGGTCGGACCCCGCCCCCGGCTCGCTGAACAGCTGGCACCAGATCTCCTCTCCCGACAGAAGAGGCAACAGGTATCGCTGCTTTTGCTCCTCGGTACCGGCGTGGATGAGGGTGGGCCCCGCCCACCCGATGCCGATCTGGTTGGAAGGTCGTCGGACACCGGCACGATGCAGCTCTTCGTCGATCACCAGCTGCGCCACGGCGTCGGCCCCCAGTCCCCACGGTGCGGGCCAGTGCGGCGCCACGTATCCCGCCTCGGCCAACTGTCGCCCCGTGGGAGCAGGGTGCTCTGTCAGCCAGCTCCGCACCGCTGTACGGGCTGCATGGCTGTCTCCCGGAAGGGCGAGGTCCACGGCGCGCAGCGTAGGCTGCGGCGATGGCTCCTTGGAACTTCGCCGATGCGTGGGAAACCGTCGCCGGGATCGTCCCTGAGTCACCGGCCCTGGTGCACGGTGAACGCCGCCTGACCTGGGCGGAATTCGATCGCCGGGCCAACGCCGTCAGCCTGGCCTTGCTGGAGGCAGGGGCCAAGGCTCAGGACAAGGTGGCCCAATACCTCTACAACGGTCCCGAGTACATGGAGTCGGTGTTCGCCACGTTGAAGGCCGGCCTGGTCCCCGTCAACACCAACTACCGCTACACGGCTGACGAGCTCGTCTACTTGTGGGACAACGCCGACGTGACAGCCGTCGTGTTCCACGGGTGCTTCTCCGAGCGCATCGAAGCCCTGCGGGCGCGTGTGCCGCGGGTGGCCACCTGGCTCTGGGTGGACGACGGGAGCGGGCCGTGCCCGCAGTGGGCGCGTTCCTACGAGGAGGTGGCGGGCCACGACGCCGAGCGCGTGGTGGCCCCCTGGGGCCGCAGCGGGGACGACCTGGTCCTGCTGTACACCGGAGGCACCACCGGTCTTCCCAAGGGCGTGATGTGGCGCCAGGACGACCTCTTCAGGCGCCTCAATGCCGGCAACTTGATCCGTGTGCCCGATGAGGGGGGAACCGAAGGCCTGCGCAAGACCATCGTGGGGGCCGGCCCGTCGATCATCCCCGCCTGTCCCCTCATGCACGGCACGGGACTGTACACCGCCATGGGCACCCTGGCGGTCGCCGGGTGCGTGGTCACGCTGACCAACCGCAGCTTCGACCCCGTCGACCTGCTCGAGACCGTAGGCAGGGAGAACGTGAACGTCCTCGCCATCGTGGGCGACGCCTTCGCCAAGCCCATCCTGACCGCCCTCGATGCCGAGCCGGGACGGTTCTCGCTCTCCACCCTGCTGGCCATCATCTCCTCGGGGGTGATGTGGAGCGAGGAGACCAAGAGGGGCCTTCTGCGCCACCACCCCACCATGATGCTCATCGACGCCTTCTCGTCCTCCGAGGCGCTGGGCATGGGGGCGTCGGTGTCGACGGGCAACGCAGCGGAGTCCACCGCCCGCTTCACGCTCGGACCCGACGTGCGGGTGATCGACCCGGAGACCAATACCGACGTGGAGAAAGGGTCGGGCCGCCGAGGGGTGCTCGCCCTCGGCGGGTTGAACCCCCTCGGCTACTACAAAGACCCCGACAAGACGGCCGCCACCTTCCGCCTCATCGACGGCGTCCGCTATTCCATTCCGGGCGACTACGCCACGGTGGAAGCCGACGGTTCGATAAAGCTGCTGGGGCGGGGCTCGGTCGTCATCAACACCGGCGGGGAGAAGGTCTTCCCCGAAGAGGTCGAGGAGACCCTGAAGCTGCACCCGGCCGTGCAAGACGCCGTGGCCATCGGCGTGCCCGACGAGCGCTTCGGGGAAGCCGTCACCGCTGCCGTGGAGCTGCAGCCGGGTATGAGCGCCACTCAAGACGAGCTCATCGAGCACGTCCGGAGCCGGCTGGCCGCCTACAAGGCCCCCCGCCACGTCCGCTTCGTGGACAGCATCGGCCGCTCGCCCTCGGGGAAGTTGGACTACGGGCGACACCGGGGCGAGATGACCCAGTGGCTCGAGGAGGCGGGCCGGCCGACGGCCGGCGCCCAGGCGCGGCCGTGAAGGGAGTGATCCTGGCCGGGGGCACCGGTACCCGGCTCCACCCCCTCACCCGTATCACGAACAAGCACCTGCTACCCGTCTACGACCGGCCCATGATCAGTTACGCCATCGAGGCACTGGTCATCGCCGGTATCACGGAGATGATGCTCGTGACCGGGGGCACCCACGCCGGTGAGTTCCTTCGCCTGCTGGGCAACGGGCACGACCACGGCATCGACCGCCTCTCCTATGCCTATCAGGATCGCCCCGGGGGGATCGCCGAGGCGCTAGGGCTGGCCGAGCGCTTCGCCGGAGACGACTCGGTGATGGTCATGCTGGGCGACAACATCGTGGAGCAGTCCTTTCGCCCCACCGTTGAGCGTTTTGCTGAGCAGGACGGCGGGGCCCGGATCCTGCTGACCGAGGAGCACGACCCGGTCCACCTGCGCAACCTGGGTGTCCCCCGGTTCGACGACGAGGGGCGGATCGTGCGCATCGTCGAGAAGCCCGAGGACCCTCCCAGCCACTACGCCGTCACGGGCATCTACTGCTACGCGCCCGATGTCTTCCGCATCATCACCAGGCTGGTCCCCTCGGCACGCGGAGAGCTGGAGATCACCGACGTGAACAACTACTACGTGGAGCAGGGCCAGATGGAGTACGACATCCTCCCCGGGTTCTGGGGTGATGCCGGCGAGTCGATCGACACTTACTATGCCGTCAACGACTTCGTGCGCCAGAACGGGGCCAACAAGGGCTGAGGTCGGCTCTCAGCCGTCAGTGGCGATGGGCTCAGGTGTCGAGGAACCGCCTGATGGCGAAGGCGGACCCCAGGGTGCCCACCACGAGGCCGACCAACACCACGAGCACGTTGGTGACCACCACTTCACCGGCGGGCATACGCATCTGGTACAGCACGCTGCTCGGGTTGTTGCTGGCCAGGTTGTCGAGCACCCAGTGCAGCCCCAGCACCACGGCCGCCGCCACCAACGCCCCCAGCACCCCCTGGACCAGGCCCTCGCACATGAAGGGGACCCGGATGAACCAGTTGGTGGCCCCCACCACCTTCATGACCGAAACCTCCCGTCGTCGGGCGAAGATGGCCAGCCGGATCGTGTTCAGGATGAGCACTGAGGCCGAGAGCAGCAGGATGACGGCCACGGTGAGGAACACCCACTGCAGTACGTGTGTGACCTGCTCCATGTTCTTCACGGCCTGACTGGGGTAGGAGACCGCCTTCACGCCGGGATGGTTGTTGAACTGGTCGTAGATGGCCTGCGCCTGGCGAGGGTCCTGGAGCACGCACCGCAGCGAGGCGGGCATGGTGGCCACGGTCAGTGCCTGCGACTCGTCGGGGGGCAGGAGATGGCGGGCCTCGTTGTAGTCGTAGGCCTGGGTGCGGTACAGGCAGGTCCGCACGTAGGGCAGCTGGCCCAGCTGCTGCTGGATGGCGGACTGCTGCTGCGAGGGGATGCCGGGATCGAGGAACACGAGCACGTTGACACCGTGCTGCCACTTGGTCGTGGCATGAGCGACCCCTTGGCGCAGGAGCATGGCGGCGCCCACGAGCGAGAGCGAGACGGCCACCGTGAGCACGGCGGCTATCGTCATGAGCCGGTTGCGCCAAAGGTTGGCCGCCGTTTCACGAGCTACGTAGTCGACCGATACAGCCAAGGGTTCAGGTCCTCCCGCGTGATTGAGGCGCCCGCCGGCCCTCAGGTGCCGTAGCCGTACACGCCGCGTTCCTGGTCGCGCACGAGCGTGCCGTGGTCGAGCTCGATGACCCGCCGCCGCATCTGGTCCACGATCCCGGCATCGTGGGTGGCGACCACCACGGTGGTACCCGTGCGGTTGATTCGGTCCAGGAGCCGCATGATGCCCTGGCTCGTGGCCGGGTCGAGGTTGCCCGTGGGCTCGTCGGCCAGCAGGATGAGGGGGCGGTTCACGAAGGCGCGGCCCACCGCCACCCGTTGCTGCTCGCCACCGGACAGCTCGCTGGGCAGGTTCTCCCGCTTGCGGGCCAGGCCCACCAGCTCGAGCACCTGGGGCACCTGGGAGGCGATCACATGCTTGGGGCGGCCGATGACCTCCAGTGCGAAGGCGACGTTCTCGAACACCGTCTTGTTGGGGAGCAACCGGAAGTCCTGGAAGACGCACCCGATGTTGCGTCGCAGATACGGGATTCGCCAGTTGGAGAGCGCCCCGATGTCACGACCAGCCACCCAGATGTGCCCGGCATCGGGGGTCTCCTCGCGCAGCAGCAGCCGGATGGCAGTCGTCTTGCCCGATCCTGACGGTCCGACCAGGAAGACGAACTCGCCCTTCTCTATCTCGAGCGAGACGTCGCGCAAGGCGACCGTGCCAGCTTTGTAGGTCTTGGTGACGTTCTCGAACCGGATCATCGACTGGGAAACCCAAGGAGGGCTCTCGCTCGCGTCCCACAGACCGCAGACGCTGCTCGAGGGTGTGCCAGAGGCTAGCAGGCCCCGGCCGTTTCCATCAGTCCGGGCCCCCGGGGCCTCCTTCGGCCCGGCGTCGGCGCAGCTCGGCCTCGATGAACTCGTCGATCTCACCGTCGAGGACGGCATCCACGTTGCCCGTTTCCATGCCCGTACGCAGGTCTTTCACCAGCTGATAGGGGGCTTGGACGTAGGAGCGGATCTGGTTTCCCCACGAGATCTCGTTCTTGGGGCCCGACAGCGACTGCATGGCCGCCTGGCGCTCGGCCACCTGGCGGGCCAGGAGCTTGGCGCCCAGGATCTGCATGGCGCGCGCCCGATTCTGGTGCTGGCTCCTCTCGTTCTGGCACGACACCACGATGCCTGTGGGCAGGTGGGTGATACGCACAGCCGAGTCCGTCTTGTTGACGTGCTGGCCGCCTGCTCCCGACGACCGGTACGTGTCGACGCGCAGCTCCTTGTCGTCGATGACAACCTCGTCCCCCACGTCCTCGAGGAAGGGCGTCACGTCCACCGAGGCGAAACTTGTCTGGCGGCGGTGCTGAGCGTCGAAAGGTGACATACGGACCAGACGATGGACCCCACGCTCAGCCGACAACAGCCCGTAGGCGAAGCGACCCTTCACGATGGCCGTGGCCGATAGCAGGCCCGCCTCCTGCCCGGAGCTGGCCTCGTCGACCTCGGCGGCGAACCCGCGCCGCTCGGCCCATCGGAGGTACATGCGCAGCAGCATCTCGCACCAGTCCTGGGCGTCTGTGCCTCCCGTCCCGGCGTGCAGCTCGACGATGGCGTCGCGTTCGTCGTAGTCGCCGCTGAACAGCGAGCGCAGCTCCAAGTCCGACAGGCGGCGGCGAAGGTCCTCCACGGCGGCGCCGAGTTCGCCTGCCAGGGACGGGTCGGACTCCTCGACCATGAGCTCGAAGAGCACTTCGGCGTCCGACATTCGGCGGTCGAGGTCCTCGAGCAGGTCGATGTCGGCGACGACCCCCCGCAGCTCGGAGGTCACCGCCCGGGCGTTGTCGGGGTCGTCCCACAGGTCAGCCTGCCCCGCCTCCTTCTCGAGCTCCGCCCGCCGGGCCTGCAGCCGGTCCAGGCCCAGATACCGCTCCGCCTCCACCAGCCGCGTGCGCAGGACCTCGAGCTCGCTTCGGAGGTCGCCTTGGTCAGCGGCCTTGGGATCCTCAGGAGGCGCCATGACAGAGCTTGTACTTCTTGCCGCTGCCGCACCAGCAGGGCGAGTTGCGCCCCAGCTTCTCGGCGGCCCCATCGGCCCCACCGGCCCGGGTCGCCCCGCCGC
>JBJKRZ010000229.1:0-11532 GCA_046704365.1 Acidimicrobiales bacterium | reverse complement strand
GTTAGCGGCCATCTCGACGGCCACGGCGTCGGCCCGCACCACCACGTCCGGGTCGAGCAGGCGCAGAAGCCCGGCGAAGTCTCCCTGGCGCGCCGCGGCGAGAAAGGCGGCGACGACCTGGCGTTGGGAGGTCGCCGACGCGTCGGGGACGGCGGGGTCCGACTGCACCCGTCGCCTGGCCCGGCTGGCCAGCTGACGGGCCGCCACCGGGGTGCGCCCCACGATAGGAGCGATCTCCTCGAAGGGAACGGCGAACATGTCGTGCAGCACGAAGGCCAGCCGCTCGGCCGGCTCCAAGGTGTCCAACACCACCAGCAGGGCCAGGCCCACCGAGTCGGCGAGCAGCGCCTCCTCCTCGGGAGAAGTGGTCGCAACCGGCTCGGGGGCGCCGTCGGACGAGGCCTCGAGCTTCCTCGCCCTGGAGCGCAACATGTCGAGCGACACCCGGGCCACCACCGTGGTCAGCCAGCCACCGAGGTTGTCCACAGCCTCGGTGTCGGACCGGCTGAGGCGCAGCCAGGCCTCCTGGACGGCGTCGTCGGCCTCGTGGCTCGAACCCAGCATCCGCAGCGCCACCGCCCGCAGGTGGGTCCGGTGGGACTCGAATTGCCGGGCCAGCAGCTCAGGATCCGTCATCGTCACGTCCTCCGGCTCGCAGTCGTCATAGTTGCTGACGACATCGACCGGGTTGATGTGACCCACGACTCTAGGAGCAACCATGACAGGCTCTTCCACACCCGAGGGGATCAAGACCGTGCTGCATCCCGTCTCCGACCTGGACAAGGCCAAGGTCTTCTACAACGCCCTCCTCGGCCAACCCCCTCAGACCGACGGGCCCTACTACGTCGGCTACGACGTGGCCGGCCAGCACATCGGGCTGGTGCCCGGGGGCGGTCCTCAGCACTTCACCTCGCCGGTTGCCTTCTGGCACGTGGCCGACATCGAGACGAAGCTCACCGAGGCGATCGCCGCGGGAGCCAGCGTGAGAGATCCCGCCAGCGATGTGGGCGGAGGTCGCCTCGTCGCCACGGTCACCGACCCCGACGGCAACGTGCTCGGGCTGATTCAGGATTCGTGAGAAGCGAAGAGTTGCCGGCACGCGCCGCGAGCCCGGCGTTTGATAGACAGGACAGATGCATCTCGACCTCCACGTTCACCGCTTCGACTGGGCGGGCGATCCGTCGCGCATCGGCCCAGGTGTCACGGAGCTGGCCAGGCGAGCTGAGGCTTTGGGCGTGCGGACCTTGTCGTTCATGGATCACTACTTCCAGATGGACTGGTTGGCGCCGGCTCAAGACCCCATGCTCGAGGGCTACACCGCCCTGGGCTTCGTGGCTGGCGTTACCGACCGACTCAGATTGCGTCTCCTGGTAACCGGGGTGACCTACCGCCACCCCGGCTTGTTGGCCAAGATCGTCACCACACTCGATGTGCTCTCCGGAGGTCGAGCCGAGTTGGGCATCGGCGCCGCGTGGTACGAGCGGGAGCATCTGGGGCTAGGGGTGCCTTTCCCCCCCGTAGCAGAGCGGTTCGAGAGGCTCGAAGAGGCGCTACGAATCTGTCTGCAGATGTGGAGCGACGACGACGGTCCCTTCGACGGCCGCCACTACCAGCTGACAGAGACCATCTGTAGCCCCCCGGCGCTCAGTCGTCCTCGGCCGCGCATCTTGATCGGCGGAGGCGGCGAGCGGAAAACCCTGCGACTCGTCGCTCAGTATGCGGATGCCTGCAACTTCTTCGGTGGGCCCGAGGAGATCACCCACAAACTGGAGGTGCTCCGCCGACATTGCGAGCACGTCGGCCGCGACCCCAACGAGATCGAGGTGACGGCCAGCTTCCGCGACCTGCCCCCCGGGGCAGGAGCGGACGAGGTCGTCCGTGGTGCCGAGGCCCTGGCCAAGGTGGGCGTGTCCACTTTGGTCACTGGGCCTGTCAGTGACGACCCAGGTGGCTGGCTGGAGTCGACCTTCGGGCCGGCCATGGACCGCCTCGCCGAGATAGAAGTCGCGCCGCTGTAGCCCTCGAGCGAGCGATCCCGGCTCGAGGTGAGGAGCCGGGCTGGTGCTACTGCGAAGCGCAAGGTGTCGCCAGCGCTACCGCTGATCGCTCCTGGGAGGCGTCATGGAGCACTCTTGGGGCGGGTTGCCAGATCGAAGATGCTGGCGATCTCACTCGAGTACTTGTCGATGTCGAAAACCGGGTCGATGACGAGCCGGTGCGGCACGACGTCGATGGCGGCTCGGATCGCCACCGCCATGACACTCGGATCGAAGTCGCGTCGGAGCTCCCCTCGGGCTTGGAGGCGGGCGAGCTGCTCTTCGAGGAGTCGAGCAGCCACGTTGACGCCCCGACCATCGACGCGGCCTCCGTCGGCGTTCCTGAAGGCGCCGTTTCGGAGGATCTCGACAACGGCGACCATGTAGTTGCGGTGCTCGCGCATGAAGGCGAGATTCGACTTGATGTAGGCGCGAAGCATGGCCGGTCCGGTCGACTCGGCAAAGACTCGCGGGAGGATGTAGGCCCTGCCAGCTTCGACGACGTCGATCACGACCTGCTTGATCAGCTCGTCCTTGCCGCCGAAGTGGTAGCTGATGACCCCCTTGCTGATACCGATGCGCGCTGCGATGCGCGCCAGTGACGCCTGGCCGTAGCCGACCTCGGCGATGGTATCGATGGCGGCGCCCACGATCTGCTGGCGCCGGGCGGCCTCGATGAAGGTCCGCTGCTCGGATTCGGAGCCGGTCACCATGGGCCGAACCTAGGGTATCTGGCCATTCGGCCAAATACCTATCCAATTGGTCAACACGCCTGCTAGTTTGCCACGTATGGAGGTTCGCCCGCCGCTCGTCGACGGCGAGAAGAGGCCCGGCCGGACTCCGGCGAGTCGATGACGGCGAGACAGGTGGGGGTACCCCCACCTTCAGGCCTTGACGGGGCGCGCCTGGACGCCGCCCTCGTAGTCGAGCACCTCACCAAGCGCTTCGGTGATCGTGTCGCCTTTGACGACGTCTCGTTCGAGGTCGGCTACGGCGAGGTCTTCGGCTTTTTGGGCCCCAACGGGGCGGGCAAGACGACGACGGTGCGGGTCCTCGGCACCCTGATCTCGCCAAGCTCCGGGGCGGCAGCGGTGGCAGGGATCCCTTTGAGCGAGAAGAACGGTTCCGCGATCCGCTCGCGGATCTCGATGATGCCGGAGTCACCGGGCCTTTACCTGCGCCTGACGGTGACCGAGAACCTTGCCTGCTTCGCAGGGCTATACGAGCTGGGCGACCTTCCGAAGCGCATCGACCGGGCGCTACGGGCCGTCAACCTCGAAGGCCGCTCGGGCGATCTGTGCGGGTCGCTGTCCAAGGGGCTACGCCAGCGGGTGGCGCTGGCGAGGGCACTGCTCAACGACCCGGCAGTGCTCTTCCTCGACGAGCCGACGTCGGGCCTCGATCCCGTGGCGACGCGCGAGGTCCACGACCTGATCGGTTCTCTGCGCGAGCAGGGAGTGACGATCTTTCTCACGACCCACCGGCTGGAGGAAGCCGAGCGGCTGTGCGATCGAGTGGCGATCTTGAACACGACCTTGCGGTTGATCGGCCGCCCCGACGAGTTGCGCGAGCAACTGTTCAAGCGCTCCCTGGACGTACGGCTGCGAGCGCCCCTCGGCGACCCCAACGCCGTGTTCGGCGCCGTGTCCGAGGTCGAGGGATGGGAGCAGACGCCATCGGGGTACACGCTGACAGTCTCGGCCCCCCACCTTGCCGCCCCAGCCCTGGCGCGAGCCCTCGTGCGAGCCGACGCCGACATCCTTTCGATCGTTGAATCGCATCACTCGCTTGAGGATGTCTACCTGGAGTTGATCGACGAGGATGTGGAGGCCAAGAGCCGATGAGCTTCAGCTGGACCCGAGTTGGCGCCATCTTTCGCAAGGAGCTACGGGATTACCGGCGCAACCGCTTCGTCGTCGGCACCATGGCGGCGATGCCGGTGCTGTTCATCATCCTGCCGGCGATCCAGCTGATCGCAGCCAATACGACGAACAAAGCCCTCAGCCTTCGCATCGGGCTCTCGCTCCTCTACATGCTGCTGATCCCGGTAACGATGCCGTCCGTCGTCTGCGCCTACTCGGTGGTCGGCGAGCGAGAGCAGGGAACGCTGGAGCCGGTCCTGGCCACCCCGATCCGTCGCGAGGAGTTCCTCATCGCCAAAGCGCTGGCTGCCTTCGTTCCGACGGTCACCATCGCTTACGCGGTCTTCGGAGTCTTTCTCGCCATCGCCGCTCTTTTCGCCCATCCGCTGATCGTCTCAGCGATCTTCACCGGCCCGCACGTCCTGGTCCAGCTGCTGTTCACGCCGCTGCTGGCGGGCTGGGCGATCTGGGTGGGGATCGCTGTCTCCACTCGCTCCACGGATGTGCGCGTGGCGCAGCAGCTGAGCGTCCTCGGTAGCTTCCCGCCCCTGATCATCGTGGCCTTGATGTCGCTGAACGTCATCTCCGAGTCGACCGCCATCGCCACCGGCCTCGCCGCCGCCCTGCTCGTGTTCAACCTGCTCGCTTGGCACTTCGTGGCCGGGATGTTCGACCGCGAACGCCTGGTGACGGGCAGTCGTCGATAATCGACGCCGTTGCCTCGAGTGCCCTGGGAACGCCTGGAAGTACTTCGATCCACCATTTCGGGAAAGGACACCATGTCGACAATCACAATTTTCCGGCCGAAGAAGAGATGGTCGGTTTCGCCTGCGACAGTGCTTCCCACCGCCTTGCTCGTTCACCTCTTCAAGTCTCATTGGGACTACACGGTGCTTCTCGACGACCACCCCGTGGGCAAGATCGGAAACGAGCAGGTGAGAGCTTTCGAGGTGACGCCAGGCGAACACCGGCTGCACATTCGGTTCGTCGGGCTGCGCAGGTCCGAGGAGCTCCGAGTGTCCCTTGCCGAGAGCGAGGAGCGGAAGTTCCTCTGTGGCACGAGCGGGATTGGCTGGCCCACTCTTCGGGAAGCGTCGCCTGACGATGACGCCCAGATCCGGAGGATGTCCATGGGCGGCCGCCAGTGACGGCTGTCTGGATTCGCTCAGCAGCCGTTTCGGCCCCGTTAGGCGTGGTGTCCGTGCTCCCCCAGCGGGTCGGGGTCCGTGCCGCTCGGCGCGCCGCCCATCATCTTCAGCATCTGGCGCCCGCCCGTTCTGAAGAACCGCCAGACGAGCGTGATGGCGAGGACGAAGAAGACGATGTTGAGGATCGTCGTGTAATTCCACGTGATGCTCGGTTGCAGGACCGTGGCGTTGCGGGCGGTGGGCACGAGGCCGACTGCCTCGAAGAAGAGCTCGACAGCGCCGCCGGCGAGGACCATGGTGGCGTAGAAGACGCCCAAGATGACGAGGGTCATCTTGGTCCCGTAGTACTTGCGGTAGATGAGGAGGATCGGGATGATGATCAGGTCGGCGAAGATGAAGGCGACGACGCCGCCAAAGCTGATCCCGCCGTTCCACAGCACCGCGGCGAGTGGCACGTTGCCGATCGAGCACACGAAGGCGAAGACCGAGATGACCGGCCCGAGGAGCGGCCCCCAGATCTTCGCCATCAGGGGGTGCCCGGCGAGGAACAGGTGGCGCCAGAAGCTCTCGGGCACCCAGGCGCCGAGTGCACCAGCGAGCAGCAGCCCGCCCACCACGTCGCGCAGCACGGCCGCCCATTCCATGACGAAGATGTGCGACACCGACGTGCGCCCGCTCGGTGAGCGCAGCCGCCGCCACAGGCTGCCGCCCTCGGCGATCGCCATGTCCATGGCGGCGTGGCCCTCCATCTGGCCGGCCAGCCCGCGGTCGGCCTGGCGGCGGGCCTCGTCGAGCAGCCGCTGGCGGAGCACGAGGCGGAAGCCCAGCGCGACGAGGACGATCATGATCGGGCCGCCCACGAACTCGGCCAGGGTGAACTGCCAGCCGAGCAGAAGGGCCATGATGATGCCGAGCTCGATGACCAGGTTGGTCGAGGCGATCTCGAAGGTCATGGCGGCGACGAAGTCCGCTCCCTTTCGGAACAGCGAGCGGGCCAGCGCCACCGCCGCGTAGGAGCACGACGAGCTGGCGATCCCGAGCCCCGAAGCGACGGCGAGGGTCTTCGGTCGGTGGTTGCCGAGGAGGCGGGTGATCGTCGCCCTCCGCACGACCGCCTGGACGACGGCGGACAGGGTGAAGCCGAGGACGAGGGACCAGGCGATCTGCCAGGCCATCCCGCCGGCCACCTCCAGGGCGTGACCGAGGGCGTGGAGGACCGGTCACGGGTCACCTCCGTGCCTGGGGCCGGGGCGTAATGGGGCCCCTCCCGGGGCTCGGGGCGGGCCGCCGCGGTGGTTGCGTCGAGGTGTCGTGTGTCGTCGGCGTCCCGGTCACCGGGTCCGGGTGAAGCGGTGGACGGCCTCGAGCAGCTCGGTGGTCTTCTCGGCGGCGACGGCCTCGTCGCCGGAGGTGAGGGCATGACGAACACAGTGGTTGACGTGGTCGTCGAGGAGGATGCCGGCCACCGTCTCCAAGGCGGTCGACACCGCGGCGATCTGGGTGAGGATGTCGATGCAGTAGCGGTCCTCGGTGATCATCTTCTCGATGCCCCGGGCCTGGCCCTCGATGCGCCGCATCCGGTTGATGAGGGCGACCTTGTCCTTGGCGGCCACGTATCCGTAGGGCTGAGGTTGGGGCTGCCCCGACCCGGCCGCTCCGTCCGCATCGGCCGGCGGACCCCCGCCTCTGGCGGTGTCGGTCATCTTGGCTCCTCGGCCAGGTGGAAGTGACGCAAGCGCAGCGAGTTGGTGACCACGAAGACACTGGAGAACGCCATCGCAGCGGCGGCGACGATCGGGTTCACGACCCCGGCGACCGCCAACGGGATGGCAGCGACGTTGTAGCCGAACGCCCAGACGAGATTTCCCTTGATCGTCGACAGCGTGCGTCGAGACAGGCGGATGGCGTCTACCGCAGCACGCAGGTCGCCGGCCACGAGGGTGATGTCCGAGGCTTCGATGGCGACGTCGGTCCCCGTCCCGATCGACAAGCCCAAGTCGGCCTTGGCCAGGGCGGGAGCGTCGTTGACCCCGTCGCCGACCATGGCCACCACCTCGCCGGCCTCCTGCAGGCGGGCGACCTCGGCCGCCTTGTCCTCGGGGAGCACCCCGGCCCGGACGCGGTCGATGCCGACCTCGGCGGCAACGGCCCGAGCCGTCGCCTCGTTGTCCCCGGTGAGCAACACCGGGGTGAGCCCCAGGGCGCGCAGCTCGGCCACGGCCTGACGGCTCGTCGCCTTGATCCGGTCGGTCACCGCCACGAGCCCCTTCATCTCGCCGTCGGCGGCGGCGGCGACCACCGTCGAGCCCTCGGCCTCCAAGCGGGCCACCTCGGCGGCGAGCGTCCCTGCGAGCCGTACCCCCCAGTCGGCGAGGAGGCTCGGGCGACCGACCACCACCGCGTGGCCGTCGACCACGGCCTCGATCCCGAGGCCGGCCCGGGCCGAGAACGCTTCGACAGCGGGCAGGGCGCCGAGCCTGTTGCGCCCGTAGGTGGCGATGGCCCGGGCGATGGGGTGCTCGCTGGCGTCCTCGGCCCCGGCCGCCAGGCGCACCAGGTCTTCCTCGTCCACGCCCTCAGCCGGGACCACCTCCGCCACGGCCATCTTGCCCTCGGTCAAGGTGCCGGTCTTGTCCAAGACGATGGTGGTGACCTGTCGGGTCTGCTCCAGGATCTCGGGCCCCTTGATCACGATGCCGAGCTGGGCGCCCCGTCCGGTGCCGACCATCAGCGCTGTCGGGGTGGCGAGGCCGAGGGCGCAGGGACAGGCGATGACGATGACCGCCACCGCCGTGGTGAACGCCGCCGTGGTGGCCGCACCGCCCACCAAGAGCCAGCCAACCAAGGTGAGAGCGGAGATCCCGATCACGACGGGAACGAACACGGCAGAGACCCGGTCGGCGAGCCGCTGGACCGGGGCCTTGGCGGCCTGGGCGTCGGCGACAAGCCGGGCGATCTGGGCGAGGGTCGTGGAGGCGCCCACCCGTGTGGCCTCGACCACGAGGCGGCCCGAGGTGTTGACGGTGGCGCCGGCCACGGCGTCGCCGGGGCCGACCTCGACGGGGACCGACTCACCCGTGAGCATCGACTGGTCGACAGCGGAGGTCCCCCGCTCGACCACCCCGACGGTGGCGACCTAGTCGCCGGGGCCCACCACGAACCGGTCCCCGACGACCAGATCCTCGGCGGGCACCAGGATCTCGGTGCCGTCTCGCAGCACGCGGGCCTCCTTGGCCCCGAGCTCCAACAGCTTGCGGATGGCCTCGCCCGAACGGCGCTTGGCCCGAGCCTCGAGGTAGCGCCCCAGGAGGATGAAGGAGGTGATGGCACCGGCGGTGTCGAAGTACACGCTCGTCGACATACCAGCGAGCAGCACCACCGTCGACCAGATCCACGCCGCCAAGGTGCCGACCGAGATGAGGGTGTCCATGGTGGCCGCTGCGTGCCGGGCGTTGGCCACCGCGGCGCGGTGGAAGGGCCAGCCGGCGTAGAAGACGACCGGGGTGGCGAGCACGAGGGAGAGCCACTCCCATCCCGGGGGCCGTGACGCCGAAATCCAGGCGAAGACGGCCAAGGGCACACTGAGCACGACGGCGAGGACGAGGCGGCGTCGGTAGGGGCGGGCCGGGTCCTCTTCGGTGACCGCCTCGGGCAGCGCCGCGCCGTAGCCGGCGGCCTCCACCGCCACGATCAGGTCCTCGATGTCCACCCGGGTGGGGTCGAAGGCGACGGCGGCGTGCTCGCTGGCGAAGTTGACGGTGGCGGTCACACCGTCCACCTTGTTGAGGCGCTTCTCGACGCGAGCCGCGCAGGAGGCGCACGTCATACCCGTGATGGCGAGCTCGACGTGGCGGCGGCCCTCGGTCGCCGGGGTCTGCGTCGAGGTGACCTCGGTGTCGGTCGCCGTGGCCATCACGATGCCTCGTAGCCGGCCTCTTCGATCGCGGCGCGTAGCTGCTGGTCGTCGAGGCCCTCGCCGGTCACCGTGACGAGCTTGGTGTCCAGGTCCACCACGACCCCGTCCACGCCGGCAACCGAGGCGACCTCGCTCGACACGGCGTGCTTGCAGTGCTCACAAGTCATCCCCGCAACGGTGTAGGTCATCGTCTCAGCCATCAGACGCCCCTCTTCTCGCTCCTGATATACCCTACCATGGTATTTTTCCGGTCGGGCCGGGTTGGGCAAGATCCCGGTGTGGCCCCGTCGGCCGCCCGTCGTCGGGTGCTGGATCCCATCACAGAGGGGATACGGGGCTCGCTGGCGCCGACCGGAGGCGGACCCACCACCCGCCCCTCCTCGCGAGAAGTTGCCCTACCCATGGCGGGTATCGTCCGGATCCCGCCGAGGTCACCAGGACTGGCGGGGCGTGTCGATTGCCGGGGCCACCCCGGCCCACGAGGGGCGGCGGCGCGCTCGCCCATCGAGTGGGAGCTGCTCTAGGCGGGCCGGCGTCGGGCGTCGGGCGTCGGGCGTCGGGTGTCGGGTGTCGGGTGTCGGGCGTCGGGCGTCGGGCGTCGGGCGTGTCCTCGCCCGGGACCTCGGGAGACGGAGCTCAGGGACGAACTTCGAAACCGACGTCCATGCCGGCGAGCGTGAGCCCGACGACGCGCTGGCACGCTGCCTTGCTGACTGCGGTAGCTGCGGCGCCGAGCGCATGGAGGCAGTAGTTGGCGAGCTCGCCGGGGGCGATGTCACCTCGTACCTGGCCGACTCGGGCAGCTTCGGCAAGCAGATCGGAGAGGAAGCGGTGCAGCTGCTCCTCGATCACGGCCACCATGTTGCCGTGGTGGACCAGGGCGACGACGTCGGTGCCGCCCGCTCGGCGGGTGCGCTCGTACACCACCAGCGCATAGGCACCGAGCACCGCCTCGAGCGCATCGCCTGGGTCTCTCGATCGTTGCGCTAGCTGCTCCAAGTGGGCAAGATGGCTGGCCGCGTGGCGTTGGTGCCAGGCCACGAGGATGGACTCCACGTCGGGGAAGTACTTGTAGAGCGTGGCCCGACCGACGCCGGCTCGCTCGGCGATCTGCGACATGGTCACGCCCCGCAGGCCGCGCTCGACGACGAGAGCGACCGTCGTGTCCAAGATGGCGTCGCCGACCTGTCGGCGGTGGGTTTCGATCGTCTCGGCCCAGAGCTTCGGCACCGCCCGATAGTCTACATGTCGTGCTCCAGACACTATGTATTGATCAAAGACATTCTGTCTTGATATCATGCCGGCATGTCAAGAGCAGGAGATGACCGTCATGCCCGGGCGGGACGCGCCAGGTTGCCTCGCCGACTCGACAAGCTGGTGGCGTCAGGACGCCTCACCGCCGAGGAGGCCGACCGCCTCCGTAGCGCCGAGCCTGCCGGCCAAGCGGAGGACACGCTCAACTCGATCAGGGCTCGCCACGCCGCGGCCAGCCTTGACGCGGCGGTGGACTCGGGGAAGTTGAGCCGAGCAGAAGCCGACCGCATATTGGACCGGGTCAGAGCCGGAGAGCACTCCCCAGAGCTGCGAGCGCGAGTGCGTCGTCTCGCAGAGGGCGGCGAACCTCCCCAGAGCGCTTGAGGTGGGCGCTGACGAGCCCTCCATGGCTTTGGCCATTCTCGCCAGCGCTTGCCTGAACCTGCTGCACCGCCCACGGCGTGCAGGTCGGCGTTGTGGTGAGCTGCTGTTGCCGCACTCCTCCTCGGTCGGCTACCGCCACCCATCGCCAGCGCCATCCACATCGGGCTCGACAGCGAGAACGTCGAGCTGGGCACCCGTCAGGATCGCCCGCCCGACGCGGAGCGCAGCCCAACGCGCCTGAACACGCCAGCCGGCACGCATCAGCGTGGTACTGCTCCAGCGGCCCACACCGCCGACCGCCCACTCGCGGCAACAACGGGTGAGGCTGTCCGTTTCTGGGGACCGGTCGATGAGCGGGTCCCCACATTGCATACGGACGCTCGCGCCAGTTGCGCCACCGTGCACCCCGGGCCGACCAGCAACTTCGCACCTATGCACCAGGCAGACGCCTATGCTGCCCCATGCACCCCTGATCAACCGGTACGTCCCGGCGTGATCAGGGCGGAGCCGACTTCCCGGAGAGCCAAGCCGCCGACCTGCGGTTTTGCTCAACCCATAACCGAACGGTCAAGGGTTCAGACATCATGGCGGGGGTTCAGGACCAGCGCACGTCCATCGGGTTCAGGATCCGACGAAGACGCTAGTCACAGTGCTTGCCCTCTGCAGCCGCCTGGCCCTACTCAATGTTGCCGAACCGAGGGAAGGACCCGAGAAACTCGCCGTTGTGTCACAGGCTTCGTCTTCCGTTGACCGCCCCAGGGCCTCACCCAATCGGGACACTGGTTCTGCGTTACGGGAGCTCGCCTCGAGCTAGCGGTCGGAGAGTCGCCGAGCGTCGACGAGGTCATGGATGATCTGGAAGTCGCCAACGTTCTCGGTGAGGAGGGGCACTCCCTCCACGTGGGCGGTGGCCGCAATGGCGAGGTCGATCT
>JBJKRZ010000228.1:0-11518 GCA_046704365.1 Acidimicrobiales bacterium | reverse complement strand
AACAAGAGCCTCTGGTCGACGACGCCCATGTGGCCGGGTGCATTCGTCCGTTGCCTGTGATGACAACGATCCGTCAGTTCAGTGATTGCCGGGTCCATAGCCTGCGGCTACGCGGTGGATCGAGGCTAAGGGCTCGGCGCCCCCTTGGGGACCACCGGCCCAACAGCCTGCCGGTGCAGCGACTCCAACTGCGCCGCCCCCCGGTCGGTGTCGTAGCGGGCGGCGGTCGCCAGGCCCCCGCCCACGATGTGACGACGGAGGTCCGGATCGTCGGCCAATCGCCGCAGCGTCTCGGCCAGCGAGATCGGGTCGCCTCCGGCAAAGGTGAGGCAATTCTCGCCGTCGGTCATGAACTCGGTCGCCCCGCCCGTGGGACTGGCCACGACCGGGGTCCCGCGGGCCATGGCCTCGAGTGGTACCAGGCCAAAGCCCTCTTCCCACAGCGGGGCGAATACCAGCGCATCGGCTGCCGCGTACCGTGCCCCGAGCTGTGCACGGGTCACCGACCCGAAGCGGACACGCTCCGACAGCTGCAGCCGTACCGCTAGGCCGCGAAGCTCGTCCAGGTAGTCCTCGTCCCCGCTGCCGAGGATCTCCAAGGTGGCTTCGGGCGGCAGATGGGCGAGAGCCTCGAGGGCGACATGCACCCCCTTGCGGCGATCGAAGCGCCCGACGTGCAGTAACCGCCATGACCAGGGGCGGCTACCGGCGTCGGGTGCCGGAGGCAGCTCGTCGCGGTCGACCATCCCGGGCACGAGACCGGCACCGGGGAACCCCCACGGCGAGCGCTCCCGAGCACCGCGGCGTACCGTGTCGCTGATGAAGCACGCTGGGCCCAGTGTGTCGAGGTCGGGCAGGCGGCACGGCAGGCCGCTCACGGCGCGCACCAGTGGAGCCAGGCGCCTGTGGCCAGTCATGAGGCTCGACCAGGCGTCGATGTGCGGTGCGTACTCGGGCCACTGGTCGCACACCACCGAAACCACCGGTATCCCGAGCTCCCCAAGGCGGGCGAGCAAACCGAGCGACATGGCGCCCATGGCCCATGCCGACGCCACCTCCGGCCGGAAGCTGCGCACGGCCTTGTCGAGCTCCCGCTGGTTGGCCCGCTCCCAACGCAGCCGGCGCCAGACCGGGGGGCGGACAGTGAGGTGGTCCTCCCAGTAGATCTTGAGCGTCCGGCGCACCTGGACCCCGTCCCGCCCCTCCTCGTCCTCATCCCCGCCGAAGCGCCGGAGCTCGGCGGCGAGGCGGACGTCGCTCGTGAGCACGAGGACCTGGTGGCCGGCCCGGGCCCAGCGGCGAGACACGTCCCAGCACATCCGCTCGTAGCCCCCGAAAGCGTGCGGCGGGTACATGTTGGTGAGCACCAGGATCCGCATATGGCGCACCATCTTGGACCACCGCACAGGGCGACGCCGGAGGGTCGGCGTCCGATCTGCCCGAAGTCAGCCAGATCAGGCCAGCCAGGGGCGCCGGACCGACAGTGAGGTTCGCCCTCTTGCCCCGTTACCAGGGTGCCACGAGCCAGGGCCTCACTCGATGACCGCCGCCACCACCGCCGCACCGCCCCTGCACGACGAGGACCTCGAGGTTCTCGAGCTCCACGGGGAGCGGACCTCCCCTTGGGTGCTGGCGCGCGCCGCCTGGCGTTGGCGAGAGGTCCTCGTCCTGCTGGCACGCAAGGAGTTCCACGTCAAGTATCGCCGGATGTCCTTCGGAACATTGTGGGCCGTCTTCCTCCCCCTGCTGCAGTCGGCGATCATGGCCGTCGTGTTCTCGCACCTGGTCCGCTTCGCAGTCCCCCACTACGCCCTATTCATGCTTGCCGGGATGGTGGCCTGGACCTACTTCGCCAGCGTCTTCGTAGCGGGATCGACGGCGATCGCCGGCGGAAGCGATCTGTCGAGCAAGGTCTACTTCCCCCGGGTGTTGCTCCCACTGGTACAGGTGGCCACCAACCTCTACGGCTTCGTGATCATGCTCGTGATCGTCCTCGCCCTGTCGATCCCCCTGGGTGCCCACCTGGGCATGTCTACCCTGCTGTTCCTGCCCGGAGCTCTTCTTCTAGTGGTCTTCTGTGCCAGCCTCGTGGTGACCGGCGCCGCATTGCACGTCTACTTCCGCGACGTGAGCTACATCTCCAGCGCGCTGGTCCTTCTCCTCATGTACGTCTCTCCTGTGATCTACCCCCCGAGCATCGCACCCCACATCGTTCGCCCGATCATCGACGCCAATCCCCTGACGGGCATCCTCGACCTCTTCCACGCCGCCGTGGGAGTGTCCACTCCGCTGACCTTCGCCTTGGCAGTCACCGGGGTGTGGACGGCAGTACTGATCTGCGCGGCAGTGACCTTGAACAGTCGATTCGATCGCGTTTTCGCCGATCTGCTGTGATCCGGTCGGCTCGACGGACGAAAGGGTCCTGAAGATGGTCGCTGCCATCGAGCTCGTTGGAGTGGGAAAGCGCTACATCAAATACGAAGACACGCCACTGCTCGTCACGACCGCGTCGCGTCTGGCCCGCCGCCACAAGAGGGGCACGATGTGGGCGGTAAGGGGAGTCGACCTGGAGGTCCCCCGCAGCGGAAGCTACGGCATCATCGGGCGCAACGGATCGGGCAAGACCACGCTCATGTCGATGATGGCTGGCGTAACCGCTCCCACCGAGGGATGGCTTCGGATCCGAGGCCGCGTGGCCCCCCTGATCTCCGTCGGCGTCGGGTTTCACCGCGAACTCACCGGAAGGGAGAACGTCTATCTCAATGGGACGATCCTCGGGCTTACCAAGAAGCAGGTCGGGCAACGCCTGGAGGCGATCGTCGACTTCGCCGAATTGGCGGAGTTCATCGACACCCCGGTCAAGTTCTATTCGTCGGGCATGTTCGTCCGCTTGGGATTCTCTGTGGCCGTCCACTGCGATCCCGAGGTGGTGCTTGTCGACGAAGTCCTGTCTGTGGGTGACCTCGGCTTTCAGGTCAAGAGCCTCCAACGCATGTGGGAGCTTGTAAAAGGCGGTACGACGGTGGTGATGGTCAGCCACAACATGGGTGCCCTGCAGCGCCTCTCACAGCAGATCCTCCTGCTCGAGGGAGGTCGGACCGTGTACCTGGGCGATCCCGACACGGCCATCGCCAGGTTCCACGAGCTGCTGGAGGACGACCCCGAAGACGGCGACGACGGCTCAGGAGTCCGCCGGGAGCCAGGTGTCCTCGAGGTGTCGTCCTTCGAGCTCGTCGGCCACGACGGCGGGCCGGTGCGCCAGGTGGTGGCCGGAGCCCCCGTGGTAGCGAGGATCACCGCCCAGGCGCTCGCTGACGTACCGCACGTAGTGGCCGGCTTCGCGCTGTCGGGCCCCGACGGCCAAGTCGTCTACATGGACTCCAATCTCGACGAACCGTTCGGCGCCCTCGCTGCGGGCGAGCAGGCGGTGTTCACCATGTCCCTGGTCACGAAACTGCCCACCGGGACCTATTCTCTGAGTGGCTGGCTGCAGCGACCCCCGCCCGCCGGCACCCTGCTCGGGCGTAGCCGCGACCTGTCCTTCTTCGTCACGGGACGGGCCACGGTCAAAGGAGCCACTGACCTGGGCGGCGTGATCGGTAGGGAGGCGCCCGTCGCCAGGCTGGCGCGGGGTGCTCCGGTGACCGGAGACAGCCGGCCGCAGGTCGCCGCTGCACTTCCGCAGGACTGATCCCGGTGCTGCCGCGCGTCGACGTAGGTGTCATCACGTGGAACAGCGCCGCCCTCACTGCTGAGGCCTTGGGCAAGATGCTCGACAGCGACCAGGGGGCGGACCTTCGCCTGCTCGTGTGGGACAACGCCTCCACCGACGGCACGCCCGGCGCCATCCGCGCCGTTGCCCCACAAGCCGACGTCTTCGAAAACGAGGAGAACGTCGGGTTCGCCCGGGCCCTCAACGGGCTCATGGCGCGATCCGAGGCCCCGTGGTTCCTGGCTCTCAACTCGGATGCCTGGCCCGAGCCCGGTGCCGTGGGCCGCATGGTCGAGGCCGCCCTGCGCCATCCACGGACTGCGGCCGTCGCCCCAAGGCTGTTGCGCCCCGACGGCTCCCTGGAACATTCCACGCACCGGTTCCCCAGTGTGGGACTGGCCGCCGTGGACGCGCTGGGCCTGCGGGGGCTTATCCCCCGGCACCTGGGCGATGCCCTGTGTCTCGAGGGCGCCTGGGCGCACGACCGGTGTCGCCGGGTCGACTGGGCTGTCGGGGCCGCCATGCTGTTCCCCCGGGCGGCGTTGGAAGACGTCGGTCCCTTCGACGAGCGCTTCTTCATGTACAACGAGGATGTCGAATGGTGCTTCCGGGCCCGCCAGGGCGGGCTCGAGGTCTGGTTCGAGCCCGCTGCCGTCGTCCGTCACGTGGGCAACGCGTCGGGGTCCCGCCGCTTCGGGGACCGACGGGCCTCGCTTGACGCCCGCAATCTCCACGTGTTCCTCAACGAGGCGCTTGGGCCCCGCAGAGCAGCGCTGTACCGGGGGCTCGAGACTGTTGCCTTGGGACGGAGCTTCGCCCGGGCGAAGTGGTCGGCCCACCCGGACGAGCAGGCCCACTGGCGACTGCAGCTCAAGGCGACCCTCGGGTTCGTGCCTCCGCCCGTCCTGGCCGACCCCCGTGATCCACTCCACTCTCGGATAGACGGCGGGCCTGACGGCGCGCTGCTCGACGGCGACCCGCTGGTGACGGTGGTGGTGCCCACCCGAAACCGTCCGGCGCGCGTTAAGCGCCTGCTTCGTGTCCTCGAGCACCAGAGCCTCCCCCCCGAGCAGTTCCAGGTGATCGTGGTGGACGACAGCTCGACCGACGACACATGGGCCGCCCTCAGGGCCGCTCAGCAATCGTCCCCGCTCAATCTCCGGGTTCTACGCACCCAACGCCACAGTGGGCCGGCAGCGGCCCGGAACCTCGGGTGGCGTGAGGCGAGCGCCCCAGTGGTGGCCTTCACTGACGACGACTGCCTGCCAGAGCCCAAGTGGCTCGAAGCGGGGCTGGCCAACCTCGACGGTGACGCCCGCCTCGTGGTGGGTCGCACCATGGCCCCCACGGACCAGCTCTTTCTGATCGGCGAGCCCTTCGCCCGGGCGATGGAGGTCGACGGACCCGACCTCTTCGAGACCTGCAACGTCTTCTACCGGCGCCGCGACCTCGAGGTGGTGGGTGGCTTCGACGAGCGGTTTCGCAGGCCGAGCGGGGAGGACACCCACCTCGGGCTGCGCGTGACCGAGCTGGGCGTGGAGCCCGTGTTCGCCGAGGACGCCGTGGTACGCCACGACGTGCGGCCGGGCGGGGTGCTGGCGGCACTGGAGGAGGCCACCCGCTGGGTCGACCTGCCCCTGGTGCTCAAGGGCCGCGCCTACGCCCGGCGGGGCCGGGCCTACAAGATCCTGTTCTGGAAACGATCGCACCCCCCGGCGATGCTGGCGGGCGCCGGCCTGGCCCTCGCCCTCCGGTGGCGGCCGGCTCTCCTCCTGGCCGTGCCCTGGCTCCATTACCGGCTCCAGCACGATCCCGTGAGCGCCGATCTGCGCCGCCGGCTCGTGTACCTGCCGGCCGCTCTGGCCCTCGACCTCACCGAAGTGGCCGTGATGATCCGGGGTTCGGTCCGGCACCGGGCCCTGCTCCTCTGACTCCGGCTCCACCGTGCGGATCGCCCTGGTCCACCCCTATCCCTGGCCCGAGGTGCGCCGCGGTGCCGAGCGCTACGTAGAGGACCTCTCGACATATTTGGCCGGCCACGGCCACGAGGTGACGGTGCTGACCGGGACCCACGAGGATCCCGGCCGCCGGCGCTCGGCATCGGGAGTCCTCGTGGTCCGTCGCCGCCACGCCCGTCCCGTCCACCGCCTGAACCTGAGCGAGGTAGAGACGTTCGGGCTGGTCGCCCTCGGCGAGCTAGCCGCCCGCAGATTCGACGTCGTCCACGCCATGGTCCCCGCTGCCGCCCTGGCGGGCCGCCTGGCCCGGCTACCGACCCTTTACACGGTCCTGGGCCACCCGAGCCCCGACCAGGTGCCGGCAGACCGCTTGCCGCGGTTGCTTTTCTTCGCAGCGGTGCGCCATGCCAGCGAGGTGGCCACCTTGAGCGCCGCCTCGGCCGAGGAGCTCAAAACCCTGGCGGGACGTGAGGCGCTGGTCCTGTCACCGGGGGTTCGCGCCGAAAGTTTCCCGGCGGCCCTCGAGCCCCGCACGGGCCCTCCTACAGTGCTGCTGTCGGCCTCCCTCACCGACCCCCGAAAGCGGGCCGCGCTCGCCGTGAGTGCCTTCAGTTTGCTGCTGCGGCGACGGCCCGAGGCGCGCCTGGTGCTGTCGGGCCAGGGTGAGCCGGCGCCTCTCCTCGCATCCCTGGCCCCCCACGTGCGAGCGGCGGTGGTGGCGGCCGGGCCGGGCTCCCCAGAGGAAGTGCCCGACCGCTACCGCAGCGCCACCGTCACCCTGCTGCCTGCCTCCCACGAGGCCTTTGGCCTCGTCCTCGTAGAATCCCTCGCCAGCGGGACGCCCGTGGTGTGTACCCCCGACGGGGGGATGCCCGAGCTGGTGGGCTCCGACGTGGGGGTAGTGGCGGAGGCGGCGACCGAAGAATCGCTGTGCGCCGCCCTCGACGCCGGCATCGCCCTGGCCGCCGAACCGGGCACACCCCGGCGCTGCGCCGAAGGAGCGAGGCGCTGGGACTGGGAGGCGGTGGTCGGCCCCGCCCACGTGGCGGCCTATAGGGCCCTGGCCTCGCGCCACAGGTCGAGCCCGGCGCCGAGCTGACCGACGGCCGTGCCAGCCAGTCGGGTCGCCACCAGGATGGTGCCCAACTTCCGACGCTGCACGAGGCACGACGCCAGTTCCAGTGCTCCCCACTGGCGCCACACCAGGCGGGACAGCGCTCGGTGACGAGCGCCATCGCGCCGCCGCAGCCGCTCCAACCGGGCGCCCTGGCCCACGCCATAGCGCCACTCCAGGCCGACCAGGTCCCTTCTCCCACGCCACTGCACGTGGCAGGCCGGTGCGGAAGGCTCGTATCGCCCGCAGTAGCCCGCCAGAAGCAGCCGGTCGATGAGGTCCAGGTCCTCGGCCGCCGGCCAGCGTGCCCCCGGCCCGAGTCGCTCGTCGTAGCCCCCCACCGCTTCGAGGGCTGGCCGTCGGACGGCCAGGTTGGCCCCGTGCCCGAGATCCTCGACCATGGAACCGTCGATGGCGTAAGGACGGTCGTAGTCGATGAGGGCCACCGGACGCGCTGCTCCCCGGTCCTCCTCTCGAAGGCCGATGCGCCCGGCGACGAACCAAGCCTCGGGGTGGGTGGCGAAGGCCTGGCGCATTCCGGGCGCCCACGACGGTCGGACCCGGACGTCGTCGTCGACGAAGGCCACCACCTCGGCGCCCACCTCCCGCCATCCCGCGTTGCGGGCCTTGGAGGCTCCCGGAACCCCCATGCGCACCAGGCGTGCATCGTGGGCGATGGCCACCTCGGCAGTGGCCGAGCCCGAGGAGAACGAGTCGACCACCACGAGCTCGCCACCTCCACCGATACTGGCGCGCAGGCTGGCCAAGCAGGCGTCGAGCTGGCCGGGCCGGTCGCGGGTGGCGACGACCACGCCGAGAGTGGGCCCCCGAGCAGCGCAGCCCGGGCCGGTCACGTGGTGGCGAAGAGCGACGCCGGGTCCTGCAACTCCTTGCGGTACCAGGCGATCGTCTTCTCCAAGCCTTCCTCGAGGCTGTGCCGGGGGAACCAGCCCAGGACTTCACGGGCCTTGGTGCTGTCCGACCGCATCTCCCAGATCTCGGTGGGCCGGTCCGGCAATGCGCCGAAGCGCGCCGTCACGGGGTTGCCCAGGAGCTCGAGCACCGTGGTGGCCAGCTCCCGCATGGAGACGTCGGCGCCACATCCCACGTTGAACAGCTCGCCTTCTATCCCGGGGACGGCGGCTGCCCGGACCATGCCGTCGACGAGGTCCTCGACGAAGTTGAACTCCCGGGTCTGGCGCCCTTGGGTCATGAGCAGGTCCTGGCCCGACAGGGCCCTGACGATGATCTCGGGGATCACCCGGTCGGGTGTCTGGGCCGGCCCGTAGGCGTTGAAGGGCCGGACCATGACGATGGGCCACCCCCAGCCCTGCTGGAAGACTCGACACAACGACTCCGCGGCGTGCTTGGAGGCGGCGTAGGGCGAAATGGGGCGCACCGCCATCTCCTCGGTGAAAGGCGAGGGGACGGCGCCATAGATCTCGCTGGTGCCGACGTTGACGAAACGGAGGTACCCGCTTCCCTCGAGCGCTTGAAGCAGATTGGCCGTTCCCTGGACGTTCACTTCGATGCACTCGTCGACCCGGTGCCAGGACTTGCCCACGTGCGTGTAGGCACCGAGATGGAAGACGTAGGCGGGACGCGCCTGCTCCACCAAGGCGTCCATGGCGCAACGGTCGCTCACGCTGCCTTCGTGCAGAGTGATGCGGTCCCGAACGTCCACCAGTCTGATCGGGAAGAGGCTGGACACTGAGCTCGTGAGGGCATGGACCTCCAGGCCGTCGTCGAGCAGGCGGCGCACCAAGTGCGACCCGATGAACCCCGTGGCCCCGGTGACGAGGGCGCTGGCTCCGGCGGGCAGCGTGGCCGACGACAGCGGGGTGCCGGCCCCGGCTCCCGAGGTCATCGGGAGGTGGGCACCGACGGCTCGCCCACCCAGGGTGCCGGGCCCTCAGCGCACAGGGCGGTGAGCTCCAAGGCGTCCTTGTAAGTGTCCATGGAGCGCCAGAATCCCCGGTGACGGAAGGCAAAGAGCTCACCGGCCCCGGCCAGCTCGGGCAGCACTTGGCGCTCGAAGTCCGCGGAGCCGAGCCATTTCTCCGCCCGCCGGTCGAGCACGAAGAACCCGGCGTTGATCCAGTGGTCGGCCAACCGCGGCTTCTCGGTAAAGCTCACCACGCGCTCTCCGGCGAACTGCACGGTCCCGTACTGCGACGGCAGAGGAACGGAGGTCATGGTCGCCGCCCCGCCGTGCTCGGCATGGAAGGCGGCCAACGCCGCCAGGTCG
This sequence comes from Acidimicrobiales bacterium, assembly GCA_046704365.1. GTDB lineage: Bacteria > Actinomycetota > Acidimicrobiia > Acidimicrobiales > UBA8190 > UBA8190. Next base: position 2,486 of record JBJKRZ010000228.1, on the reverse strand, counting down.
ACGTTCCCCAGGCCGTCGGCGTAAGTGAGGAAATACCGGTCCCCCATCACCGGTGCACAGGCCCGCACCCGGTCCCCGGTGTTGGCTGCCTCACCGGTGTCGAGGACCTGAACCTCCCAGCCCGAAGGCAATCCGGCGGCGAACTCCTCGATCAGCTCCGCTTTGAAACCGGCGGCGAGCACGAAGTCGCAGAAGCCCTGCCGGGCGTAGATCTCCATGACGTGACCCAAGATGGGTCGCCCCGCCACCTCGAGGAGCGGCTTGGGGACTTCGAGCGTGCGCGGATAAGCACGCGTGCCTTTCCCTCCGCACAAGATGAGTGTCCTCATTGGGTCCCCATGGTCGACGCCGGGGGCCGGTCTGGCTACCGGCCGGTCCGCACCGAGAACGGGCCGGGGCCTGCCTTCTCACGCTCGGGTTCCAGCGCGGGCCGAGTTCGGCCCCTTCTGCGGCGCAGGTCACGCCACCGGCGTACGAAATGCCCCAGGCTCCGCAGGTGCCACAGGCGCCCCCGCACGCCCGGGAGGGTGTGGGCGTGGCCAACCAGGAGCATCGCCCGCCGGCGGCGGTCGTCGGCCAGGGCGAAGCGGAGATGGATGGGCGGCGCCGGACGCAGGACCCACTCACCGCCCACCAGCCTGCGCAGGGCTTCTCCCCTCCAGCCCGCTCGGGGGAGCACCCGGAGATCGGAGGGGCTGGGAGCGCCCGCCAGCTGTGCCAACGATAAGGCGGCGGCCAGGGCCGTGCGGCACCGGCTCTGGATGGCGAGCTCGCGCACCCGATCCCAGTCCAAAGGCTCGCCCCGCTCGGTCAGGTCCCCGAGCACCATGGCCAGGTCGGCCACCCACACCAGCCGTGAGAAACAGTGGTAGGGCTTGGCGGCATGGGCACAGAGCATCACCAACTCGTCGAACGGGGCGAGCGCGAAGCCCTGCACCCCGAACACCTCGACGGGCCGCCGCCGGCTCCACAGCTCCTCGGCCCGCAGGGAGCTGGCACGGTCGTACCAGGCCTCGAAGCTGTAGTGCAGCTCCAAGGGCATGTCCGGCACTTCCCGATGCACGAGCACGCTGTCGTAACGGTCACGAGCCTGGGGCCGGACCAGCCGCCACCCCGCCATTCCGAGCACGGCCAATGCGTCGTCGTGCTGGGCCGGCGGGAGAAGGAGGTCGAGGTCGTCGAAGGGCCGAAGGCCCGGCTCCGGATAGCGGACAGCGACACCGGGGCCCTTGAGCACCACAGGCTCGAACCCGGCATCGGTGAGGGGAGCGACCGACAACTCCAGGGCCCGCGGCACGAGCAGCACCTCGCGAAGCCGCTGGACGTCCGCTACGCGCGCCAAGCGAGGGAGCCCTTCACCGAGGGTCTCGAGAGCTCCCGCCGATGACAGGGCACGCCACAGCAGCCCGCCGATGCGATGTCCCAGCGAGGCGGCAACGGTGGCCTCCGCATCGACCCCCACCTCGATCGCCTGGCGCACCTGGCGGGGATCGGGCCACCGGCGGCAGGCCGACCACAGGAGCCGGGCGGAACCCTCGAAGTCCGCCCCGCACCAGGCCAGGGGCTGGGCGGGAACGCCGCTCCTCATGTGTGTCGGCCCTGACGCCCGCTGTGCAACCACGCCGCTTGGAGCAGGGCGAAGCTCAGGGCATTGGGCTCCTCCTCAGCCCACGTCCGGCGCAGTGCGGCGACGTCCACGAGCTCCTCGTCGACGCCAAGTCCGTCCCAACCGGATGCGAACACTCGGCTGTGCACGTTGAACGCAACGCGGTTGAACCGCGCCTTGTCGGGACGTCCGAGCAGCTCCGCCGGCAGCAGGCCCTCGAAGAGCGCCGCCAGGGCTCGGGACCGCCCGGTGAAGCCGAGAGGGCCTCCGGCAGTGCCGAGCGCGGTCAGGAATCCGGTGTCCAACAGGGGTTTCACGTCCAGGACGTCATGCTCGTACCCGAGGGCTCGCGCGTTGGAGACGAAGTGCGAGACCATGCGGAGCCGGCGGTGCCGCAGCAGGCTGCGCCGCCGATCCCAGGGCTCACCGGCGTAGTCGCTGGCCAGCATCGTCTCGACAGCGCGCCAGGCTTCGGGACGGATCCATGGTGGCCGGACGAAACGACGGTACAGCCGTCGGGCAGCGGCCCGCCGCGCCGGCTCGGGTGCGATGGCCAGTGCCAGGTGGGCGAGCACACGCCGGTCCGGCCGCGCCCGGCCCGCCAGCAACGCTCCCACCACAGCCAGCCGTCCTGGTCCGAGGACCTCGTCACCACCCTCCCCGTCGAGCAGTGACCCACCCCTGGCAAGCGAGAAGTCGAAGTGGCGCGCATGCACCATCGGCGGCCACAGCACACCGTGCCGGGCCAGCGACGGCCCAGCCACAGGGCCGACGAGATCCAGCTCGTCACCGACCTCGACCTGCTCCCACCGTCGCACGTTCAGATAGCGGACGACCAGCTGCTGCCAGGAGCCCTCGTCGGCCTCCTCCAGTCCGGGAA
>JBJKRZ010000227.1:0-7119 GCA_046704365.1 Acidimicrobiales bacterium | reverse complement strand
GCGGTGGGCAGCATCACGGTGGCCCGGGACGGCAGCGTGACCTTGGAGCTGGCCGACGGGGTCCGAGCCGACCTGGGACAGGCCGAGCTGCTCGGGCCCAAGCTGGCGGCGCTGCGCAGCGTGTTGCTGGGGGCGCCGCCGAGCGGTCCCGAGGTGGTCGACGTGCGAGTGCCCGGCGAGCCCACCGTGGCCCCGACCGCCAGCGGCGGGGGAGCGGCATCGCAACCCTCGTCGGCGTCGGCGCCAGCGGCGTGAGCGACCCCGGAGTGGCCCTGGCCGGGGGTTGACCCGTTTCGGGGGGTGGCCATAGGGTTGGCCAGCCGGCACCGGATCAAGCTGTGGTCGAGGGTGAGGGCAGCTGGTGATCGGCGCCGGCCCTCTCGTTCGACCGCATTCGGGAAGCGGCGGTAGCCCGAAACACCCGGGGTTGGGACGAGGAGTGTCGATGTCGATGAGTGGCGCTGCACAAAGCAGCTACTTCGCAGTCATCAAAGTGGTCGGGGTGGGCGGCGGCGGCGTGAACGCCGTGAACCGGATGATCGAGGCGAACCTACGCGGCGTGGAGTTCATCGCCATGAACACCGATGCCCAGGCCTTGCTCATGAGCGACGCCGATCTCAAGCTCGACATCGGCCGACAGCTGACCCGGGGGCTCGGGGCGGGAAGTGACCCCGAGATCGGGCGGCAAGCGGCCGACGAGCATCGGGCGGACATCGAAGAGGCCCTGAAGGGCGCCGACATGGTGTTCATCACCGCTGGCAAGGGCGGTGGCACGGGTACCGGCGCCGCTCCCGTGGTGGCCGAGGTGGCCCGTTCGCTCGGAGCGCTCACCATCGGGGTGGTGACCCGCCCGTTCTCCTTCGAGGGGCGGCGTCGCTCGGTCCAGGCCGAGACGGGCATCGAGCGCCTCAAGGAGAAGGTGGACGCCATCATCATCATCCCCAACGACCGCCTTCTCAACGTATCGACCGAGAAGACGTCGATGGTGAACGCCTTCAAGATGGCCGACGAGGTCCTGCTGCAGGGCGTCCAAGGCATCACCGACCTCATCACCATCCCCGGACAGATCAACACGGACTTCGCCGACGTTCGTACCGTGCTCAGCAGCGCCGGCACCGCCATCATGGGCATCGGCCAGGCGTCGGGCGACGGCCGGGCCGTGAACGCCGCCCGGGCGGCGATCACGAGCCCCCTCCTCGAGGCCTCCATCGAAGGGGCGCGGGGCATCCTCGTCAACATCGCCGGCGGCCCCGACCTCGGCCTCTTCGAGGTGAACGAGGCCATGGAGATCATCCATGGCGTGGCCCATCCCGACGCCAACATCATCTTCGGCAACGTGATCGACGAAGCCATGGGCGAGGACGTGCGGGTCACGGTCATCGCCGCCGGCTTCGAGCGCTGGGAGGAGGGTCGCACAGGCGAGCCCCGTCCCGACGAGCGCAGCCAGGTGCTCGGCATGGACTCCCACCCCGTGCACGAGGACATCTTCTCGATGCCGGCAGACGACGAGGACTTGTCGCTGGCCGACGACGAGTTCGACGTCCCCTCGTTCTTGCGCTGACCGCTTCGCTCCACCGGCGGCTGCAGCTGGCAGGCGCTCCGGTCTTCGCCCTGTGGACGAGCCGCGCTGACGGTGATCTGCGGGACCTGGGACGACCGGGCGCGCCGGCACCCCCCGAGGTGCCGGCTGCCCGGGTGATCCGCCGTGTCCACCAGGTCCACGGCGCCACGGTGGTGGACGCCGACACCGTGGCGAGCGGCACCGTCGGGGACGCCGCCGGGAACGGGGCCGGCGCCGCCTTCCCCGACGGCGACGCACTGGTGGGAAGGGGTACCGGGCACGTGCTGGCCGTGCTCGTCGCCGACTGCGCAGCGGTCGCCCTGGCCAGCGCCGACGGGAGCCATGGCGCCGTCCACGCCGGCTGGCGCGGCCTCGTGGCCGGGGTGGTCGAGAAGGCGGTGGCCGCCGTGGCGGAGCTGGGCGGCACGAGCCAGGTGGTGGCCGGCCTGGGCCCGTGCATCGGTCCCTGCTGCTACGAGTTCACCGGACCCGCCCTCGACGAGCTGGCTGATCGCTACGGGCCCGACGTGCGAGCTGTCACGGCGCAAGGAGCCCCCGCCCTCGACCTGCGCCAAGCCGTGCGGCGGGCGCTGTGGGCGGCGGGGGCGCAACTGGTGGTGGAGGACACCCGGTGCACAGGGTGCTCGCCCGACGCCTGGTCGCATCGGCGCAGGGGGGATCAGGCCCGCCAGGCGCTGCTCGTGTGGCGGGCCCCGGGGCCGTGAGCGGACCCCCCCCTACCCCTGGTGGCGCCGAGGTGCTCGAAGAGCGCCTGGCCGAGGTCCGACGCAGGATCGCCGCCGCCGGGGGCGATCCCCGCTCGGTGGAGGTGGTGGCGGTCACCAAGGGTTTCGGGGCCGCCGCCGTCCGGGCGGCCCTGGCCGTGGGCCTGCGGTCGGTGGGGGAGAACTACGCCCGGGAGCTGCTGGCCAAGGCTGCCGAGATGGGGCCGGCCGAGGTGAGCTGGCATTTCCTCGGCGCTGTGCAACGGCGCAAGGTGGCGCGCCTGGCACCGGTGGTGGCCTGCTGGCAGAGCGTGAGCAGGGTGGAGGAGGGTGAGGCCATCGCTGCGCACGCACCTGGAGCGACTGTGCTCGTCGAGGTGGCTCTGGCGCAGGTCGCCGGTCGCCCCGGCGTGGCCCTGGGCGAGGTCCCGGTCCTGGTGGAGCGGCTGCGGGACCTGGGGCTGAGCGTGCAAGGCCTGATGGGGCTGGGACCACCGGGACCGCCCGAGGCGGCCCGGCCCGGTTTCCGGGCGTTGTCCGAGTTGCGTCTCCAGCTGGGCCTGGCGCAACTGTCGGCGGGCATGAGCGAGGACCTGGAGGTTGCTGTCGCTGAGGGATCGACGATGGTGCGGGTGGGGCGCGCCCTGTTCGGAGAGCGCCCGAGCGGGCCACGTGGCGGCGACGGTTGAGCGGCGAATTTCGCGCCCGTTGACGTCCCCCCTGCAATGGACCCTACGCATTAGGCTGAGGCCCAGGAGGCAGCGATGGCGTCAGGATTCTTGAAGCGCACCATGGTGTACCTGGGTCTGGTCGACGACGAGTACGACTACGACGACGAGATGGACCCGACGCGCGTCACTACTCGAGTGCCGACAAGGCAGATCGAGGAGGAGGCACCAGAGCCGGTGGCAGCCGTGACCGCCACCGTCCGGCCGTTGCGCGAGGACATGGCCTCCTCGTCGTCGGTGCGCTCGCTCGTGCGGCCCCTGCCTGCCGACGCCGCTGCGCGCGTCCACGTGGTTGCGCCCACGCAATTCGGCGACGCCCGCCAGATAGCCGATCGCCTCATGGGAAATCAGCCCGTCATCGTGAACCTCCAGGTGGCCGATCGCGAATTGATGCGTCGCATGATCGACTTCTGCAGCGGCGTGGCCTATGCCCTCAACGGCAAGATGGAGCGGGTCGCCGACAAGGTGTTCCTGGTGACACCGTCCAACGTGAAGGTCTCGGCCGAGGAGCGCCTGCGCCTCCAGGAGAACGGGCTGCTCCAGCCCTGAGCGGGCTGGGGTCGGCTGCAGTCGCCAAGGAAGCGTCGTGGTGACGTTCGGGGTGGTGAGCGGTCTTCAGATCGTCCGCTATGTCCTCCAGGCCTACGTCATCGTCCTCATCGCCAGGGCACTGATCAGTTGGTTCCCCATGCACGCGGGCAGCCCGCTGCTGCCCGTGGTGCGCGTGCTCGATCGCCTCACCGAGCCCCTCCTGGCGCCCATTCGCCGCATCCTGCCCCCCCTGCGGGCCGGCGGTATGGCCATCGACCTCTCCATCATCGTGGCCATCTTCGCCGTGGAGATCGTCGCCAGCCTGATCTGATCCGCCCCCGCGCCGGGACTGCACGGCGCCCGGGCGCTGCGCCGGGGGCCGCTGTCGCCCGCAGGGCCGGCCGGCCCCGGCATCCGTCGCTCCGAGGGGGCCCTTGGCTAGGATCCCCCCATGCCCACAGCCCAGCCGATGCCTGCTCTGGAGAGCTTGCGGACCGTCGAGTTCCGCCAGACCTTGCGGGGGTACCACATCGACGATGTGGACGAGTACCTCGAACGGGTGGCCATGGAGGCAGAGGCGCTGCAGGAGCAGCTGCGCCAGTCCACGGACCGTCTCCGCCAGGCCACCGATCGCATCGTGGCGCTCGAGGAGCAACAGCGCGGGGGCGACCAACCCGCTCCGGCGGCTGCTGCGCCCGCCGCCCCGTCGGACGACACGTTGCAGCGCACCCTGGTGCTGGCGCAGAAGTTCGTGGAGCAGACCGAAGCCGACGCTCAGGCACAGGCGCGCACCGTCCTCGAGGGGGCCGAGGAGCAAGCGCGCCAGCTGATTGCCGAGGCCGAGCAGCGCGCCCGCGCCATGTCGGAGGAGTCCGAGAAGCGCCTGCGCGAGGAGGTCGTCCGCCTCGAGGGCCTGCGCACGAAGCTCGCCGGTGACGTGGAGGCCATCACCCGTTACCTCGAAGGGGAGCGGGTGCGCCTGCGAGGGGCGCTGGGCGAGATGCTGCACTGGATCGACGAGAACGTCCAACCCACGGCTGCTGCCAGGCCCCCCGCCGGGGACCGGTCGGTGGGGGGCGATCCCGCTCGGCCCCGCGAGGAGATGGCGGGCAGCGTGGTCACGGGCCCGCCACGCTCGGGCCTCCAGCCCGTCACCCAGACGAGCGCTCCCAACGGCGCCCCGCGCTGAGCTGAACCGGGTTCGCCCGGTCGGGGGCGCCGCCGCTCAGCGGGTGCGACGCACGGTGACGGCCAGCGTGTCAGCGACCTCGATCACCAGTTCGTCGGCAAGCGTCTGCTCCATGACGTAGTGCCGGTGGCGCTCTGCGGCGGCGGCCACCGGGCCGGGAGCCCGTAGGGCGACCGCCACGTGGTCGGCCACGTGCAGGCCGGCCTGGCGCCGGGCGCTCTGGATCTCGCGCACCACGTCGCGCGCCAGCCCTTCGGCCTCGAGGTCGTCGTCGACGTCGGTGTCGAGCACGACGACCCCAGCGTCGCCGGGAAGGTTACGGCCCCTGGCCGGGTCCCGTGGACGAAGGGCCAGGGCGTACTCGCCGTCGACGAGGACCGTCCCCTCCACCACCACCTTGCCGTCCTGCTCGGCCCAGCGGTCCTGGCGGACGGCGGCGATGACGCGCTGGGTGTCGGGGCCGAGCCTGGGCCCGAGGACGGCCGGCATCAACGTGAGCACCCGGTCGGCCATCTCGGTCACCTCGCTGGTGAGTACCACCTGCTTCACGTTCACCTCGTCGGCGACGAGCTCCACGTAGGGCTCGAGGCGCTCGGGATGGTCGGTGGCCACCGTGAGCGTGCGCAGGGGCAGGCGGACCCGGCGCCCCGCTGCCTTGCGCACGGCATGGGCTGCCGAGCAGACGTCGCGCACCAGGTCCATGGCATCGACCAGCGCTGTGTCGGGCGCCAGCTCGCCCGCCGACGGCCAGTCGGCGAGGTGCACGCTGCGCCGGCCCGTGAGCCCCCGGTACACCGACTCGGTGAGCAGCGGCAACAGTGGCGCCGCCACCCGGCACAGGATCTCGAGCACCCCGGCCAGGGTGTCGTAGGCGTCGGCCTTGTCCGCCTCCACCTCGGGCGAGCCGTCTCGGGCCTGCCAGAAGCGGTCCCGGCTGCGCCGGATGTACCAGTTGTTGAGGGCGTCCAGGAACTTGGTGACGGCGGCGCACGCCCCGTACAGGTCGTAGGCGTCCATGGCGCGCTGCACCTCGTCCACCAAAGCCGCCGCCTTGGCAAGGGCATAGCGGTCGAGCGTGGAGCGCATGTCGGTACGAGGACGACCCTGGACGCCGTCGACGTTGGCGTACAGCGCCAAGAAGTACCAGGCGTTCCAGATGGGGTTGAGCACCTGGCGGCGGACCTCCTCGAACCCCTTGGCGTGCACGACGAGGTCCTGGCCCCGTAGCACCGGTGACGACAGGAGGAACCACCGCATGGCGTCGGCGCCCCACATGTCGAAGACGACGTCGGGCTCGGGGTAATTGCCGAGACGCTTGGACATCTTGCGGGCGTCGTCGCCCAGCACGATGCCATGCGCCAGGCAGTGGGCGAAGGGGGGCCGGTCGAAGAGGGCGGTGGACAGCACGTGGAGCGTGTAGAACCAACCGCGGGTCTGACCCACGTACTCGACGATGAAGTCGGCCGGGAAGTGGGTCTCGAACCACTGCTCGTTCTCGAAGGGGTAGTGGACCTGGGCATAGGGCATGGACCCCGATTCGAACCAGCAGTCGAGCACGTCGGTGACCCGGCGCATGCTGGACCGTCCCGTGGGGTCGTCGGGGTTGGGACGCACGAGCTCGTCGACGCCCGGCCGGTGCAGGTCCTCGGGCCGGACCCCGAAGTCCCGCTCCAGCTCGGCCAGGCTCCCGTACACGTCGAGTCGCGGGTAGCGGGGGTCGTCGCTCTTCCACACCGGGATGGGTGCTCCCCAGAAGCGGTTGCGGCTGATCGACCAGTCCCGTGCCCCCTCCAGCCACTTGCCGAAGGCACCGTCGCGCACGTGGGCGGGCACCCAGTCGATCTCGCCGTTGAGCTCGAGCATGCGCTCCTTGATGGCCGTCACCTCGACGAACCACGAGCTCACCGCCTTGTAGATGAGCGGGGTGTCGGTGCGCCAGCAGTGCGGGTAGCTGTGGAGGTACGGCTCGGACTCCACCAGGGCCCCGCTGGTGAGCAGGTGCTCGACGATGGGGGCGTTGGCCTCGAAGACGTTGAGCCCGCTGTAGGGGGGCACCTCGGAGGTGAAGCGGCCCTGGTCGTCCACCGGCGTCACCACGGCGATGCCGGCGTCGGTGCACAGCTGGTAGTCCTCCTCGCCGAAACCCGGGGCCATGTGCACGATGCCGGTTCCCTCGTCGGTGTCGACGAAGTCCCCGCCCAGCACGACAAAGGCGTTGGGCTGTCCGGCGAAGAACTCGAAGAGGGGCCGATATCGCCGGCCGAGGAGCTGGCTGCCGGTCACCTCCGCCACCGGCGCCTTGTCGGCGCACAGGACGCGGTAGGCGCTCGCCCGCTCGGCGCCCACCACGGACGGGCCGTCGTCGGTGTCGTAGTCGGAGTAAAG
>JBJKRZ010000226.1:0-7540 GCA_046704365.1 Acidimicrobiales bacterium | reverse complement strand
CCTGAGGGCCTCCCGCCCCGCCCCTGACGGCGCTGTGCAGCGCCCGCCGGCCGGTCCGGCAGGATGGGACGGTGGCTCATCGCCTCGTCCTGTGGGACATCGACGGGACCCTCGTCACCACCGGCGTCGTCGGGCGCCAGGCGCTCGAACGCGGGGCGGCGGAGGCCGCCGGCCTGCAGGTCGTGCCCGAGGTGTCCATGGGCGGCAAGACCGACCCGCAGATCATCACCGAGATCCTCACGTCTGCCGGCGCCGCCCCCGGGGCCATAGCCGCCCTGGTGCCCGTGGCCCTGGCCGCCGCCGAGCGCCATCTGGCCCAATGGCGGGAGCGCATGGCGTCCGAGGGCCGGGTCCACCCCGGGGTGAGGGAGCTGCTCGGCCACCTGGCCGGCACCCCGGGGGTGCGCCAGAGCCTGCTCACGGGGAACGTGGAGACCAACGCCTTCGCCAAGGTGGAGGTCTTCGGACTGGCCGGCTACTTCGACTTCGCCATCGGCGCCTACGGGAGCGACCACGCCCAGCGGGACTGCCTGGTCCCGGTGGCCCTGGAGAGGGTGGCACGCCTGCGCAATGACCGCTTCGAGCCCGGCGAGGTGTGGATCATCGGCGACACCGCCAACGACCTGCGCTGCGCCCGTGCCGGCGGGGCCCGCTGCCTGCTCGTGGGCACGGGACGCGAGGGCCTGGGTGCCTTGTCCGGGCTCACGCCCGACCTCCTCGTCGCCGACCTCTCCGGCACCGACAGGGTCCTCGACGTGCTGCTGGCGGACGCCTGAGTCCTGGGGCCGCCCGGGCGCGGCCCAGCCGGCGCGGGCGGGTGCTGGCATCCCCGCCCTGCCGGGCGGTTACCCCCTGGCCGGCGCCTGTGGCATCCCGCACAATCGGGGGAGGCCACAGGGGTCGTGGAGGGTGCGGGGTATGAGGCGTCCGCGGGCCGCCCTCGGGCGGCCATGACGAGCGATGCGCTGCGCGTGGGGTGGTACCGGTTCCGCCGCACGCTGCGCTGGCGGTGGCCGGCCTTCGTGGTGGTGGCCCTCCTCGTGGCGCTGCTCGGTGGCCTCGCCATGGCGGCGATGGCCGGAGCCCGGCGGACACAGTCGGCCTTCCCCACCTACCTCGCCTCGTCGCATGCCTCGGACCTCCAGCTCGGCTACTACACGGGCAACGGCCAGGACGCCGCCGCCGACCTGTACTCGCCGGCCCTGGCACGCCAGCTGGCCTCGCTCCCCCAGGTGCGGCGGGTCTCGGCCGCCGTCCAGAGCTTCGCCGCCGTCGTGGGACGCAACGGGAAGCCCTATCTGCCCGCTCCCTTGCAGAACAACATCGTCTCGGTGATGGGAAGCATCAACGGGTACGGCTTCGTTCAGGACGCCGTCGTCGCCGATCAGGGCCGGCTCGCCGATCCCCGACGACCCGACGAGATGATGGCGACGGTTGACGCCGCTCGGCTGCTGCACTGGCACGTGGGCGAGGTCGTCCCGATGGCGATCTTCTGGTTCGAGCAGCTCTTCGAGTCGGGATTCGGGTTGCCCCAGGTACCACCGGTCGTCCGGATCGACGTCCGCCTCGTGGGTATCGCCTCTTCCAGCACGACAGTGGTGGACGACCAGGTCGACCGCTACCCGACGTCGGTGCTGCTCACGCCGGCCCTCACCGCCCGCATCGCCGCCGCCGGCGGGGGGGCGTTCCCGACGTATTCCCTCGAATTGCGCGGCGGGAATGCCGACGTACCAGCGGTGGAGCGGGAGCTCATCGGGATCCTGCCCGCCAACTCGACCTACAACTTCCATCTCACCTCCGTGGCCACCGGTGAGGTGGAGCGCGCCGTCAAGCCCGAGTCCATCGCGCTGGGCGTGTTCGGGCTCATCGCCGCCATGGCGACCTTGTTCATCGCCGGGCAGGCGGTGAGCCGGGGTGTCCGGACCGAGGCGCGGGACCTCGACGTCGTGCGGGCCCTCGGCGCCGACCCGGCCATGACCGTGGCCGACTCCCTGCTCGGGATCCTCACGGCCATCGTGGCGGGTGCTCTGCTCGCCTGTGCCCTGTGCGTGGGACTGTCACCCTTCGCGCCTATGGGAGCGGTGCGCCAGATCGACCCGTCTGCGGGCTTCGGCCTCGACTGGACGGTCCTGCTCGGCGGCTTCGCCTTCTTCGTCGTGGTGCTGTCGGCGATCGCCCTGGCGGTATCGGTGGCGACGATCCGCCGGCGGCACCTGCGGCCGTCCTCCGTGCTGCGCCAGGAGAACTCGTCTCTCGTGGGCCTGGCCGTGCGGGTGGGGCTCCCTCCCGCCTCGGTGGCGGGCGTCCGGTTCGCCGTGGAGCGCGGGCGCGGGCGCAATGCCGTCCCGGTCGGCTCGGCGCTCACGGGCGCGGCGCTGGCGGTGGGCGTGGTGGTCACCACCCTCACGTTCGGGAGCAGCCTCGGCACCCTCGTCTCGAGCCCCCACCTCTACGGCTGGAACTGGGACTACGCCATCGCCGAGACCGGCAGCGGGTCGGTCCCGCCGTCGGCGACCGACATGCTCGGCCGTGACCGCTACGTGGCTGCCTGGAGCGGCCTGGACTTCGCCAACGCCCAGATCGACGGCGTCAGCGTGCCCATCATCCTCCAGAGGCCCGGGGCCGCCGTGGCGCCGCCCGTCCTGGTTGGCCACGGGCTCGAGGCGAACGGCCAGATCGTGCTGGGTGGGACCACGCTGGCCGCCCTGCACAAGCACGTGGGCGACTCCGTGGTCGTGACCTATGGCTCGCCGGCTGACTACCCCATCTACGTGCCGCCCACAACGATGCGCATCGTGGGGAAGGCCACACTGCCGGCCGTGGGCAACCCCGGCGTGCTGCACACCTCGATGGGCACCGGTGCCGTGGTCCCCGTGGGAATCGAGCCCCCGGCCATGCAGGCAGCCCTGCGCAATTCGGACCCCAACCTGAACGGCCCCAACATGGTGGTCGTGCGCCTGAGGCGCCATGCGCCACCGGGAGCCGCACTGGTATCGCTGCGCCGGATCGCCTCGGCCGCCACCAAGTTGTTCGCCACGGACGCCCAGGCCGGGGGCGGGCAGTTCTCGGTCCTCAGGGTCCAGCAGCCCGCCGAGATCGTCAACTACCGGGCCATGGGCGACACCCCGGCTGTGCTCGCCGCCGCCCTGGCCGCCGGCGCCGTGGTGGCACTCGGGCTCGTCCTGGTGGCCTCGGTCAACCGCCGCCGGCGCGACCTCGCCCTGCTCCGGACCCTCGGCTTCGTGCGGCGACAGCTTTCGGCTGTCATCGCCTGGCAAGCCTCGATCTCGGCTCTGGCCGGCATCGTGGTGGGGGTCCCGCTCGGCATCATCGTGGGGCGGCTGCTGTGGAACCTCTTTGCCATCGAGATCGTGGCCGTCCCGCAGGCGACCGTCCCGGCCGTCCAGATCGTCCTGGCAGGGGTGGGCGCCCTCGTCCTCGCCAACGTCGTGGCCCTCGCCCCGGGCTGGCTGGCGGCTCGGACCCGCACGGCCGACCTCCTGCGAATCGAGTAGCGCCACGGCGGGCCCGGCGCCGGGCTGCCGTCACGGCTCGAGAAGCGTCTCCGAAGCGCAAGGCTCAGGTCGAGAGGCGTCGTAGCTGCGGCCCTTCCAGGCCACGCCGGAGCCCGACCAGTGCCGGCGGGCGGAGTCGACGGTCATGGCGGCGTACAGGCAGGCCGTCAAGGGGAGCAGCAACGCCGACAAGGGCGAAACGCCGTAGTAGACGAGCACCGGCGCGTAGGTGACGGCCATCACCAACCATGCCGCCGCTCCCATGAGCCCGGCGGTGACGCTCCCGGCCACCGCAGCGCCGACCACGGCGCCCACCGGCACAGCGAAGGCGAAGAGCAGCCCCAGGACGGTCCCCGCCAACAGCACGCCCGAGTAGTGCAGCTGGGTGAAGGCGCTGCGGGCCACCATGTCCCACAGGTCTGCGAGACGGTCGTAGGGTCGCACGCTCGACACGTCGTCTGCGAAGCCGAGCCACAGCGACGAACCCGATCCTTTGAGGGCGCGGCCCAGCGAAACGTCGTCGATCACGGCGCTGCGCACAGACTCGAAGGCGCCGGCGCGCTCCAAGGCGGTGCGGCGTACCAGGATGCACCCGCCGGCAGCGGCAGCCGTCCTCCCCGAGGGCCGGTTGACCCATCGGAAGGGGTACAGCTGGGCGAAGAAGTAGACGAAGGCCGGTACCAGCAGCCGTTCCCAGCCGTTGGCCACGCGCAGCCTGGCCATGAGCGACACCATGTCGAGATGGCTCCGCTCGGCCTGGGACACGAGCCGTCGCAGCGACGTGGGCGGGTGGTCGATGTCGGCGTCAGTGAGCAGGAGGTACTCGACATCTCCTGCCGCCTGGCGACCCTGCTCCATGGCCCACACCTTGCCCATCCAATTCGGGGGTGGTTCGGTGCCGCCCACGACGGTCAACGGCACGCTGTGGCCTCGGTGGCCGAGGGAGCGGGCCAGAGCGCCAGTGCCGTCACGGCTGCGATCGTCGACGAGGACGACGCGTGCCTCGCCGGGGTAGTCCATGGCTAGCAATCGGGGCAGGGTTCGCCGCAGCACCTCCTCCTCGTCCCGGGCCGGGACCACGACGGTCACCGACGGCCACTCATTGAGTGATCGCTCCGGAGCAAGCCGGACACTTGTCGTCCAGTAGAAGCCGCGGCACAACGCCAGGTACAGCCATGTGGCGTCCACCACGGCCAAGATCACCAGCCATGCGGTCATGAGCACAGCAGCATGCCAGAGTCGGCCCAGGGGGCGGCTGTGACGGCAGCGGCCGGGCGGGGCACAATGGGTCCATGCCAGTGCCCCTCCGTCAGAACCTGCGCATCGGCAGCCACCTCGTGCGCCAGAAGCTCAAGGGGAACACCCACTTCCCCTTCATCGTGGAGATCGAGCCGCTCTTCTCCTGCAACCTGGCCTGTCCGGGCTGCGGCAAGATCCAGTACCCGACCGAGGTCCTCCGCCAGCGCCTGTCCGTCGAGGACGTCGTGGGAGCCGTGGAGGAGTGCGGCACCCCCATGGTGTCCATAGCCGGCGGAGAGCCCCTGCTCCATCCCGACATCGAGCGCATGGTTTCCGAGCTGATCCGGCGGCGGGTCTACGTCTATCTGTGCACCAACGCCGTGCTGCTCGAGCGCAAGATGGACCGCTTCACGCCTTCTCGGTTCTTCTCCTGGGTCGTGCACGTCGATGGGCTCCGCGAGCGCCACGACGCCGCCGTTGCCCGCCAGGGCGTATTCGACACGGCTGTCGCCGCCATCAAAGAGGCCAAGCGTCGGGGATTCCGGGTGACGACCAATTCCACCTTCTTCACCAACGACTCGCCCAAGACGGTGCGAGACGTGCTCGACTTCCTGAACGACGACCTCGGCGTCGACGCCATGATGATCTCCCCCGCCTACGCCTACGAGAAGGCGCCGGACCAGGAGCACTTCCTGGGCGTCGAGCACACCCGCCGGCTGTTCAAAGAGGCCTTCGGCGAGGGCAAGCGCAAGCACTGGCGCCTCAACCATTCGCCGCTGTTCCTCGACTTCCTCGAGGGCAAGGTCGACTACGGGTGCACGGCATGGGGGATCCCGAGCTACTCGGTGTTCGGTTGGCAGCGCCCCTGCTACCTCATGGCCGACGGATACGCCCGAACCTACAAGGAGCTGGTGGAGACGACCGACTGGAGTGCCTACGGAAGGGGACGGGATCCCCGCTGTGCCAATTGCATGGCGCACTGCGGCTACGAGCCCACCGCCGTCCTCGCCACCATGGGGTCGCTCCGCCAGTCGCTGCGGGCCATGGTGAACACCCACTGATCCGGCCCGGTCACGGGCCGATGGTGGGGAGCACATGGCCGAAGCCCAGTCCGCTCCGCACGAGCGGCAGGTCGGCCATGGTGCGGATACCGGGTGGGGCCTCACAGAGGGCGGGAATGGCGTTGACGGCCTGCATGGCGGTGGCGATGCTCGCTGCCCGCACGTGCTCGCTCATGGGCAGGGGACGCTCGAAGGACATCAGGCTGAGGAAGTGTGCCTGCATGGACGGTTCCCCCTCGACGGTGATCGTCCACCCGTCCCGGGGAGTGGGCCAGTGGCCGGGGTACTCGCCGCCCACCGTCCACAGGGTCTCGATCTCGACCAGCGTGGCGCCGGCCCGCCTTCCCTGCCACCGCCAACGCTGACCGGACACCGTTCCCGCCGCCAGGCGGATGCCCAGGATGTCGTGGTCATGGTGTGCCGTGGCCAGTTCGACCTCCCCGGTGACGTCCTCGAGACCCGCACCGAGGGCGTCACCGAGGAGGGCCACCGCCTCTCGGAAGATCCCGCTGTTGAAGCGGAGGAACTCGCTTGCCTCCTCGCTCACCTCCTCGGGCGGGCGCCCGAAGCGCATGTTGTCGAAGGTGATGTGCGTGCTCTCGTAGAACGACCAGTCGGCCCTCTCCTGCACTGTGATGCGGTCGATCCGCCTCGACATGCCCGACATGGCCAGGGGGAGCACCCCGCTCAGGTTGCCGGGGTTGAGCCCGGTGCCGTGCACGGACGCGTTGCCCTGGGCACAGGCCTGCTCGAGCCGGCGGCGCTGGTCCTCGGCCAACGAGGCCGGGTGGAAGAGGAAGGCGGTGGTCACCACGTTGGCCCCGCTCGCCAGGATGCGGCAGACGTCGTCGAGCGAGGCCAGCCTGGGGAAATAGGCCACGCAGTCGGCGCCCAGGGCGAGGAGTGACTCGACGTCGCGTGTGGCGGTGACACCGACCGGGGAGCGCCCCGCCAGCACGCCCACGTCGGCACCCTCCTTCTCCTGCGCGTACACCTTGGCTCCCACGAGCTCGAGATCAGGCCGGTCCAAGATGGACCGGATGGCCTCGACCCCTTGGTGCCCGGTGGCCCACTGGATCACCCGGTAGGGCACGGCGCCCTCCCCTTTCCGCAGCCCCGTGCGGTGCCGGCCGGCGCGGCGCCCCCCATCACGGGGCGAAGCGGAAGTGGGCGCCGCTCGAGAACTTGGCCACCGTCACCTCGTCGAGCTCGGGCGCCGCCGTGACCGAGCGCTCCATGCGCCAGCGCCGGGTACCGGTCCGCCGAGCCGACCAGTGGGGGTCCACGCCGGCGGCGATGGCCGACAGTGCCCGATCGTGTCCGGCGGCCAGACACGTCATCCACGAGGCGAAGCCCGACCCCTCGGCGGCGGCGCACTCCTCGAGCTCCACCGAGACAGCGGCGTCCTCGCCGAAGACCCGCCACCCGACGGAGGCGCGGGGGTGGAAGGCGGGGTGCAGCTCGAACACGGTGGCGACATCGCCGGCTTCGGCACCGAGCCCGAAGGCGGCCGCCAGCCGCTCGGCCACGACGCCTGCCACCCCGGTGAACTGGCGGGCGAGGGCGGCCGTCGCCTCGTGGGTGCCGAAGCGGTCGGCCACGGCCACGCCGAAGGACAGGGCGAGGAGGTGGCCCTGCAGGCACACCTCGTCGAGGACGGCCCGCAGCGTGGCGCTCGAGAACCGCTCGAGGCGCAGGTCGGGGTCGAGGGGGCCGACGTAGTCC
>JBJKRZ010000225.1:0-9278 GCA_046704365.1 Acidimicrobiales bacterium | reverse complement strand
CCGCAAGGGCCAGAGCGACCGGGAGGAGCTCTTCAGCGGGCTCCTCGACGACATCAAGGAGGTGAGGCGCCCGAACTGCAAGGCATAATCGACAGTCAGTCGGCGTGGATCACCCACATAATGCCGGGAGTAGGGCGCCGCACGGGGGGCTACCCGGCCACCGACCCGCACGGTATCGCTCACGCACCGGGCTGCCAGGGTGGGCCGACGAGGACCAAACCTGCACGACACCCGTCCGCCCGCCCCACCGCGCCAGATTCCGATCTGGCACCCCCGCGGTCGAGGACAGCCTGCGAGCGCGCGGAGTCTTGCGGGTCCAAGCCCCATGGACCCGAGGCGTTGTTGTCGGTCAGCTCGGAACGGGCGGCGGGGCGGGGATGGGCCCCTCAGCGAATCCGATAAACCTACCAATAGGCGTCCATCTTGGTAGGATTAGGGGGTTCTATGAGGAGCTTTCAACACCCCCAGACCCTCGACCCCGTTCCCGGGGACGTCGTTGCCATCTTGCGACGGATCGACCGAGCCGCGGGCGCCGAGGAGCGCTACGCGGACCAATTGCCGCAGCTCCTCGAGGCCTTGCGAGAACAAGCCCGTGTCGAGTCGATCACCGCTTCGAGCGCGATCGAAGGCGTCGTCGTCGATGATGCCCGCGTGCCCAAACTCGTCTCCGGCGCGACCGGGGGGTTCCGCAACCGCAGCGAGGCCGAGTTCGCCGGCTACTCCAGCGCCCTCGACTACCTGAATCATGAGGACCCAGGGGAGCTGAGCGTCGGACTTGTTCTGCACCTACACCGGCTCCTGTTCTCATTCACGGAAGGGCGAGGTGGCCACTTCAAGGCGGACGACAATCTCGTCGTCGACCGCTTGCCCGACGGCTCTCGGGCCGTGCGCTTCGAGCCGGTCAGTGCCGCCGAGACCCCATTCTTCATGGAAGAGCTCGTTGCCCGGAGCGTCGCTGCTCTCCAGCAAGACGGGCTGCACCCATTGATCGTCACCGCCGCGTTCGCCCTGGACTTCCTCTGCATCCATCCCTTCGGCGATGGCAACGGCCGCGTCGCGCGCCTTGCCACGTCGTACCTGATGGGTCGAACCGGCTACGGCGTTGGCCGCTACGTCAGTCTCGAGCAGCTGATCTACGACACGAAGGACGACTACTACGGCGCACTCGGCGCGTCGACCATCGGCTGGTTCGACGACGGGCACCATGATCTGTGGCCGTGGGCTCGTTACCTCCTCGGCCGGGTCGGCGACGCATATGGTCGCTTCGAGGAGCGGATTGCCGCCGGCACCTCGGGTGGGACCAAACAGGACCGAGTTCGCGACTACGTCCTGCTCCATGCTCCAGCGACGTTCACCATCGCCGAGATACGCCGTGCCGTGCCTGGCGTGAGCGACAACACGATTCGGATCGTCCTCGGTGAGCTCAAGGAGCAGAGCAGCATTACCAACGACGGCTCCGGCCGTGGCGCCGCCTGGCGGCGGCTCTGAGATTCGGCGGGGATGCTGGACGATTTGGG
Source organism: Acidimicrobiales bacterium (assembly GCA_046704365.1). Lineage (GTDB taxonomy): Bacteria > Actinomycetota > Acidimicrobiia > Acidimicrobiales > UBA8190 > UBA8190. The sequence goes on along the minus strand of JBJKRZ010000225.1, from coordinate 7,761 downwards.
ACGAGCTGGCTCGCTACCTCGAGACCATCGCCGCCTACTGGATGTAGTGCGAACGTCGCCCCCGCGCCGGTCCCGCCGCGTCTAGGTTCGCGTCTAGAACTGGTGCATTCTGCGGCCCACTGGGCCGCGCCGGCCCGGAGAGCTAACCATTCTGAGCTGCATTTGTGCCGTCTGGAGCCGTCTGGCCGGAACCCTCAGAAGCTTCATGCTCTACTACGACATCTAGGGGCTCCCCGTCGTAGGCCGCGAGCCTGTCTCAGCTCCGGTGCAGCACCCGCCAGCGGTGCAGCGCCGGCACCGGGGGGCGCTTTGTCGGCGTCGGAGTGGGCACCATCCCGTCGGGGGTGAGCCACCCCCGCTTGCGGAAGAACACCACCAGGATGGCCACGGCCAGCACCTGGGTGCCGATGCCGACGCCCACGAATTGGCTGAACCCGGTGATGCGGTTCACCATCCACGCGAAGTTCTGCCCGAAGAAGCCGGTGAGGAAGCTCAAAGGGAGAAAGACCGTGGCGATGATGGTGAGCTGTTTCATCACAACGTTGAGACGGTTCGACACAGTGGACAGGTGGGTGTCGAGGGCGCCGGTCATGAGGTCCCGGTAGCTGTCCACCAAATCGCTGATGCGGATGAGGTGGTCGTAGATGTCCCGGAAGTAGCGCTCGGCGTCGGGGGTCATGCCCGGCAGCTCGTCTCCGCCACCCAGCAAGGTGGCGAACATGTCGCGCTGGGGGGTGACGACCTTGCGCATGGCGATGAGCGAGCGCTTCATGTCGAAGAGCTGGCCCAGCTGCTCCTCGGTGGGGCGCTGGAGGATCTCGTCCTCCAGGCGGTCGATGTCGTCGTCGAGGTGGGCGAGCACCGGGAAGTACCCGTCCACGAGCGAGTCGATGACCCGGTACAGCACCATCACGTGGTCGGGGCGGGGGAGCGTCCCGGCTGCCAGCCGCCGGGCGACCTCCCCCAGGTCGGGACAGGGGTCGTGGTGGACGGTGACCAGGTACGTGTCGGTGTAGAAGCAGTGCACCTCGACCAGACGGCCGGTGCCGTCGACTCCGTAGACCACGAGGACCGTGTAGCCGTCATAGGACTCGACCTTGGGTCGCTGGCCGAAGTGCTCGGCATCTTCCACGGCGAGGGGATGGAAGCCGAAGGTGTCGCGCAGGATGTGCTGGGCGGCAGACTCGTCGAGACCTACCACGTCCAGCCAGAACCGCGTGGAGGAGTCGAGCAGCCTCCGGATGTTCTCGGGGGTCACGTCGTGCTCGACCCCGTCCCCGGAGTTGAGATGTCCGTCCATGTGCTCGCTCCTGCTCGTCGCCGTCGGCGGCCGCCTCTCGGCCCCGTTGCGGGCCGTGGATACCATGCGCAGGTGACGGCTGTCGCCGGGCCTCTCCGGATCCTCGAGGACCTCGGGGCCGAGCAGGAGCGTCTCGAGGCCATCCTCCAGGGGCTCGATGCCCGGGCGTGGACGGCACAGTCGGCGGCACCGACGTGGAGCGTGAGCGACGTCGTGTTGCACCTGGCGATCAGCGAGGAGGCCGTCGTCGCCACCTTGGAGGCCGGCGACGCCCTGGTCGGCTGGGCCCCGGGCCGGGGCACGGCCGGCATCGACCAGGCGATGGACGACATGGTGCGTTCCCAGCGCGACGCTCCCGAGGCGGTCTTCGAGCGGTGGCGCCGGGCCCGCCGCCAGGCACTGGCCGCCCTAGCTGCCGCCGACCCCGACCGGCCTGTGGCCTGGGCCGCAGCTCCGCTCCGTCCCTCCACCTTGGCGACCACCAGGCTGGCCGAGCACTGGGCGCACGGCCTCGACGTCACCGGGGCGCTCGGCATCGCCTTCGAGGACACGGCGCGCCTGGCTCATGTGGCCTGGCTGGCCCACCGCTCGCTGCCCTACGCCTTCGCCCTGGCCGGCAGGCCGACCGCACAGGTGCGTTGCGTGCTCGACGGGCCCACGGGGGAGCGGTGGACCTTCGGCCCCGAGGACGCCCCTTCCACGGTGGAGGGGCCGGCCGGCGACTTCTGCCGGGTGGCGGCGCAGCGCCTCGCTCCCGGGCGCTCGCGCCTGGTGACGGCGGGCCCCCACGGCGCAGAGGCGCTGGCCGTCGTGCGCACCTACGCCGCCTGAGCACGGCGGGCACGGCCGTTGCGGGTCCTGGCAGGCGCTTAGGCTGCCGGCGTGGCGACCCGCACGGCAGCACCCGGCATGCCCCCGCTGCACGTGGCGCTGGGCACCCTGGGGTTCCTCCTCGGCACCTGGCGCGGCGAGGGAGAGGGCAGCTACCCCACGGTGGAGAGGTTCGCTTACGGCGAGGAGGTGACGTTCTCGCACGTGGGCAAGCCCTTCCTCTCCTACCGGCAGCGGACCTGGGCCCTCGACGACGGCCGGGCGCTGCACGCCGAGGCGGGCTACCTGCGCCCCGGGGCGCCCGGCGGCGTGGAGCTGGTCGTGGCCCACCCCACCGGCGTGGTGGAGTTGTCGGAGGGGACCGTCGAGGGGACCACCATCGAGCTGCACAGCCGCCTGGTGGGCTGCACCACCACCGCCAAGCCCGTCACGGCGGTGGGGCGGCACCTCCAAGTGGAAGGAGACGTCCTGCGCTACCGGCTCACCATGGCCGCCGTGGGCCTGGACGAGGATGAGCACCTGAGCGCCACTTTGCGGCGCCTGTCGGCGACGGGCGGGAGCGCGGCGAGGGAGCAGGCGCCGTGAGCGAGGAGCGCACGGGGATCTCGCGACCGAGAATCGCCCCCCTCGAGCAAGAGCAGTGGGACGACTTCCTGAGGCGCCTGGTGGAGGCCACCGGCGGCCCGGACAAGGCCCTCAACATCTTCACCACCTTGGGCCGCCACCCCGATCTGTTCCGCAGGTGGGCGAGCTTCGGCGGGACGCTGCTGGCCGGCGAGCTCGACGGGCGCCTGCGCGAGCTCGTCATCCTGCGCACGGCGGCACGCACCCAGGCCGACTACGAGTGGGCACACCACGCCCCCACTGCCAGCGGGCTCGGTGTGGGCGACGAGGAGCTGGCCGCCCTGCGCCGGCCGCTGGCCGACCACCCCTGGGCGGCCGATGAGCTGGCCGTGTTGCGCGCCGTCGACGAGATGCACGACACCTGGACGCTCTCCGACGGCACCTGGGACGCCGTGCACGTGCTGCTGGGCGATCGCAAGACCATCGAGCTCGTGATGCTGGTGGCGCAGTACCACCTGGTGGCACTCGTGCTGCGCACCTTGCGCGTGGAGCTCGAGCGCGGCGCCGGGACCTGAGGATCTGTCAGCGGTCCTCGACGATCACCTGCAGCACCAACTCGAAGAAGCTGCGGAACAACGCCCCGTCGTCGGGGTCGAGGTAGGCCCACGCCAGGAATCCTTCTGACGCCACCTCGACCAGATGGGCCAGTCGCTGAGGCGGCACGGTCCAGCGCAAGGACGCCGATCGCGACAGGTCCTGGAGGAAGCCGGCCACGGCCTTGGTCATCTGGCGGGCGTTGGCCACGTAGCGCTGGCGGAACTCGGGGTTGCGCAGCGCGTACAGCTTCGCCTCGAGCTCCAGGGCGAACCAGTCGGGGTCGCGTGCCAGGATCTGGCGGAACGCCGAGCTCAGCTCCACGTCGTCCAAAGCGGTGGGATCGGGCGGGTGCTCCTCGAACCACGCCGAGAAGGCGGCCAGGTTGCGCTGGTTGTGGTGGTCGATGGTGGCGAGGAACAGGCCTTCTTTGTCATCGAAGTTCTTGTAGATGGCCCCCCGGGTGAAGCCGGCCGTCTCGGCGATCTCGTCCAGGGAGGCCCCGTAGAAGCCCCGGCGGGCGAACACCTGGGCGGCCGCCTCGATGAGGGCGGTGCGGGTCAGCTCCCGACGCCGCTGCGGGGTCCAGCGCTCCACGGGCACACCCCCATTGTGGCCTGGCATTCGACGAGCTTGATTTCCAATGCCGTCCTGGTATCATAGATACGTGATCGTATCTGAGTACCGTAAGCGTGACTGCGCCGAACGCCAGGCGGCCATGTCCTGGTTGCAGCGCCAGATGGCCTGGGAGCAGGTCCTGGGGCGATTGCGGCGCCAGGCCGGCGTGGACGCCGAGCACGTCGCCGAGGTGCCGGCCGCCGCCTGAGCGCGGACCGAGCTAGCTACTCGCCGGCGCGACGACGGCGGAGCCGGTGTGCGACGAGGACGATCCCACCCAGCGCCACCATCGCCACGCCGGCGGCAGCGACACGGAGCGTGCGCCTCTTGGCCTGCTCCACCATGGGCGACACCCGACGCTGCAGCTCGGCCACCTCGGCGTCGAGGCGTGCCCTGGTCTGTTCGACCTGGGCTACCGCTCGAGACGTTCCTTCGCCCATTCGATCCCCTCCCCGACCGTCCGCAACGTCTCGGTGGGCTTGAGCTCGTGGCGCCGCAGCAGCCCCGCCACCAGGGGGAGCGAGAGCAGGGCGGCTCCCCCGAAGACCGCTGCCACCGTCAGACGCGCCGCCCACATGGGGATGGCATAGGCCAGCGCCCGGGAGGCGGCCAGCCCGGCGAACACGAGCACCAGCAGGACGAGCACGGCGGCCACCAAGGCGACCGTCAGGGCTACGAGCCGTGCCCCCAGCGCCTCGGTGATCTCCATCTTGGCCAGCTCCACTTCCTGGCGCACCAGGCTGACGGCGTCGCTCGAGATGTCCGCCAGCAGCTCGCCCGTGGGCCGCGCGTCCAGGCGAGCCGCCCCGTGGGTCGTGCGGGAGTCGGTGGTGGTGGCCATGGGCGCCACCTTCCCCCATGCCCGGGGTCACAAACGGTCACCGGCAGGCGGCCCCCGGGCCTCGGCGCCTTCGGCGACCCCTGGGGCGGGACCGTCAGGGACCGAGGGGCGCCCGCCACTCGATGCGGGTCCCCCGGCCCGACCGGCCGGGCCCGATGGCCATCGTCCCCTTGCGCCCCTCGGCCCGGGCGCGCAGATTGGCCAGGCCGCTCGAGCGGGTGCGGCCCTCGGCCCCCTTGCCGTCGTCGAGCACCTCGATCACGAGCTCGTCCTCGGCCACCCGCACGCGCACCTGCACCATGGTGGCGCCGGCGTGACGAGCGGTGTTGGACAGCGCCTCTCTCACCACGGCCAGCACGTCGGGCACCATCTCCTCGGGTAGGCGCGTGTCGATGGGTCCCTCGAACTGCAGCCGCGGTTGGAACCCCAGGGCGGGTGCGGCCAGGCTGGCCACGTCCAAGATGCGCGAGCGGGCGCTCGACTCCACGTGCTCGGTGGCCTGCAATTCCAAGGAGAAGATGGTGCTGCGCACGTCGCGGATAGTGGCGTCGAGCTCCTCCACCGACTCCTCGATGCGCTCGAGCACCCGGGTGTCGGTCACCGAATTGGCGGCCGCTTGCAGCGACATGCCGACGGCGAAGATTCGCTGGATGACATGGTCGTGCAGGTCGCGGGCGATGCGCTCACGATCGGCCACCAGGGCGAACTGGGCATGCTCCTGCTGGGCGCGGGCGAGCTCCATGCCCAAGCCCGCCTGCTGGCCGAAACTCTCCACCAACCGCACGTCCTCGGGCCCGAAGGCGTCGCGCCCGGGCAGGCGGGTCACGAGCAGGACCCCGGCGGGCCCGGCCGAGTTCACCATGGGGGCGAGCGCCACGGGACCGACGGCACTGTCGGCCAGCAGCTCGGCGGGGGCGGGCGAGTCGCTGGCCAGGTCGGCGCTCACCACCGCCACTCCCTCGTTGAAGACCCGGCCCGCCAGCGACAGCTCCACGGGCACCTCGTCGCCCAGCCCCAGCACCGACAGCCCGCTCACCGCCGCCACCACGAGCGTGTCGGGCGCCGTCTCCGAGGGCAGCGTCACCAGTGCGCCGTCGGCGTCCACCAGCTCGCTCACCCGACGGGTGACCAGTGTCAGCCAATCCTCCATCTCGGCGTCGGCGAACAGGGCCAGGCGCACCTCGGACATGGCCGTGAGCCACCGTTCCCGGCGCTGGCTCTCGGCCAGCAGGTGGCGCAGCTCGAGCTCGCCTCGTTTGCGCTCGGTGATGTCGCGCAGCACGGCGGAGAAGCCCGCCGGGTCCCCCGAGACGTCGGTGACGAGCGACATCGCCTCGGCCACGTCGACCTGGGTGCCGTCCTGGCGCACCCGCCGGGTGTCGTGGGAGGGCACGCGCAGGCCACTGCGCACCCTGGCCATGCGCTCTTCGACCTCGCTGCGCAGCTCGGGCGGCACCAGGCGCCAGAAGGACCGTCCGATCACCCCTTCGGCCGGATAGCCGAAGAGCCGTCGGGCCCCGGGGTTCCAGCTGACCAGGGTCCCGTTCAAATCCATGGACAACATGGCGTCGTCGGAGGAAGCGACGATGGCGGCCAGGCGTGCCTCGGACTCCCATTCGGCGCGCTGTAGAGACATGTCGCGGATGGTCGCCATGGTCAGCTGGCGACCGTCCACCTCCAGGGGGATGAGGCTGATGTCGACGGGGAGCTCCGACCCGTCGCGCCGCAGCGCCCACAGCTCCAGGCCCGCCCCCATGGGACGCCTGCTCGGGTTCTGCCCGAAGTCGTGGCGGTGGCCCACGTGGCGGGTCCGCAAGCGCGAGGGCACCAGGGCCTCCACCTGCACCCCGGCCAGGCCCCCGGCCGGATAGCGGAAGCAGCTCTCGGCGCTGGGGTTGGCGGCCACGATGCTCCCCGAGCGGTCGACCAGGATGGCGGCGTCAGGGACGAGGCGCAGGGCCGCCTCGACCAGCTCCGCCGGGGCGCGGGCGAGGTCAGCTCCTTCACCGGCGGTGGTGGTCAGCGCCCTCTCCGGTGTCGCACCGCCAAAGGCTACCGCCCGCCTCGCCGACGCCTTCTCCACCAGGGCCGGGCGTGAGGGGCTCAGCTGTCCATCCCGTAGAAGAGGCGCTCCACCACCCGCCGGGCCCGGCGAGTCACGCGCCGGTAGTCGTCGCGCAGGGTCGCAGGCTTCGTGTCGAGGCTGCGGGCCAGACGGGACAGGTCATGGGCCCGCGCCGGGAGGCTGTCGCCGGCAGGGGCGCCCCCTGCCAGCGCTCCAACCAGATGCCAGCGATTGCGGGTGTGCTCGCAGAACAGGTAGCTGGCCCGCAGCGCCTCGGCATCGGCTGTGGCGAGCGCGCCTCGTCGCTCCAAGGTGTCCAGGGCGACAAGGGTGGAGGGACCGGCCACCCGGTGCTGGAGCTGCAGCAGCTGGACCGTCCACTCCACGTCCGAGAGCGACCCCCGGCCCAGCTTCAGGTGGAAGGCGGGGTCGTCGCCCCTCGGGATGCGCTCGCGCTCGATGCGGGCCTTCATGCGTCTGATCTCGGCCCGCTCCGCCTCGCCGAAGGGCTGCTCCCACACGAAGCGGTCGGCGGCTGCCAGCAGAGCGTCGCCCAGATGGCGGTCGCCCGCCACCACCCGCGCCCGCAGCAGCGCCTGGCGTTCCCATGTCTGCGCCCAGCGCGAGAAGTACAGGCGGTATCCCTCCACCGGTCGCGACAGGCGTCCCTGGGCGCCTTCGGGGCGCAGGCCCAGGTCCAAGGTGGCCAGGCGCCCGGCCAGGCTGGGCCCGTGCACGAGGGCGAGCAGCTCCTCGGCCACCTCGTCGGCGCCCGCCTGTGCTGGCCGCCCGCCTGCCGCGTCGCCGTGGACGAACAGCACGTCGAGGTCGCTGCCGTAGGCCAGCTCGCCGCCGCCGAATCGGCCCATGCCCACGATGCAGAAGCCCATGGCCGCCCTCCGGCGGCGCCGCAGGTCGCCCAGGGCGGCCTCGAGCAGTGCCTCGGCG
>JBJKRZ010000224.1:0-3361 GCA_046704365.1 Acidimicrobiales bacterium | reverse complement strand
TGCGGCACCTGGGGCGGCTGCGGCACGGTCGGCGCCGACGGCGCCGTCCCAGGCGGGGCCCATCTCGGCCGAGACGTCGGTGATCTCCGCCACCACACAGCGCTCCGACGGGTCGTCGAGGCGGTTGTAATTGACCATCTCGATCCACACCCAGTGCCCGCCGGGGTGACGGTGGCGGATGCGCAGGGGGGGCGCCTCACCGGGCGACCCCAGCATCTGCATCCAGTTCTCGATGGCCAGGGCCTGGTCGTCGGGGTGGACGAATTCGAGCGACGTCTTGCCCACCAGGTCGTCGGCTCCCCAGCCGAGCACCTCGCCGATGGCGGGGTCGACCTCGGTCATGATCGCCGCCGAGCTCTTGCGCACCCAGGTGCGGCGCGCCAGGGAAACCTTCGCTCCTGCCGGGGAAACCTTCGCTCCTGCCGGCGCCACCGGCTCGGCCCCAGCGGGGCGCGCACCCTCCATCACCAGGTCATCGTCAGCCCGGTCCCGGCACTTGACTAGGCCGAAGGTCCCGATCGGCCCTTCTGGGGCGATCGGCCCGTCTGGGCGCTCAGCGCTTCTGGGGACGACCAGCCCTTCTGGGGCGATCCAGCTTTTCTGGGGGCGGTCAGCCCGCCCGGGCGTCGAGCCTCTTGGTCTCCTCAGTCTCCCGAGAGGCGCAGGCCGGGCAGTCGGGGCGGTGGCGCCACGAGCGCAGGAGCCGGGTGCCTTCGGGGTTGAGCCACACCACGAAGGAGTCCGACCCGGGGTACTCCTCGAGGCCGTAGTAGGGGCGCCACTCGGTCACCGGCTGGTTGACGGCGCCTTCGAAGCCCCGCAGGGTCCGGCGAAAACGGTGGTTGCGCACGTCGAAGGACCACGTGCTGTGGCACGACTCGATGTCCACGCATTCTGCGGGCTCGGCGGGCACCTCGTGAGGCTCGGACTCGCCCATGATGAGCACACGCTCCATGATCAGTCCCCCCCGTGGGCGCCCACAGGCTCGAGCTCGGGCGAGGGGACCGGTGGCGGGCCCATGCCGGCCCCCTCGCCTCCCCCGACCACCGCGCCCACTCCTCGGACGAGTCCCAACGCCCGGTAGTGCTCGAGGAGCCAGGAAGACCAATCGAAGAGGGCGGCACCGTGGCGCGACATGGCCGCCCGTGCCACCCGCTCGCGCTGGCCCATGTCCAGGGCCCGCGCCAGGGCCAGGCGCGTCTCGAAGACGTCGAAGGGGTTCACCTCGACGGCGCCGTTGCACATGGTGTCCCAGGCACCGGTGTTCTTGGACAGCACCAGCACGCCGCTGCGTTGGTTGAGCAGCGGGCCCTCCTTCGCCACCAGGTTGAGCCCGTCGCGGATGGGGTTGACGAGCAGCACGTCGTAGCGCTGCAGCGCGGCGAAGGAGCGGTCGACGCTGTTGCCGATGGTGAGGACGATGGGCGTCCAGCTGGGCGTGGCCCACTTGTCGTTGATCTCCGCCACCGTCCGCTCCACCTCCTGGCGGTAGGCGGTGTACTCAGCCGACGTCTCCCGAGAAGGATTGGCCAGGGCCACGAAGACGACCTGCTCCCTCCAGCGCTCCTCGCCGGACAGCAGCTCGTCGAAGGCCCGGAAACCGCGCAGGAGGTTCTTCGACGGCTCCAGACGGTCGACGCGCACGATGAGCTTGCGGTCCCCCACCATGGCGGCGAGCGCCTCGCCGTAGGCGACGCACCCCGAGGACTCGGCGCGCGAGCTCAGGGCGGCCGTGTCGGGACCGAGCGGGGCCACCACGGTCTTGGGGCACTCCCCGATGAGGCCCACCGAGGACGCCCGGAAGGCCTCCTCCCAGGCGGCGCTGTGGAACCCGCACAGGTCGTAGCAGCTCATGGCCTCGAGCAGCTCGCGGGCCACGGCGGTGGGGAGCACCTCCAGCTCCGAGGGTGACGCGAACGGCGTGTGGCTGAAATGGCAGATGGTGAGATCAGGACGGTCCTGGCGCAGCAGGGCCCCCACCAGGGCCAGGTGGTAGTCCTGGACGAGCACCAGCGACCCGGCCGGCGCCGAGCGGGCGGCGGCCCGGGCGAAGACCTTGTTCACGGCCCGGTAGCAGTCCCACGACCGGCGCCAGTCGGCGTCGAAGGGCCGGCCTGCCACCCGGTCGTACATGCCGTGCAGCACGAACCACAACGTGGAGTTGGCGATGTCGTCGTAGTAGCGGCGGTAGAGATCCTCGTCGATGTCGACGAAACGCACCACGTCGTCCAGGGAGTGCTGTGCCGCCGCCCGGCGCTCGGCGTCGGAGTTGGCGGCCGACACCCACCGCACCCCCTCGGTGGCCGCCAGTGGGGCAAGCGCCGATGCCAGGCCGCCGATGCCCGGGCCCAAGCGGAGCTCGCCGTCCACCTCGGTGACCGAGTAGGGGCTCCTGTTGGAGAGCACTGTCACCTGCAGATCTGACACCGGCATCATTCCTTCGGGCGCTAGATTCGGGCTCGGGTCTTCCCTATCCCGCCGACCAACCTAAGAACCGGGTGTTTCATTCTCGTAACGCTTGGGCGACAGTTCGGTGGCGACGCAGACGTTGGGAAATCGGTGACCGAAAAAACCTCTGTGACCTCGAAGATCTTGCTCATCGAAGACGACGACAGCATCCGCTCGTCGCTGTCGCTGTTCTTGTCCCAAGAGGGCTACGCCACGGCCGAGGCGGCCGACGGGGAGCAGGGCCTGGGCCTTTTCGGGCGCGACGAGCCCGACCTGGTTCTCGTCGACCTCATGCTCCCGGGCATCGACGGCTTCGAGGTCGTCCGTCGCCTGCGGCACACGAGCGACGTGCCCATCGTCATCGTCACCGCCAAGGACGACACAACGGACGTTGTGGCGGGACTGGAGGCGGGAGCCGACGACTACATCACGAAGCCGCTCGTGGCCAAGGAGCTCTCGGCGCGCATCCGCGCCCTGCTGCGCCGCACCTCCACCAAGGTGGCCCCCGACATCCTGCGTTTCGGCAACCTCGAGCTCGAGCCTCAGACCGCAGTGGTGCGCGTGGACGGCGAAGAGGTGTCGCTCACCCGCAGCGAGTTCCAGTTGCTGTGCGAGCTGGCGGCCCGTCCCGGATGGGTCCTCAGCCGCGCCCAGCTCCTGCAACGCGTGTGGGACTACGACTACGCGGGCGACACGCGCTTGGTCGACGTCCACGTGCGCCGGCTCAGGGCCAAGATCGAGCGCGATCCCGCCCACCCCGAGCGGGTCCTCACCGTCCGGGGCATCGGCTACAAGCTGGCGGTCTGAGGACCGGCGGAGGCAGGCCGTGGCCAAGGCGCTTCTTCGCCCGTGGGACCGGCGCCGCCGGCGGGGACGCCTGGGCGTTCGGGCACGAGTGACGGTCACCTTCGGG
>JBJKRZ010000223.1:0-6399 GCA_046704365.1 Acidimicrobiales bacterium | reverse complement strand
CCTTGAGGCCGAAGACGGGCAGGACGGCCACCGCCAGCACCGCCAGCGCCCCGCCCGCCGCCCACCACCGGCGCCGGGCCACCACGGCGGCCCACCGGCTCCAGAAGCGGCTGGCGTGGTCCTCCTTGCGCAGCCTGGGCCAGTCCACCCGCGGGCCCACGCCGGCCAGCAGGGCCGGGAGCAAGGTGTTCACCACCAGAATCGAGACGAGGGGGATGAGCATCCCGCCGATGCCGGTGCTGCGCAGACCCGGCACGGGCAGCACCACCAGTGCGACCAGGCCGACGGCCACGGTGATCCCCGAGAGCACGACGGCGCGCCCGGCGGTGTCGGCGGCGGCCACCACGGCATCGGGAGCGGAGAGCCCTTTGGCCCGCTCCTCGCGCCAGCGGGTGACGATGAGCAGCGAGTAGTCGATGCCGATGCCGAGCCCCACCAGCGCCACCAGGAACTCCACGATGAACGACACCTCGGTGAGGTAGCTGAGGCCGAGGACGACCAGGAACGTGGCCAGGATGGACACCGCCGCCACCAGCAGCGGCACCAGCGCCAACAGCGAGGCGAACACGAAGCCCAGCACGGCCAGGGCGCCCAGGCCGCCGAGCATGGTCTCGGCCAGCACGCCGGGACCCTTGGGCGAGGCGCCCGAGGAGAGCTGGTCGAGCCCGGTGAGCCCCACCTGGTACCCGGGGAGCTGGCGGGCCAGGGCGCTGCGGGCACCGGTCACCAGGCTGCTGCCGCTGAAGCTCGTGGGAGGGGGGGTGAAGACGTAGGCGAAGGTGCTGCGGCCGTCGTGGGTCACGAAGGCCCGGTCGTGGGTGACGCCGTAGTCGACGAAGCGCAGCGCCGGCTCGTCGGCGCGCAGGCGATCGAAGGCGGTGGCCAGGGCGTCGGCGTCGCCGGCCACGCTTTGGCCGGGGGGCACGGTGACCACCAGGATGGCGGGGTCGGCCTCGCCGCCGTTGCCGTAGGTGCGCAACAGGCGCAGCCCCGTCTCGTAGCCGGGCTGGCCCGGCAAGGAGAAGTCGACGGTCAGCCGGCTCGAGACCTTGCCGGCGGCCATCGCCCCCACCACGAACACCACGGCCCATGCGCCGAGCACCAGCCGGCGGTGGCGCACCACCCAGGAGGCGAGGCGTCCCAGAGGCCCCAGGCCGCTCGAGCCGGCCTGGTCCGGAGAGGGGCGCACAGGGGCGACGACCGACATGTCGGCAACTCCGTTCCGTTCAGAACTGTTCGATTTAGAAGGGTTCTACCACGAAACGTTCCACATGTGAAGTAGAATGCCGCTATCGCTGCTCCTGGTACACCGCCGAACTGCCCGGGCGAGCCGGGGCACCACCACGGCGGCCACCACCAGGGGGGACGTCCGCCCTTCGGCCAGAGCGTGGGATTCCTGCTCTCGCAGCTGGGATACGTGGTGGCCCGGCACTTCCGCACGGTCATGGCCTCCATCTCCCTCGAGCCCCGTCACTACGCGCTGATGCGGGCCATCGAAGCCGCCGAGGGCCAGCCCCAGAGCGCCCTGGTGGAACGCCTCCGGATCCCGGCCAGCTCCATGGTGTCGTTGGTAGACCATCTGGAGGAGCGGGGCCTGGTCGAACGTCGTGTGCACCCCACCGACCGGAGATCGCGCACTCTGCACGTGACGCCCGCCGGCCGGGACCTGGTGGCCGAGGCCACCACCAAGGCCATGGCACTGGAGCAGAAGCTGTGTCAGGGGCTCAGCGTCGCCCAGCGCCAGGAGATGATCGGCCGTCTCCAGCAGGTGGGGCGCAACCTCGAGGTGATCGAGGGGGTCCACCCCGACGTGGCGCTCGGTCACCACGCCGCCAGCTGGACCGAGGACGCCCCGCTGGGCTGATTCCCTATGGACCCTAAGGATGTCAAGCGCTTCGTTTGACGTCCTGCCGGCGGCGGACTGAAGTGGTCTGGCGGGGAAGGTCGCCTCGTTCGGCAACGCCTCGAGCGTCTGGCCGCTGATGTCCCGAGAGGACTTCTTGAGGGGCCTTCCCCGCCCTCTTCTTCGACCGCCGGAATCGGCGGATTTCTTCGGTGACCGTGTAGCGCTCGGCGATGATGGCCTTGGCCTCCTCGGGCTCGACGGGCCGGCCGTCGACGTCGCAGACCACATAGGGGGTGCCGCGCTGCATCACTCGCCAGGCCCGCTCGGCCAGATGGGCGGCCACCACACAGACGGCGGCGATGTGGTCCTTGCCCCGCTCGACCATCTGGACGTAGTAGATCCGAGCTAGCTGGGGGTCCTGGCGTCGGGCGTTGTCGGCCGCCCGCACCAAGGTGGTGCGCAGCAGGCTGCTGCCGGCTTTGGACATGGACTGGCCCTTTCTGTCGGTCTCGCCCGTCTCCGACGCCTTCGGGGTGAGCCCGGTGAAGGAGCGGAATCTGGCACCGCTCGCAAAGCGCGTGGCTCGGCCCATGCAGGCGACGAGGGCGGGGCCCCCACCTTGGCGATGCCAGGCAAGCTGCGAGCGAGCGACTGGGGGTCGACCGCCTGGTAGCGCCGCTCCCTCTCGGGCGCATGGCGTTCGAGCTCGGCCTCGACGGCACCAAGCAGGCGCACCTCGGTTCCCACCTCGCCGGCAAGCTCAGAGAAGGCCACCGCCTCGGAGGCGCCGTAGAGCTCGACGGCGGCCTCGGCCGCCGCCAGCCACCGCCGGGCCCGTGCCTCTCCTTGCTGGCCGTGCGAGGCTGCGGTGATCAGGGCGGTGAGCGCCGCAAGGCTCATCCTGAGCAGGACGTTCGGGTCGGATGCCTGTTCGAGGACGGCCAGGTCGGCCCGGCCCAGGTCCCCCTCGAGCGGGCTCATGGGCATGAGTTGGCGCACCAGGTCCTTGATGCGGCGCTTGTGCAGCGCCGCCTGCGAGGTGAGCCGGTCACAGGCGCGCACCCGCCGATCGAGCCCGGCCCGATCGGCGTCGGGCAGTTCGAGGGGCCGCAGGCCGGCCCGGTCGACAAGCGGCAGGCGGGCCAGGGTGTCGGCATCGATGCCGTTGGACTTGGCATGTCGCGACAGGAACCGGCGCAGATCCGCCGCCTTGGCCGACGACACGCGGTGCACGACGTGGCCTCGGTTCGTGAAGAACACGGCGATGGGCAGCCATGCCGGGCCGGTCGGCTCGATCACCACCTCGAGGCGAGTCCCTCTTCTCGTCCCGGCCAGTGCCGCCTGCTCCACCTCAGCGAGGCTCTGCGCCGTCGGCCAGCACTTACGCTTGGCCAGGGTCTGGCCCTCGCCGTCGAGCACCCGCACGGTGTGGGCGCTCGCGATCCCCAGGTCGATGCCGACCAGCCGTCTGTCTGTCATGCTCCCTCCTCGGTGACCGCTGCTCTGTCCGCCGGCCGCTCCGAGAAGCGACGCTCCACGCGGCCACGGTCCCAAGGGCGCCTGACGACGGCTCCCACTCATGTGCTGCAACCGGTCCCAGCCTCTTCGAGCCGGACCACTTCCCTCATCCGGGGCATCCGTGGCCAAGCCGAAGGCGGCAATCAGACCAACGAGGCGAGCCGAGACTCCCTCAGAGCGCCATTCAACGCCGCCCCCGGACCAGCCGGGATGCTCATGCAACCCTGGGACCCTGGCGCAGTGGTGGATCCTCCACGAGCGCCGGTGTCCCTTACATGAGGGCGAAGGGACCGTGAGCGACGACGACACCGACGTGGTCGTGCTCGGTGCCGGCGTGGCCGGGGTCACAGCGGCGCGGGCGCTGGCCGCCGAGGGCCTGGGCGTCGTGGTGGTGGAGGCCGGCACCCGCGTGGGCGGGCGGGTATGGAGCGTGCGCGACTTCACCTCGGTGCCGGTGGAGGCGGGCGCCGAGTTCATCCACGGGGTGGGAGCCGCCACGTGGGACGACTCCCGGGCGGCGGGGCTGCACGTCCAACCCGTCCCCTACCGCTGGTCGTGGCTGCACCTGGGGGCCACCACGCGCTGGATGCCGGCGCAGCTGGCCCGGCCCGCCACCTGGCGGACCTTCTCCATCCTCTGGGAGCTGCGTCGCCGGGCGGCCGACGAGAGCGCTGCCGCCTTCATGGCCCGCAAGCGCTACTCGGGATGCGCCGAGGAACTGGCGGCGCTGACGCTGGCTGCACACCTTCCTGGTGACGTGGGCGAGATCAGCGTGCGGGGCCTGGTGGCCGACGGCGTGGTTGGCCTCGAGCTCGGGCTCAACCACCGGGTGCTCGACGGGTACGACTCTCTGGCGGCGCACATCGCCGCGGGCCTCGACGTCCGCCTCGGGTGGCGCGCCACGGAGGTGGCCTGGGCGCCCGACGGGGTGGTGGTGTCATCGCGTCACGGGCGGTGCATCTCGGCGCTCGCCTGCCTGTGCACGATCCCCCACGGGGTGCTGGCCACAGGCGACGTCGTCTTCGACCCGCCCCTTCCGCAGGACAAGGCCGACGCCGTAGCCAGGATCCGCACGGGGCCGGTGGCCAAGGTGCTGCTGTGCTTCTCGGAGCGGTTCTGGCCCCGGCGCATGGCTCAGGTGGCGTGCGGGACGGGACCCATGACGCTGTACTGGCCGACGTCCTTCGGCACCGACGGGCCGCCGGTCCTCCTGGGCTACGCCACCGGCCCGCGAGCATGGGCGTTGTCGGGGGCGGGGCCGGACGCCGTGGCGGAGATCGCCACCGCCGACCTGCGCCGGCTCTTCCCCCGGGCGCGTCCGGAGGCCCTGCTCAGCGGGGTGCGCTTCGTCGACTGGACGGCCGACCCCAACGCCCGCGGCGGCTACACCTTTCTTCCCCCCGGTGCCGTGGGAGCCCGCGCCGCGCTGGCCGCCGCCGACACGGGAGCGCTGTTCTGGGCGGGCTCGGCCACCTCGTGGGAGCCCATCGCCGACACCGTGGAGGCCGCCTACCTGAGCGGGTGCAGGGCGGCCCGGGAGATCACCGGCTTCCTCGCCGCCAAGGCAGGCTGAGCGGTCCCTCGGGCTCTCCTCGCCCAGGGCTCATCCGGCGACGTCTCAGGTCGCCACGGCCTCGGTGACGCCCATGCGCTCGGTGCCGCTGTAGAGGTTCCATTTGTCCTGGCGCAGGAAGCCGACCAGGGTCATCCCGAATTCACGGGCCAGCGCCACCGCCAGGCTGCTCGGCGCCGATACCGAGCACATCACCGGCACCCCTGCGGACAGTCCCTTCTGCACCAGCTCGAAGCTCGAGCGCCCGCTCACCAGCACGACGTGCTCGGCGAGCGGGACCTTGCCCTCGAGCAGCGCCCACCCCACGAGCTTGTCCATGGCGTTGTGCCGGCCCACGTCCTCTCGGACGGCCATCAACTCGCCTGACGGCGTGAACAGGGCCGAGGCGTGCAGCCCCCCGGTGGCGCCGAACAGCCTCTGCGCCTGGCGCAGCGTCCGGGGCAGCGATGCCAGGACCTCCGGCGCCAGCACCGGGCCGGGCGGGACGCGCTCGAGGCCCCGCAGACGCAGCGCCTCAAGGGTGGCCTTGCCGCACACCCCGCAGGCGCTCGTCATGGAGAAGTGGCGCTCGAGAGGCGCCAGGTCGAGCGCGGCATCGGGTTCGAGCTCGACGTTGACCATGTTGTAGCGCTGCTCGGTCTCGACACTGCGATCCAGGCAGTAGCTGATGCGACGGATCTGGCCTCGGTGGCTGATGACCCCTTCGCCGAAGAGGAAGCCGGCGGCCAGCTCGAAGTCCGACCCCGGCGTGCGCATCGTCACCGCCACCGGACGGCGCCCGGCGGCGGTGACGACGCCGATCTCGAGCGGCTCTTCGGTGGCCACGACGTCTTGCACCGTGCGTACGCTGCCTCGCTCCACCGACCACACCGAAGCGCTGGACGTGGCTCCCGGGCGCACGGCCACGGGCTCAGGCCTCCGCCGACTGCCTGGCGGCTTCCTGCTGACGCTCGAGCCGGACGACGGCGTTGTAGTCGGGGATACCGGCTTGGGGCGAGCGTCGGGACCGGTCGATGAGGACCTCGCCCTCGGGCCAGTGCACCTGGAGCGTGCCCCTCTGGAGCGGGGCGATCATGGCGCTGCCGGCCATCTCGCCCGTGTCGCTGCGCAGCACCAGCCCGTCGCCGTCGGCGATCCCCAGCCGGGCAGCGTCCTCGGCGCTGATGAGCACCGAGTCCCGCCATGCGCCAGTGTGGGGGTCGCGCTCGCCTTGCACCATGGAGTTGAACTGCCGGCCGCGGCGCGTGGTCAGCAGGAAGGCGCCCTCTGGCACCTGGCGCTCGGGCAGAGGCACGGGACTGAAGTGCGCCTTGGCGTCGGCGGTGGGGAACTGCCACCCCCAGCACAACTGGGGGCCGCCGTACTGGAACTGGTCGCCCTGGCGCCGCAGGGTGCGGATGAGCGAGTAGGAGCCGATGGTGCGGGCGATGTCCTCCCGGATGGCCTCGGTGCTCTCCAGCCC
>JBJKRZ010000222.1:0-3000 GCA_046704365.1 Acidimicrobiales bacterium | reverse complement strand
GCCACCAGGCGGGCGGGGGGCCGCGGCGGCTCGGCGGACAGGCGGTCGGCCAGCCGGGGCGGGCCGTAGTAGGCGTCGACCAGACCCTCGACGTGGCGTCCCAGGGCCAGCCCCAGCTCGAGGTAGGCGCCCACGCAGCCCGCCGGCGCGCCGTCGGGGGCGCTCGCACCCGTCGGGCGTGGGCTCACCCCAGCTGGGCGTGCAGGAGCTCGAGCGTACGACCCCAGGCCAGCTCGGCTGCTGCGGCGTCGTGCACATCGGGCCGGGTGTCGTTGAAGAATGCGTGGTCGGCGCCCGCGTAGAGGTGGAACTGCGCCTGCTTCCCCAGCTCCGACAGGCGAGCCTCCAGCCCTGCCGCCGCCTCGGGCGAGAACATCTGGTCCTTCTCGGCCACGTGCACAAGCACAGCGGCGTCCAGCTTGGAGTAGTCGGGCTGGGCATCGGGCCAGGGGATGACGCCGTAGAAGGCCACGCACGCCTTGACGGCGTCCGGGCGCTGGCAGGCCAGCACGAGGGCCAACCCGCCCCCCATGCAGAACCCGACCACGCCCACCGAGTCCCGGCCGCTGCGGCGCTGCAATTCTCCGACGGCCCCGGACATGTCCTTGCCCGCCTGGTCCAGCTGCATGGCCATCATGAGCTTGCCGGCCTCGTCGGGCTCGCCCACCGAGGCGCTCTTGCCGTGGTACAGGTCAGGGGCGAGCGCCAGGAACCCGGCAGCGGCAAAGCGGTCGGCCACCTCCTCGATGTGGGGGACGAGACCCCACCACTCCTGGATGACGACGAGTCCCGGCCCCGATCCCGACGGCGGAACAGCCAGGTAGCCACCGCCGACATGGCCGTTGCTCGGGAATTCGATGTGCTCGCCCATGACCGTCGTCCTCCCCGTGTCGAGTCCGTCGGAGACTACCGACAGCGCCCGGCGCTCACCACGCGGCAGCCAGTTCCGGCGGCTCCGGGCAGTCGCAGGCGGCCAGCGCCCGGGCGGGCGACAGCACACCGGTGGGGCCTGCCACCTTGGCCACCCCGGACAGCTCCACCACCACCGTGCCTGTCCGTCTGGGGACCTCCTCGCAGGAGGGGCGGGCACGCCGACACAGCGCCTGCCAGAGCCCGGGAGGAAGCGTCCTCCCCATGCCGGCTGCCACCCACAACTCGGCCTCCAGCACTCGGGCCGCCTCGAGCAACCCGAGATCGTCGGCGTCGAGGACCATGCCGTCGTGACCCAGGGCGTCGGCGCGCAGCACCACGACCTGGGCGGAGGCCACGTCGGACACGCCGCCGTGGCGCACGTACCGGCGGCCGTGCAGCTCGACCTCGAGCAGCTCGTCGGTGGGGTCGTCCTCGAGCAGCTGCGCGCAGCGCAGCGCCTCGGCCCAGGGGTCGCCCGAGCACACCAGGCGCGCCGCCACCCACCACAGGGTGCCACAGGTGGGGTTGCGCTCGAGCAGCCGGCGACAGGCGGGCAGCAGCGCCGGCGGTTCCTGCTCGGCAAGCTCGCCCAAGGCGTAAGCCGCCTCGGCACCGAGCTCGGCGGGCTCGCCCCAGCCGGCACGGGCCACGAAGCGAAGCCGTTCGATGGGGTGCACCGCACGCGACGCTACCGGCCGCCAGACGACAGGGGCCCCGCCGCCCCCGGGCTCCCCCTCAGCCCGGCTGCTCGGCCAGCCAGCCGGGGGGCACCTTTCCCTCCACGTCGGTAAGGCGCGGGCCGGGGGGACGGCCGAAACGGTAGGCCGTGGGCGGCCAGCCGAGCTGCACGAAGACGGCTTCACCGCTTCGTCCCTCGCTGATGCAGTACATCACAGCATCGGCCACGGCCTCGGGGGAGATGAGAGGAAAACCGGCACCGGCCAGGGTGTCGCGGATCTCGCCGTCGATGAGAGGCGTGTCGACCAGGCTGGGGCACACGGCGTTGATGGTGACGTGCTGCTCGGCCAGCCTCGGCGCCAGTGCCCGGACGAGGCCCACCACGGCATGCTTGGTCAACGTGTAGAGGGGGTCACCCGGAAAGGAGATGAGCCCGGCCAGCGACGACGTGGCCACGATGGACCCGCCCCCCTTGGCCGCCATGTGCGGGAGAAGGGCTCGGACCCCGAAGACCACCCCGTCCACGTTCACGCCCAAGATCCGCCGGTACTCGTCGTCGGTGACGGCGGTGATGTCCTGCTGTCCGGTGGTGACTCCGGCATTCAGGAGGGCGATGTCGGCGCCGCCCATCTTTGAGGCCGCCTCGGTGATCTGCGACCACGCCTCCGAGCGGCTCACGTCGGCAGCGACGGCGACAGAGCGGAGTTCTTCGGCCAGCCGCTCGGCGCCTCGCCGGTCGATGTCCACGGCCACCACGTGTGCCCCCATGCCGGCCAGGCGCCGGGAGGTGGCCAATCCGATGCCCGAGGCTGCCCCGGTCACCACGGCGACCTTGCCCTCGAGCGAGTCCAAGCCCTCGAGCGAGTTCTTTTCCTCGAGTGAGTCCGTGCCCTTTTGTGCGTCGTCCACCGCCACTCCCCTGCTGAGCCGTCACCGAGAGGACGGCACCGAGAACGCTAAACCAGCCACCAGGTGCAGACGGGCGCGAACCCCGCGGCCCGAGGCTGCGGCGTCCCGGTGGAGTCGGGCCGGGGCGGGCAGGGCCGGGCCCCGCTGTGGGTCAGGGCGGGGCCGGCTGCAGGTCGGGGGCGGGGCCGGCTGGCTGGGGGCCGGCGGTACGATGGCCCGGGCGCCATCGGGGCGCCTATCGCGCCGGTGGCGCCAAGGACCTCGTGAAGCCCATCCCCGTCTCGTTCCACATCGGGCCGCTCCTGGTCCACACCTACGGCATCGGGCTGGCGGTCACCTTCTGGTTCGCCTACCGCTACTTCGAGCGCCGCCTGCGGGGGCGCGGCTACCCCACCGAATGGGTGACGGGCATGTTCCTGTGGGTGGTGCTGACCGCCATCGTGGGAGCCCGGGTGCTGCACGTGGTGGCCAATTTCTCCTTCTACTCGGCCAACCCTGGAC
>JBJKRZ010000221.1:0-6774 GCA_046704365.1 Acidimicrobiales bacterium | reverse complement strand
CGGCGGCTGGCGCGCTGTCACGCAAATCGTCCTCGACGGCACTTTTTTCTGCTCCCAGGAGCTGTTCCGCCGGGCCACCGGCGCCGGCGAACCGGCCGCCATCTGTAACGTGCTGGCCACCCAGGCGTTCACCGGCGGCCCGGGCATGGCCCACACGGCCGCCGCCAAGGCGGCGGTGGAGAACCTCACGAAGACCCTCGCCGTCGAGTGGGCCCCCTACGGCGTGCGGGTGAACGCCCTGGCCCCGGGGCTGTTCGTCCACGAGGACATGCGCCCCGAGCTCACCGTGCTGCGCGCCGGGGGTGGCGAGGAATTGGACGCCCGGCGCTCGCCCGCCGGGCGCCTGGGTCGCCTGCACGAGCTGGGCTGGGCGGCCACCTGGCTCTGCTCGCCCTACGCCGGCTTCGTCACCGGGCATACCCTGGTCGTGGACGGAGCCAATTGGCTCCGTCGTCACTTCGTGATGCCCGAGTTCGTGCCCGTGCGCACCCAGATCGCCGACGCCCTGCGCCCCGCCTCTGAGGAGCCGGGGCAGGCGGCTGGCGGCCCGAGTGAGCCGACCCTGTCGGGCAGCGGGTAGCGGCCCAACTCCGGGGAGGGGCGTGCGCGACGTGGAGATCGGGACACAGACGCAGCCCTCTCCGTCCCTGTCAGCGCCGACGCAGCGCCTCGAAGCTCGGCGCCTGCGCAGTCTGGCCGGGCTGTGCCTGGGGCTGGCCGGGCCCCGGGCCTACCTAGCCGTGTCCGGCGTCCTGCTCACGTTGCTCGTGTCGGCGCGGACCCCGAGCGCCCTCGCCATCACCTTCGCCCTGTGCGCCAACCGCCTCATCGGGTGGCTGGCCTACCCGTTGCTGGGCCGGGCCAGTGACCGGACCAGGGGACCGGCGGGGCGACGCGCTCCCTACATGGCGGCGGGCCTCGTGGTGATGGCGGCGTGCACCTGGGCCTACACAGTGGTTCCCGGGTACTGGCTGCTCGTCGTCCTGGTGGTGTCCGCCAAGACGGCGAGCGTGGTGTTCGGGCTCACCAACGTGGCCGTCGTCCCCGAAATCTTCGGCAAGAGCCGCACCGTCAAGGCCGCCGTCGTGGTGGGGGTGGTGGGCGGTGTGATCAGCCTGGCCATCAAGGCCACCGTGGTGGCGAGCTGGCGCACGTCGGACCCGGCCTCGTGGGACCTGGCCTTCCGGGTGGCGGCGCTCATCATGGTGGCAGCCGCCCTCCTCGTGCTGGCACTGGTGCGCGAGGCCCCGGCAGCGCTGTCCTCCAGGTCCGCCGAGCGGACGCGCGCGGCCCTCTCGTGGCGCTCGGAGCTGGGCGGCATCTTGAGCTCGCCCAACGGGACGGTCCTCGTGGCGAGCGTGCTCGTCTTCTGGGCCGGGGTCAGCGCAACCGGGTACCTGGCCATCGTCTACTTCCAGAAGGTCCAGCACGCCGGAGCGGCCGTGCAGACCCTGGCCGGGTGGGTGACGGGGGTGCCGCTCGTCGTCGTGGGCCTGGGGGGCGGGTGGCTCATGAGCCGGGCGCTCACCCGCAAGCAGATAGCGGTGGGGACGCCGGTGGCGGGCACCGTGCTGTCGCTTCTGCAATTCGGCTCCACCCACATCTGGCAGACCGTGGTCCTGGCCCTGGCCGGGGCGCCGCTGTTCTTCGCCTTCGCCATCTCCCTGGCGCCCATGCTCCTGCGGCTTCTCCCCACCAGCGGCGGCATGGGGGAGCTGCTGGGCAAGCTCGTCGCCCCCTTCAGCGCCGTGGGCCTGCTCTTCGCCTTCGCCGCCGCCTGGGCGGTGGACTCGAGCGGCGGTGACTACCGGGTGATCTGGTTGTTCCCGGCTGTCGCCGGCGTGGTCCAGGCAGTGATCATGGCGTTCCTCTGGGTGCCGGCGGGTTGTGAGCGCCCGGCTCTCGACGGCCTTCCCACCCGCATCGTCGGATGGACGCTGCAGCAGGTCAATGGGGGGGCGCGGGGTCTGCTCGACGGGGAGGTGACGGCCTCGGACGCCGACGCCGCCTCGGTGTTCGACACTGCACGCCGCCTCCTGGGCGACCCCTACGCCTCGGAGGACGTCTCGGGTTCCGAGGTGATGGAACCGGCCGGCTGACCTACCATCGCGTTGGCCGCCCCGGCACCTGGGCCGGGGCGAGCGGCGCGGAGGAGGTCCCGATGGAGGTACGCGACAAGCTGTACATCGGTGGTTCGTGGGTGCCGTCCACCGGCTCGGGCACCATCGACGTGGTGAACTCGGCCACAGAGGCGGTCATGGGGAGCGTCCCCGAGGGCACCCCTGAGGACGTCGACAAGGCGGTGCGGGCGGCAGCCGAGGCCTTCGGCGCGTGGTCGGCCACCTCGGTGGACGAGCGGTCCAAGACCTTGCTGCGCGTTCAGGAGGCGCTCACGGGACGCACTCCCGACGTGGCAACGCTCATCTCCCAGGAGCTGGGCATGCCCTTCACCTTGTCCAACCTGATCCAGGTGGGGCTGCCGGTCATGAACTTCTACAACGCCGCCCAGGTCGTCCTGGAGTTCCCCTTCGAGGAGGAGCTGGGGAATTCCATCATCGTCCGGGAGCCCGTGGGGGTGGTGGGCTGCATCACGCCGTGGAACTACCCGCTGCATCAGATCGCCCTCAAGGTGGCCTTCGCCCTGGCGGCGGGGTGCACGGTGGTGCTCAAGCCCAGCGAGGTGACGCCGCTCAACGCCTTCGTCCTGGCCGAGATCTTCGACGAAGTGGGGTTGCCGGCCGGTGTCTTCAACCTGGTGACCGGCGTGGGCCCGGTGGTGGGGGAGGCCATCGCCGCTCACGGCCTCGTGGACATGGTCTCCTTCACCGGATCGACCAGGGCCGGAAAGCGGGTGATGGAGCTGGCTTCGCAGTCGGTCAAGCGAGTGGCGCTCGAATTGGGAGGGAAGTCGGCCAACGTCATCTTGGAGGACGCCGATCTCGCCACGGCCGTGCCCTCGGGTGTCTCGGCCTGCTACTTGAACTCGGGCCAGACCTGCTCGGCGCTCACCCGCATGCTGGTGCCGCGCAGCCGCCTGGCCGAGGTCGAGGAGCTGGCCGTCCGCACGGCCGAGACCTACAAGCCCGGCGACCCGTTCGACGCCGAGACCCGCCTGGGCCCCCTCGTGTCCGCCGTCCAGCGCGACCGGGTGCGCGGCTACATCCGCAAGGGGGTGGAGGAAGGCGCCAAGCTCCTCACCGGTGGCGACGAGGCGCCCGAGGGGTTGGACAAGGGCTACTACGTGCGGCCCACCGTCTTCTCCGACGTGCGCCCCGACATGACGATCGCCCAGGAGGAGATCTTCGGGCCGGTGCTGGCCATCATCCCCTACGACACCGAGGAGGAGGCCGTCGAGATCGCCAACGGCACCAACTACGGCCTGGCCGGTGGGGTGTGGTCGGGCGACAAGGCTCGCGCCGAGCAGGTGGCGCGCCGGCTGCGGGCGGGTCAGGTCGAGGTCAACGGCGGCGGCTTCAACCCGCTTGCCCCCTTCGGTGGCTACAAGCAGTCCGGCATCGGTCGTGAGGCGGGGACGTTCGGGTTGGAGGAGTTCCTCGAGGTGAAGGCCCTCCAGCGCTGAGCCTGATGCGGTGACTGCAGCGGAAGGGGATAGGCCACTTCCTCCGGGTGGGCAGCGCTTCGGGCCAGGCTTCAGGGCACGGCTCTCTCCTGGTGTCACCGTCAGCCGCGACGCCCAGGTGCTGTTGGGTGGCCGCCCCACCCGTCTGGTCCGGTCGCGCCCCGAGGATGTCGAGACGATCCGGGCCCTGTCGTCCGGGGAGACGATCGTTGTCCGCGCCGAGAACATCGAAGTGGTGACGGCGCTGCTGGACCGCGACCTTGTCCAACCTGTGCCCGCCGGGAACGGCGTGGCCACCACCCGGGTCACGGTGGTGATCCCCGTACGCGACCACGTCGATCACATCGCCGCTTTACTCAGCGCACCGAAGGCCTTGGCCGAGGCGGCCGAGATCCTCGTGGTCGACGACGCCTCTTCCGACCCCGATGCACTGCGAGCTGTGGTGACGACTGCTGCGCATCCGAATGTGCGGATGGTGCGGATGGATGTCGGCCGTGGCCCGGCGGCAGCCCGCAACTACGGTGCAGCGCTGGCCCGAACCGATGTCCTCGCCTTCGTGGACGCCGACTGCATGCCGGAGTCCGGTTGGATGGCGCCACTATTGGCCCATTTCGATGATGCCAAGGTGGGTGCCGCCGCACCCCGGGTCCGGGCCCAGGAGCACAGCGAGGCCAGCGCGTCGTCGACGACCGAGGCGCTGCTCGCCTTCGAGCTGGCGAGAGGGCCCCTCGAGAGGGGCCCCGAGGCCCGCTCGGTAGGACCCGGTCATCAAGTGCTGCACGTGCCCAGCGCTGCGATCCTGGTGCGGAAGGCAGCTTTCGACGCTGTGGAAGGTTTCGACGAGCGATTCGACCGGCCTACCGGAGAGGACACGGACTTCGAATGGAGAATGGTTCAGGCCGGTTGGACCATCCGCTACGAGCCGTCCTCCGAGGTGCGACACCCTGTGCGGGCAGACCTGGTCAAGGTGTTGCGCCAGCGTTTCGTGTACCAGCTGTCCGAAGCCACCTTGGCCAGCCGACACCCCGGGGTCAGCAACATGCGCGTGGAGCCGGCGAACTTGGTCGCCTTGGTGCTGGCTGCCCGGGGACGGATCGGGGCGGCCGTGGGGGTGCTCATCGTGGGCTGCGTGGTGCCCGCCCCTTTTTGGCAGCGATCAGGTTTTGAGATGCAGGACGCCGTCCGCAAGCGCATCGCCGACCAGAGGGCGGACGCCCATGGACTAGCTCTCAGTGTGTGGCGCCGGTACTGGCCCTTGACCTTGTGCCTCTCCGTCGTGAGCCGCCGTTTCCGGAGGTTGGCCTTGATGGTCCTGGTGGGACCGGGGCTCGTCGACTGGGTGCGACGCCGACCGGAGGTCCCGCCCTGGCGCTGGGCCGCCTTCCACGTCATGGAACAGCTGGCTGGCGGGGCCGGGACCTGGGTCGGCTGCGTGCGAGCACGGAACTTCTCCACCCTGGTGCCGCGTTGGGCGGCCGTGCCCCGCCGAGCAGAGCTCGTGCCTCCCTCAGAATGACCGACGGGTCGCCGACCATCGCAGTCGTCATCGCCACCCGGGACCGCCCCACGATGCTCCGGGGGGCCCTCGAAGCCCTGCACGGGTTGAGTCGGCCGGCCGATCGAGTGGTGGTGGTGGACTCGGCGTCGATCGATCCGAGGGTGCGCCAGGTGGCGGAGGGCTCTGGTGCCGTGGTGGTGCGCTGTGAGGTCCCGGGTCTCGGGCGAGCTCGAAACGCGGGACTGGCGGCAGTGGACGAGGAGCTTGTCGCCTTTACCGACGACGACTGCCTTCCGCGTGCCGACTGGCTCGATCAGATCGTCACCGCCTTCGGGCGACCGTCATGCCCCGACTTCGTGACTGGGGCAGTGCTGGCCGATCGGGATCCAGCTCGGCGGTTGGGAATTAGCGTGGCGCTCACCACCGAGCTCACGCCGCACGTCCTCGACGTCACGGGCGACCCACGATCTTTCGGGCACGGCGCCAACATGGCATGGCGGCGTGGTGCACTAGAGCGCCTCGGCTGGTTCGACGAATCGATGGGTGTCGGTTCGTTGCTTCGAGCGGGCGAGGACATAGATGTCTGGTGGCGGGCGGTGTACGCCGGCATGATCGGTTCCTTCGTACCGGAGGCCGTGGTCGTCCATCGGCAATGGCGCAACCGGCGGTCCGCCCTGCGGTCGTACTACGGCTACGGAGTGGGTGTCGGTGCCGTCGCTGTCAAGCGATACCGCGCCGCCGTCGCCGACGGGCGTCAAAGCTCTCGTAGCGAGATGGCCCGGCGGCTCGTACTGGACGAGGGACTCGCCCCGGTGTGGCGGTCCCTGAGAAGGGGATACCAGATGGCGGCCATGGCCGACACCTTGATGTTCCTCGGTGGGCTTCGAGGCGCCTGGTTGGCGTCGGGACTGCCGGTGGTGGACGGGACCTTCAGATCTGCGTCAGCCGCCGATGGCGTGGACGCCGCCGTCCACGTGGATCATCTCCCCGGTGGTCATGGGGAACAGGTCGGACAATAGGGCCACGCATGCCAGAGCCACTGGTGTGGGGTCCTTTACGTCCCAGCCCAGCGGGGCACGCGCTCCCCAGGTGTCCTCGAAGGCGCTGAAGCTGGGAATGGACTTGGCGGCCATGGTGCGCACCGGCCCTGCGGCCACCAGGTTGACGCGAACGCCGTGCGGTCCCAGGTCACGCGCCAGGTAGCGGCTGAGCGACTCCAGGGCCGCCTTGGCCACGCCCATCCAGTCGTAGGCGGGCCACGCCACCCGGGCGTCGAAGTCCAGGCCCACCACTGACGCCCGGCCCGCTGCTCTGAGGAGGGGAAGGGTGGCCTCGACCAGAGCCTTGAGCGAGTACGCCGACACGTTGAGCGCCTCACCGACGTCGTCCCATCCGGCGCGCAGGATGTCACCGCCGAGGCAGTCGGCAGGGGCGAAGCCGATGGCGTGCACCAGGCCGTCGAGCCGGCCCCAGCGGCGCTCCAACTCCGAGGCGGCGGCGGCGAGCTGTTCGGGCTCCTTCACGTCGATCTCGAGGACGTCGACGTCCCGAGGCAGCTTGCGCGCCGTGCGGCGGGTGAGCGACAGCCCTCGTCCTGCTCCCGACAGCACCACCTCGGCGCCCTCGTCGAGCGCCAGACGGGCGATGGAGAACGCCAACGAAGCGTCGGTGAGCACGCCGGTGACCAGGATGTGCT
>JBJKRZ010000220.1:0-12749 GCA_046704365.1 Acidimicrobiales bacterium | reverse complement strand
AACAAGAGCCTCTGGTCGACGACGCCCATGTGGCCGGGTGCATTCGTCCGTTGCCTGTGATGACAACGATCCGTCAGTTCAGTGATTGCCGGGTCCATAGCCTGCGGCTACGCGGTGGATCGAGGCTTAGGCGTTCCCGCCGGCCTCGGCCACGAGGGCGCCTAGATGCGAGGACAGCTCGGGCAGCACGACGGCGATGACCGTGGCCTCGGTCTCCGACAGCACGTGCTCCACGGTGTGGCCCAAAAAAGGATGACCTTCCACCCGACGCACCGTGGTGCCCAGCGCCACGGCGTCGGCTCCGCTTTGGCGCACGGCGGCGACGATCTCCTCTCCAGGCGAGCTGCCGTGGCGCACGACGACCTCGGGCTCGACACCCATGTCGTTGGCCATGGCCCAGGCGCCGCGCATCACCACCTGGGCGGCCCCGGCGGCCCCGTCCAGCCCTCGACGGGCAGCGCCGTCGAGCGACCGGGCAGCCCGTGCCGAGCCGAGCGCCCGGGGAGTGTGGCGGGAATGCGCACCGTCGCTGCGGGTCACCACGTGGGCCAGCACTACTCGAATACCCAGGGCCCGGCCCAGGCTGCAGGCCACCTCCTGGCCGGCGCGGGACGAGGGGGTGCCGCTCACCGGGACGAGCACCTTGCGCAACGACAGGCGACCGGCGCCCGACTCCCGCCCCCGTCTGACCACGAGCAGAGGGACGGGGCTGTCGACCAACAGGTCGTCGACGACAGCAGACAACAGGTGCTGCGGGCCGGGCTCCTCGGCGGCACCGAGGGCGATGACGCCGTAACCCAGACGCGCCTCGGTCAGGATCTCCTCGAGCACTTCCTCGGAGCCCACGTCGCGGTGCTCGACGCTTCGGGGGCCGAGGAGCTCGAGGACGGGGCCCAGCTCCGGGGGCTGGCCGCCGTCGGTGGTCACCGAGAGCACGGTCACCTCGGACTCGACGGGCCAGGCAGCCGCCACCACCATGGCCGCCGCCTGCGAATTGGGGCTGCCCCGAGAGGCGACGAGCAACCGCTGGCCCCGCACCACCACGTTGCGGTCCATCTCCTCCTCCCGCTCGAGGCGCTCTTGCTCTTCGGGCGTCCCCTCCCAGCCGCGCACGACCGAGCGCAGCAGCGGCGGTACGGCCAGGGAGGTGACGAGCGACATGAGGATCACCACCGTGTAGGAAGCGGTGTCCAGGGCGCCGATGGCGAGCCCGCCGGTGCCGATGACCACCTGCAGGGCGCCACGGCCGTTGAGCCCGACGCCGAGCGCCGTGGCCTCACGCCGGTGCAGCCCGGCAGCCCAGCCCCCGACCCGGGCGCCGAGGAACTTCGAGACCATGGCGACGACGGTGACGAGGACGAAGGACACGCCCACCCCAGGTCGTCCCAGCGCGCTCACGTCGACGCGCAATCCGGCGGTGGAGAAGTACAGGGGCGAGAAGAAGCTCGTGGTCGCCGTTGCGAGGATCTCCCCGGCCCTTGCTTGCTGGAAGCGCGACCGTCCCAGGACCATGCCGGCGACGAAGGCCCCCAGTGCCCCTTCGACCCCGATGGCCTCGACGGCAGCGGCGGCCCCCAGAGTTCCCACGACCCAGATGGCCAAGGTGGCGTCCAGGTCGAGCTCACGCCGGCGCGCCTCGCGCAGCAGGTGGTCGATCAGCCGTTGGCCGACGGTGAGCAGGAGCCCGCCCACGGCCAAGAGCCCCACCAGAGCCACCGCCACCTGACCGGCGCTGCCCGCCGCCAGCCCACTGGCCAGGGCCAGCAGCACGAAACCGGTGGCGTCGTTGGCAGTGGCGGCGGCGATGGCGATCTGGCCCACGTCGCGGCGCACGAGCCCCATCTCGGCGACGATCTTGGCCACCACCGGCAAGGAGGAGACGGCCACGGCTGCGGCCACGAGGACGACGAACACCGGGCGCCCCCCGTGTCCCACGAGCACGGGCGGGAGGGCGACGGCAAGGGCGGCGCCGGCCGCCAGGGGCACGAGCAAGCTGGAAAGCGACACCGACGCCGCGGCGCGGCCGTGCTGGCGGATGAGACGGAGATCGGTCTCGGCGCCGATCACCGTCAGCAGGAACACGAGGCTCAAGGCCGAGACGGCCAGCAACGGGACCGACGCCGCACCCCGGGGGAGGAACCACTCGAAGCCGGGGCGCCACAGGTGCCCGAACAGCGAGGGACCGAGCACCACTCCGGCAGCGAGCTCGCCCACCACAGCCGGCTGACCGAGACGACGCGCCAGGGCACCGAGGAGGCGGGCGGTGACCACCAGCGCGGCAAGCTCCACCCACAGCACGAGCAGGCCCTGGTTGGAGATGGAGGGGAGGGTCATGGCTGAGGCGTGGACGTGCTCAGGGTGCCGCCGAGGACGACGGGAGCGGCGCCGAGGAGTTGCCGGTGCGTACCCGCCTGGCTGACGGCGCATGCGTGCCATGGGCAAGCAGTGGTCTGGTCCAGGACCGGCCCAGGAATCGCCGAGGGTCACACCGGGTATCGAAAAGGGGGCCTACCGACGACATGACGCCCATCGGCACGGGGCGATGGACGCCACGAAAAGGCCGAGGAGGAAGTGATGCCGACGAACCAGGAAGACCTGCCCGGCACCTTGAAGCGCTCGCCCGACAAGGCGCAGCGCACCTACGAGAGAGCGCTCGACAGCGCCCATGAGGAGTACGGGAGCGAAGAGCGTGCCCATCGCGTGGCCTACAGCGCCCTCAAGCACAACTTCGAGAAGGTGGGCGACCACTGGGAGCCCAAGGACGGCGAAGGGCCCTCCGACGAGCGCGACAAGACTTCACGGGATCAACGGGCGCGGAGCGCCGGGGGTGTGGACGTGGAAGGTCACTCCAAGGAGGAGCTCTACGTGCGGGCCAAGCGTCTCGGCATACAGGGCCGCTCCAAGATGACGAAGATGGAGCTGGCACAAGCGATCGCCCGAAGGCAGGGCTGAGGGCGACCCCGGGCGCCTACTGCTCCCTCAGCGGGCGAAGAAGTGCCAGCCCACCCACATCCAGCCCACGTAGCAGGCCACCATGCGCCAGCGGGTGGCGACGAGCAGGGCGAGCACCCCGCCCACGCCCGCCACGCGCCGACGGGTGACCACAGCCAGCACCTGGCAGCCGCCCAGGCCCACGGCCAGCGCCACCCACACCCACAAGACGGCCTGGCGCGTCACTGGCGCACCAGTCCCCAGCCCAGGGCCAGCCAGAGGGCGAACAGCGCCGCCTTGGCACCTCGCCAGCGGAAGGCCTGGTCGGCGAGCGAGCTCACGGTGGGAAAGGCGTGACGCCCGGCAGCGAAGCCGGCGGCGTAGGTCACGAGCTCCCAGACGACGAGGGCCGCCACGGCACCGATCCAGGGCACCACGGCGCCGCCCGGTGCGAGCTCGGCGGGAAGGCGCGCCAGTCCCCGGCGCCGTCGTCGAGCCAAGGAGACGACCATGACACCGCCGAGCGGGAGGAAGGCCACAGCCGTCAGGGCATCGGCGCCGGCGGTGAAGGGGGCGGTGCCGGCCGCCACGTAGGCGTACGTGGCAACCGCGGCCACGGCGGCCGACCACTGCACGGCGCGCCGCCTGTGGTCGACGACCTCGAGCTTGTTTCGCTCCACACTCCATCAACCCCGCTTCTGCCGTACCCCGCACCAGGCCGCGTCACCCGCTCGGGGACCGCAGTTTCGCCCAGATGGCGACCGGGGTACCGCGCTCAGAGACGACCGGCGTCCCGGTGCCGAGCGCCGGGACCAAGAGCGCGAAAACGGAGATGGGCAATGGTCATGGACAGGCGAGTGGCGGTGGTCACAGGAGGGACAGGAGGCGTGGGCCGGGCGACCGCCATCGAGCTCGCCGGCCGGGGCTTCGACGTGGCCGTGCTGGCACGGGGCCAGGCCGGCTTGGAGGCAGCCGTCAAGGACGTGGAGAACGCCGGCGGTACCGGGCTGGCGGTGGCCACCGACGTGGCCGACTTCGAACAGGTCGAGGCGGCGGCATCCAGCGTCGAAGCGAAGTTGGGGCCCATCGACGTATGGGTGAACAATGCCATGACCACGGTGCTGGCCCCCATCTGGGAAACCGATGCCGCCGACTTCCGCCGGGCGGCGGAGGTGACGTTCCTCGGCCAGGTGTGGGGGACCAAGGTGGCACTGGCCCGCATGCTCGAGCGCGACAGGGGCAGCATCGTGAACGTGGGCTCGGCGCTGGCCTACATGTCGATCCCCTTGCAGGCCTCCTACTGCGCCTCCAAGTTCGCCTGCCGGGGATTCTCCGACGCCGTGCGAGCCGAGCTGATCCACCGGGGGAGCAACGTGGCGCTCTCGATGGTGCACCTCCCCGGCGTGAACACCACTCAGTTCAACTGGTGCAAGACGGTGTTCAGCCGCCATCCCCAGCCCGTTCCTCCCATCTACCAGCCCGAGGTGCCGGCCCGTCTCATCGTGGAAACCGCCCTCGACGGCCGGCGCTCCAAGGTGGTGGGGTCGTGGAACAAGCTGCTCGTGGCCGCAGCCAAGCTGGCGCCCGGACTGGCCAACCAGTACGCCGCCATCGCCGCCTGGGACACCCAGCTCAGTGACACACCCCTGCGGCCGGGCCGCACGGCGAACCTCTGGCAGGCGGCGGACGCCGACGAGGACGGGGGGTCGCACGGCATCTTCGACGACAGGGCGGGCGGGGTCCTCGACGCCCGTTTCCTCGAGTCGCTCCCCCAGAGCGCCAAGGACCTGGCGATCTCGCTGTCCCGACGGGTCCATGAGCAGATCGACCACTTCCGCCGTCGCTGAGGGAGCCGGCCCGGCGTTAGCCACGAGGGCCAGGGCCGCCCTGCGGATGCTCGTGCTCGGTGTCGTGGTCCTGGCCATCGTGGGCCTGGCCGGACGCTTCATGCGCTGGCCGCTGCTCACCACGACACTCGGGCCCACGCTCTACGTCTTCCTCGCCCATCCCGACACCGAGCCGGCGCGTCTGCGCTCGGCCGTCGTGGGCCACTCCACAGCCCTCAGCGCCGGCCTGATGGCCCTGGCCGTCTTCGGCCTCTGGAACGCGCCCTCGCTGGCCGTGCTCGGCCATGCCACCTGGCGCCAGGCCGTGGCCGCCGGCGTGGCCGTGGGCGTCACCCTCGCCGTGCTCGAGCTCACGAAGACCCATCACGCGCCGTCGGCAGCCACGGCCCTGCTCGTCGCCACCGGGATCTCGCACCCCGGCAAGCCCCTCTTCGGGCTCCTCATCGGCCTGGGCGGGATCATCGCCGTCTCGCCGTGGCTGGGCCGCCTGCCCTGGGCGCGCCGGGCCACCGCCAAGGTCCAGCGCCAGTGACGGCGAGTCAGTGCCCAGTCGAGCCTGCAGGACGAGGCTCATCATGGTCCCGGAAGCGCCGGTCGCTCTCCGACGCCGAGGCAACGTCCACGGGGTAGCTCCGGCGCCCGAGCAGCAACATGATTCCGCCCGCCACCACGGGGACGAGCATAACGAGGAACGTGACCTGCAGGGCGTGCGTCTGGGCGGCGCTCGCTCTGGCGTGCGTGACGTTCACCCCCGTGCCGAGCCCCCTCGACGCCCCGCCGAAGGCCACCGACACCAACCCGAACACGAGGGGGGCGAAGGCCTGCAGCACCTCGCGCAACAAGGTGCGCACCCCTTCGGCACGACCCCACATGCGTGACGGCACGACGTCGAGACGCGCGGCGTCCAGACCGGGATTGGGCGCGGCCACCAAAAAGCCGGCGGCGATGAACAGCGGCACCGACACGTACAACCACGGGCTCAGAATTCCTGGCGCCAGGACCACCACGGCGCCGAAGAACCCGACGGCGCCCACCACCAGCCGGGCGTCGATGCGGCCCTTGCGGAGGTACCGGTCGCCCAGGCGGCCCGCTACCACCAACCCCACCACCACCCCGCCGCCGATCACCACGAGCAGGGCCACCGCCGCGCCATGGCCCAAGCCGTACTGCCCGCGGACGTAGATGACGGCAAAGGTCTCGAGGCCGGTGAAGAAGAAATAGCCGAGAGCCGAGGCCAGGATGAGCACGACGTTGGTGCGCACCCGCACGACATAGACGACGGCCTGCCACAGGTTGAGCCGGCGGGGGTCCTCGTCGAGGACGATGGACTCCTCGGGCCCCACCCCGCTGTCGGCCACCAGCGCCGGCACGAGCGAGTCCTTGCCGGGGACGCCGCCGGGAGCGCTGCGCCTGTCGGGCTGGCCCTGGATGTCCCCGGCGACGGGGATCTGCTCGGCGCCCTCAGCCAGGCGGCTCTGGCCGCCGCGTTCCGGTTCAGGGAGGTAGCGACGCAGGGCCCAGGCCAGGACCAGGCTGGGCAGGGCGAGGACGAAGAACGCCGCCCGCCAGTTGACGGCGCCGGCCACCAATCCGGCCACGAGGATGCCGAAGCCCGTGCCCAGCACCTCGCCGGTGAGGATGAAGCCCCACATCCGACCCCGGTCCTTGGCCGGGAACAGGTCGCCGGTGAGCGAGGCCACGATCGGCCCGGCGGCCGCCACGCCCGCTCCCAGGGCCACGCGGACGACGAGGAGCGTGACGTAGGAGTTGGAGAACCCGGTGGCCGCCTGGGCCAGGGCCCAGAAGGCGACGGCGATGCTGAGCACCCGGACGCGCGGGAAACGGTCGGCCACCGCCCCCATGGGAACGGTGCCTGCGGCTCCCATGAGGGCGCTGACCGTGACCAACAGACCCAGGCCGGGATTGCCGATGCGGAAGACGTGCTCGAGCTTGTCGGCGATGGCGGCGATGGTCCCCACGTCGGCGGACTGCAACCCCAGTACGCAAGCCAGCAGGACGATGACCCGCCGCCGTGCCGGCCCGCCCACCTCCTCGGTGACGCGCTCCATCCCGCTCTGGACGGCGTCCTCCACCTTCTCCTCGACGTCGTGCAATGCATCGCCGAACACCGCTCGCTCCTACCCTGAGCGCGGGAGGGGCATACGGCGGGATGGGGACGGGTATCACGCCACCGCAATGACCCTGCCGCCA
The DNA here is from genome assembly GCA_046704365.1 of Acidimicrobiales bacterium. Taxonomy (GTDB): domain Bacteria; phylum Actinomycetota; class Acidimicrobiia; order Acidimicrobiales; family UBA8190; genus UBA8190. The sequence continues at coordinate 5,760 of JBJKRZ010000220.1, read as the reverse complement.
CGACACCGCCGCGGCGCGCCGGGGAGGGCCTGAGGCGCCGTGTTCGCCGGCTTCGTGCTGGCCGTGCTGGCGGCCGCCTCCAACGCCACCTCCAACGTCCTCCAGCGCAAGGCCAACCGGGAGGAACCACCCGAGCTGTCGATGTCACCCCGGCTCATCGTGGACCTCCTGCACCGCCCCACGTGGCTGGCAGGCCTGGGCACGGTCACGCTCTCGTTCCTCCTCATGGCCGTCGCCCTCAGCATGGGGCGCCTGGCGGCGGTGCAGCCCGTCGTCGTGCTGGAGCTCCCCCTCACCCTCATCGGGGCCGCCCGGGTCCTGGGCGCCACCATGTCGGCACGCGAGTGGATCGCCTCGGCTGTCATGACCGTGGGGCTGGCCGGGCTCATCGCCTCGCTCGACCCCCAGGCCGGCAACAGGGGGGGACCTTCCGACGTGGCCTGGGTCGTGGCGTCGGTGGTGACCGCCTGCGCCATCGCCGCCGTGATCGCCTACGGGCTTCGTACCCGCCACCAGGGCCGACGCGTCGCCATGTTGGGCGTGGCCACAGGCATGACGTTCGGCCTCACGGCCGCCTTCATGAAGGGCATGACCGGCGCCTTCCACCGCGCCGGCTTCGCAGGCGGGGTGAGCTCGTGGCAGACCTACGTGATGATCCTCACCGGCATCGCAGGCATGTACCTCATGCAGAACGCCGTGCACGCCGGGCGCCTGATCGTGGCCCAGCCCGGCATCACGCTGGCGGACCCTCTGGTGGCCATCGTGTGGGGCGTGGTCGTCTTCCACGAGTCGACGCGCTCAGGCCCGGCCGTGCTCGCCGCCCTGCTGTCGGGTGCCTTGCTCGCCACCGGCGCCGTGGTGCTAGCCCGCTCCCCCATCCTCGAGGACGACGGGGCCACCGAGGAGCAGTCCGCCCAGGGCGGCGATGGGGACCGCTCCGGTGACCGGGGGCCCTCGTGCGCCCCTACCCCACAGCGGCAGTCGACGCGGCGCGCCTCGTAGGGGCGCGCCCTGCGGACGTCGGCGGGCTCACGGCTCCAGCCGGGCCTGCTCCAGGTCGAGCTCGCGGTCCACCTGGCGCATGACCGAGAAGCTGATCTGGCCCTGGCTGTGCAAGGCCGTGAGGACCTGGCGCTGGACGCCCAGGAGCTGGCGATAGGCGTCGCCCCACGAGAGCCCGCCCTTGCCGGCGCCGACCTCCTCGCCCCACTCGTCCTCCAGACGTTGCAGGCGACGCTCGTAGAGGTCGCGCAGTCCGTCGGCCACCGAGTCGGGCACCTCCTCGGCGGCCACCAGCTCGTCCAGCTTGCGCAGTGCCGCCTCGGCACAGCGCCTGTCGGCCAGGGCGTGCTGGTGCCGGTGGACCTCGCTCCCCACCAGCGACAGCCGGCGGAGCAGCCAGGGCAAGGTCGTCCCCTGGCCCGCCATGGTGACCACGATCACGCAGAAGGTGGCGAAGATGATCACGCCACGGTCGGGAAAGGGGCGCCCGGCGGCGACGGTGGGGACCGAGAGCGCTGCTGCCAGGGAGATGGCGCCGCGCAAGCCCGTCCATCCCAGCACCAGTCGCTCCTGGAAGGGGACCTCGCCCGTGTCGAGAAGCCGTCCCTCGGGGCGCCAGCGGATGGTGGGGAGCGCCAGCCACCACGCCAAGCGGACAACGACGGCGGCGCCCACCGTCACACCGGTGATCAACGCCAGGCGTCCGGCCGACTGCTGGTGGATGCCGGCGACCACGTGGCGCAACTGCATGCCCACCAGCACGAAGAGCACCGACTCCAGGAGGAACACCAACACCTGCCAGAAGTCCCCGATGCGCAAGCGTCCCGAGGGCGACAGGCGCCCTGCCGGTCGCTGGCCGAGGAGGAGGCCCGTGGTCAAGGTGGCGAGCACCCCCGACAGACCGAGGGCGTTGGCGGGGAGGTAGGCGACATAAGGCACGAACAGCGACACCACCACCTGCGAGGCGGGATCACGCAGGGGCCGACGCAGGCGGGAGAACAGCATCCCCACCGCCAGGCCGAAGACCGTTCCCCCCCCGGCGACGCGGACGAAGTCCACGAACCCCCCTCCCACGCCCGTGGACGAGGAAACCGACGTCACGGCGATGGCGAAGAGGCTGAGGGCGACGCCGTCGTTCACGAGGCTCTCGCCTTCGAGGATGGTGGTGACGTGCGGCGGCCCCCCCAGCCGCTCGAGGACCGACGTGGAGGCCACCGGGTCGGTGGGGGCCACGACCGTGCCCAGGACGAAGGCGGTGCTCCATCCGACGCCGGTCCCCGTGCCCCATGCTGCCGCCGCCACGGCGAAGGTGGTGGCCAGCACCAGTCCCAGGGCGCTCAGCCCCACGGGAAGGGCATTGGCCCGCAATTCCCGCGGCGAGGTGACCACCCCGGCGTGGTACACGAGCGGGGGGAGCAGCCCGAGGAACACCAGCCGGGGATCGAGGGTCACGACGGGCACCCCCGGCAGCAAGCTCACCAGGGCCCCCGCCACCACCAGGAACACCGGGTAGGGCACCCCCGAGCGCCGGGCGAGCGTGCGGCTGGCCACCACCACCACGCCCGCCGCCAGGCCCACCAGGACCAACGACCCACCCAGAGGCGAGCCGATCACGGGGCCGACTGTCCGCTGCGCCTGGGGATCAATAGGGTGGGGCCGTGAGCGACCAAGCCGCTTCCGTGCAGGTGACCCGGCCACGTGTCGCCCCGGCCGCGCCCAGGACGCGGCTGGCCAGGGCCGAGCCGATGGTGCGGCGGCTGCTCGTGGTGCGCGAGCCCGCTTCCTGCCCCGCCACCGGGCGCCGAGGGCAGGAGGCCGCCGCCCAGCGGCTGTTCAACGTGTCCATGGCCCTGTCGGGACTGCGCTGCCTGCTCAGCTACGTGGTCCTGCCCATCATCACGCCCCTGCTGGGGGCCGCCACCGAGGTGGGACCGGAGGTGGGGATCCCCATCGCCGTGGTGGCCCTCGTCTTCGACGTCCTGGCGGTACGGCGCTTCTGGGCTGCCGATCATCGCTGGCGGTGGGGGATCACGCTCGTCTACCTGGTGGTCATGAGCCTGGTGCTGGCACTGCTCGTCGGCGACGTCGTGCACCTGGCCACCTGACGTGCGCCTACCGGGGCGGCCGGGAACGCGGGTGCAGGCGAGTGGGCCGGGGCCACGCGACTCTGGACTACTACCCTTCGCCGCCCACGGCCAGCGCGTCGACCCGGGCCCCGGCCCAGGCCCCTGCCCGGTCCCCTGCCACCGCCCACTGCCACGGGGCGAGGGCCGGCGCCGGCGCGCTCAGTTCCGTGGCGGGCACCGACAAGGGCCCACGGAGTCGGAGCGGGGACGATGGTGAGTGACGGCCGGCTGTCCAGGCGCATCCGCTGGCTGGGGCTGTTCATCGTGCTGTGCTTCGTGGCCGTCTTCCTGCAGCTCAACAACTACCAGGTGGTCCAGGCGCACAAGCTGGCGACATCGCCCGGCAACCCGGCGGTGATCGCCGCCCGCTACGACCAACCCAGGGGTGACATCACCTCCGCCGAGGGCACGATCCTGGCCCAGTCGGTGAAGGCGCCCAAGGGCAGCATCTACGCCTACCAGCGCGTCTATCCGACGGGGACGCTGTTCGGCCAGATCACCGGCACCTTCTCCTACTACTACGGCCTCTACGGGGTGGAGGCGAGCTACAACTCCTACCTCGTGGCCCACAACGCCCCGGTGAAGACCCTGGGCGACCTCCTCACCACCACCTCGACGACCGACAACGTCATCCTCACGCTGTCGGACAAGCTGCAGAGCGACGCCCGAAAAGCGCTGGGCAGCAACGACGGCTCGGTGGTGGTGCTCAACCCGTCTACGGGAGCCATCGAGGCCATGTACTCGAGCCCTTCCTACGACCCCAACCCGCTTGCCTCTCAAGTGTTCAAGACGGCGAAGGGTGCCTGGCTGGCCGACACGACGAAGCCCGACGCCCTGGGGCACCTGCCCTTCACGTCGCTGGCCTACCAGGACATCGCCTTCCCAGGATCGACGTTCAAGATCGTGACCACGGCGGCCGCCTACGAGAAGGCCCCCCAGCTGGTGAACGCCTCCATGCCCGCCTACTCGTGCATCCCGCCCCATACCTTCGGCGGCCAGACCACGCCTCTGTGCAACTACGGCAACGGCTACTGCGGGGGGACCATCGCCACCATGCTGCCGCCCTCCTGCGACACCGGCTACGCCCAGCTGGGAACCAAGGTGGGGGCGACCTCCATGACCCAGGAGGCCGACGCCTTCGGCTTCAACAAGCAGCCGCCCCTCGATCTGCCCCCCTCGGTGAACGAGGTGTCGCAATTCCTGCAACCGAGCTGCTACCAGAACGCCCAGATCTTCCTGGCCTTCTCCACCATCGGCCAGTTCTGCACCAAGGCGACGCCGCTGCAGATGGCGCTGGTGGCGGCGGGGGTGGCCAACAACGGCGAGGTCATGACCCCGCACGTGATGTCACAGATCCGCGACACCCAGGGTGGGCTGGTGAAGAGGTACACGCCGACGCCGTGGACCAGGGCCATGTCCCCCCAGACGGCCAAGGCCATCAACGGGCTCATGGTGGGGGTCACCCATGACTCGAACGGCACCGCCTACGGCATCTTCCCCGCCTCCGAGGACGTGGCGGCCAAGACGGGAACCGCCCAGGTGCAGACGGCGTCGGGCCAGTACATCGCCACCGACGACTGGATGATCGCCTTCGCACCCGCCTCCGCCCCCAAGGTGGCCGTGGCCGTGGAGCTGCTGCACCAGCCGGTCTCGGGCACCGGCGCCGCCAACGCCGGCCCGGTGATACAGACCATGCTCGCCGCCGTTTTGGCCAACGGCGGCTGAAGACGGCTGTTCGGGCGGAGAGCGCCCTCGGGCGGCCTCAGGAGATGGGCACCACCGACCAGCTGGCCCCGCCGTTGCGGGTCATGAGCAGTTGGGTGGAGAAGTTCCCGGGGGGCCCGGGCACCCCGTGCACCACGACGCCCTGCTCGGAGGTGGTGAAGCCGAGGTCGTTGAAACCGAGGCCACCGTCGTCGTAGGTGGCGGCGGTCGACCAGCTGGCCCCGCCGTCGGTGGACCGGTACAGCCAGCTGGCCCCCGAGGCGGCCGCCACCACCATGGTCCCCGACGGGCTCACAGCCAGGGCCTCGGTGTCCCCGCCGCGAGGCGCCTGGCCGGCCACGGCGCTCTTGCCACCGGTCGTCTTCACCACCACCTTGGTCTCGCTGCCGGCCCCACCCTGCCCGCTGCACAGCGTGTAGAGGCTCGTGGTGTCGGGCGCCACGAAGGAGACCAGGTAGAAACCGGAGGGGGCGGCGGAGCACGGGTCGGGGAACGGCTTCCAGCGGCTCGCCACGGCGAGGTCCCCTGTGGCGTAGAGGGCGGCGCCGGGTCGCGCCGGCGGGCTCAGCGCTGCGAAGCCGACTGGGGCGTGCAACGACAGGTCGAGGGCGTCGCTGGCGTAGACGCCCACGGGCGGGCCGCTCAGCACGGTGGTGAAGCTGCCCCCGCCGCTCGGAGCCTGCTCCACCCGCATGGAGCCGGTACAGCTCTGCTGGCTGGCGCAGGGCGACACCACGGCGTCGACGTAGCCCCCCGAGGCCTCCAGGGACTCGACCGAGCCGGACACCGGCACCTGCTGCCAGCTCGCCCCTCCGTCGTGGGTGGCGAACAGCGCCGGGCCGTACAGCCAGCCGTCGAGCTCGTCGGCAAAACGGACCTCGCTCACCGCCGGCACGCCCGCCGACGC
>JBJKRZ010000219.1:0-5511 GCA_046704365.1 Acidimicrobiales bacterium | reverse complement strand
AGGCAGCCCTGGCCCTGGGCGAAGTGCTCGCCGGCGCAGCCACCAACGCCCAGATGTCCGCCTTCGTCACCGCCATGCGCATGAAGGGGCAGACGGTGGAGGAGATGTCGGGCATGGTGCGCGCCATGCTGCAGCACGCCGAGCCCCTGGAGGTGGCCGGGGACCTGGTGGACACGTGCGGGACGGGCGGTGACCGCAGCGGCTCGGTCAACGTGTCGACCATGGCCGCCCTGGTGGTGGCCGGTGCCGGGGCCAAGGTGTGCAAGCACGGCGGCCGCGCCGCCTCGTCGTCGGCTGGCTCGGCTGACGTCCTCGAGGCCCTGGGGGTGGCCGTCGACCTCGGGCCCACCGGTGTGCGGCGGTGCCTCGAAGAGGTGGGCATCGGGTTCTGCTTCGCCCCGCGTTTCCACCCGGCCATGCGCCACGCCATCTCGGTGCGACGCGAGCTCGGGGTGCCCACCGTCTTCAACTTCCTCGGCCCCTTGGCCAATCCGGCGCGGGCTCGCTACCAGGTGGTGGGAGTGAGCGACCCGGCCATGGCCGAGAAGATGCTGGGCGTGCTCATGGCCATCGGCGCCAAGCGGGCCATGGTCGTGCACGGCGCCGACGGACTCGACGAGCTGTCCACCACCGGTCCCTCCACCGTGCTCGAGGCCGTCGCCCGTGGTGAGGGCGCAGTGCCCGAGGTGCGACGGGGCACCGTCGACGCCGCCCAGCTGGGGCTGGCCCCTGCCTCGGTCGAGGACCTGCGCGGCGCCGGGCCCGCCCACAATGCCGAGGTGACGCGCCGCGTCCTCGACGGCCAACGCGGTCCCCACCGTGACGTGGTGCTGCTCAACGCCGCTGCTGCGCTGGTGGTGTGCGGGCGGGCGCCGTCGCTCGCCGAGGGGCTGGTACTGGCATCGGACGCCGTCGACGACGGGCGGGCGTCGTCGACGCTCGAGGGGCTGGTGCGCGTGTCCCAGGAGGCGGCTTCGTCCTGACAAGCGGCGCCACGCTGCTGGTGACCACCCCGCCGTTCCCGGGCGCGACAGGGAGCGTTACTGGGAGCGCGATTCGTGCAGGAACTGGCCGATCGGCGCCGGGCGGCCCAGCAGGAACCCTTGGGCACGGTCCACGCCCAGGGCCTTCAAGACGCTCAACTCCGCTCCGTTCTCCACGCCCTCGGCCACCACCGACAATCCGAGCGCCTGGGCGAGGCGGGTGATGGCCTCCACCAGCACCGTGTCGGCTCGGCTGGTGGACAGGTCGCAGACGAAGGAGCGGTCGATCTTCACCACGTCGACGGGGAGCCGCTTGAGGTAGCTGAGGGCCGAGTAGCCGGTGCCGAAGTCGTCGATGGCGATCGTGGCGCCGAGGCCGCGCAGTTCGTGCAGACGCGAGAACCCCCAGAAGTCCTCGCTGGCGGTCACCAGGGCGCTCTCGGTCAATTCGAAGCACAGCTGCACGGGGGAGACGCCGGCGAGGCTGCACAGCTTCTCCACCTCGGCCACGAGCTCGGTGCCGGACAGCTCGTGAGGCGAGAGGTTGACGGAGAGGACGAGGTCCGGGTTCGCCGCCAACAACGAGGCGCACTCACCCATGGCCTGCCTGCGCACGAAGGCACCGAGCTCGGCGATCGCCCCGGTGCGCTCGGCCAGGGCCACCACCTCCACCGGGTCCTCGAGCACCCCGTCGGGGCGCGGCCAACGCAGCAGGGCCTCGTAGCCGGACAGTGCCATGGTCCGAAGGTCGACGATGGGCTGGTAGTGCAGGACGAATTGCTCGGCCCGCAGGGCGCGCATCATGGCGTGGTCCCGCGCCGCCTGCCCGGCCAGGCGCTCGTGCAGGCGGGGCTCGAACACCACCACCGGACTGTGGCGCTCCCGCAGGGCCTCGCCCACCGCCAGCTGCGCGTCGTGGAGCACACCGGCGGCGTCCACGTGTGTGTCGGCCGGCTCCACGATGCGGACGCCCAGGCTGGCGCGGTATTCGAGAAGCTCCTGGCGGCGCCCGAGGAGCGGGTCGCGCAAGGCAGCCTCGATCCGGTGCGCCTTGTCGGTGACCTGTTGGCGCGTCGGGCTCAGCCACAGGGCGGCCACCCGGGTGCCCGACAGGACGCCCAGGGTGTCGGTGGCGGCGCAGGCCACCACGATGCGGTCCACGGCGTCGTCGAGGAGGGCCGGACCCGAGGCCGATGCCGACGCGTAGCCGATGTCCCCCAGCTCCACGACGACGACGGCGGTGGTGGCGCCGATGGCCCGGGCGTGGTCGAGGCGCTCTGCCACCACGCGGGTGAACGCCGCTTCGTGGGAGAGCACCGGAAGGCTGGGCGCCCCCGCCGGGACGACGGTGCGGTGCTCGGGGAGCTCCGAGGCGATGACCACAGCGGCGTGGTGACCGGGCCAGTCGACGAGGCGAGAGGCGATGTCGACCCAGATGACCTCGCCCGATGCCGTGATGTGGCGCCAGGGACCGGACCGCTGGGCGGACGACGCGGCGGCGTCCACCGGCGAGCGGAGCCGGGCGGCGTCCTCGAAGGGGCGGATGTCGGTGACCCGCATCGCCAACACGGCGTCCTCGCCGTAGCCGTAGCGCTCCAGGGCCGCCTCGTTGACGGCGAGGAAGCGCAGGGTCTCGAGGTCGTACACCCACATGGGGACGGGGCTCGTCGACAGAAGCGAGCGGAGGGCGAAGTGCTCGGGGGAGCCCTGCCGGTCGGGTTCAATTGCCTCGTCGATCCTGGCCAAAGGGCTGCCCTCGTGCCGGGGACCCGCGCACGACGGGTCCGAAAGTGCCGCCACCCCACCGTATGCCTGCCGTCTGAGCGGTCAGCCGGCGGCGAAGCGTAGTTGGGCTTCCGTTGGCTCCTCCCAACCCCTTTGTCCCTGCGTTGTGCGCCGGCCCGACTGCGCGGACCGGCCGCCCGGCCGGGCCTCTGTCTTCGCGCCGGTCGGCTACAGGGGACGGACCACGCGCGCCGGGTTGCCCACCGCCAGCACACGCGACGGCAGGTCCCTGGTGACCACGGCCCCGGCGCCTACCACGGTCTCGTCGCCGATGGTGACGCCGGGCAGGACGACGGCGCCCCCGCCCAGCCACACGTTGTGCCCGATGGCGATGGGCTCGGCCGACTCCCACTTCTGCCGCCGCGCCTCGGCCTCGAGCGGGTGCACGGGGGTGAGAAGCTGGACGTTGGGCCCGATCTGGACGTCGTCGCCGATGTCGATGGCGGCCACGTCCAGGGCGACCAGGCCGAAGTTCACAAAGGTCCGTGCCCCCACGCGGATCTGGTACCCGTAGTCGCAGTGGAAGGGTGGGCGGATCTCGCTGCCCTCGCCGAAGGCGCCCAGCAGCTCCTCGAGGATGCGACGTCGCTCTTCGGCGGCCGACGCTTCGCTCCGGTTGAAGGCGTCGACCAAGCGACGCGCTCGCAACGAGTCGGCGGTGATGTCGGGGTCCTGGGCGGCGATGTAGGGCTGGCCGGCCAACATGCGCTCCCGGTGCGGCGGGTCGGGGACGGGCGGGCCTGCCGGGCCCCCCATGCTCAGACCGGCCCCAGGTCCCAGATGGCCTCGAGGTCGTGGCGACTGTAGGCCTGGAAGGCCACGAGCGTGGTGGTCGACTCGATGCCGTCGAGCTGGTTGACGCGGGTGGCGACGATCTCGACGAGCTCGTCGTGCTCCTGCACCCGCACGATGGCCAGAAGGTCCGCCACCCCACCGGCGATCGAGAAGACCTCGGTGACCCCGGGGATGGCGGCCATCTCCTCGGCCAACGGGGCGATACGGGCGGGCGCGGCGTCGACGAGGACGAAGGCGTGCAGCACTGCCGACGCAGACTAGGCGGAGGCGAGCGACCCGGCTGCAGAACGGGCCATGGGCGCCAGGTGCCCGGGCAGGGCCAGCAGGTCGCCCAGGGTGAGCACGCCGTAACCGGTGGCCACCTCGATGAGCCGGTGCAGCAGGTCGGCCGTGGCCAGAGCGTCGGCCAGGGCCCGATGGGCGGGGCGGTGCTCGAGGCCCAGCGCCGACGCCAGGGCGCCGAGCGAGCAGTGCGGCACCTCGTCGCGCACCAGGCGACGGGCCAGGGCGAGTGTGTCCACCACCGCGTTGCGCAGCGGGGGCTGGCCGGTACCGGCCAATACGGCGTCGACGAAGCCGAGGTCGAAGCCGACGTTGTGGCCCACCACCACGTCGTCGCCGATCATCTCGAGCAGCCGTCCCACCACGTCGCAGGCGGGCGGAGCCGTGCGCACCATGGCGTCGGTGATGCCCGTGAGCTCGACCACGAAGGGAGGCAGGGGGAGAGCAGGGTGCACGAGCGACTCGAAGCTGCCCAGCTGTTCGCCGCCCCGAAAGGCGGCAGCTCCCACTTCGATGAGCACCGACTCCTGCGGGGAGCCCCCCGTCGTCTCCACGTCGAGGACGACGAAGGTGACCTCGTAGAGCGCCGTCTCCGGCGCCGCCCGGTTGCCGCCGGCCGCATTCAGCATCGACGACCTCTCACCGTCGACGACCTCTCACCCATCGGAGACACGGTATGCACGGCGCTGTGACAGCGGTGGGATGCCCCCCACTAGCGTTGGCGTGATGGGCCCCACCCGCTACCGCTGCGCAGCCTGCGGCAACCTCACCCGATTCGACGTGGTGACCGAACGCCGGACCCGGGCCTTCCACCACTTCAGCGTGGGCGGCGACCTCGAGGTGGAGGAGGAGGACGTGCTGTTCGAGCAGGTGGTGGACGTGTCGTGCCGGTGGTGCGGGCACGGCCGGGCCATCGAGACCGTGGGCGCGCCGGGAGCGGTGTCACAGCCGCCTGCCACCCTGTCGGGGAGAAGCGACGAGGGCGATCCCGGCAACGGGTGAGCCGGCCCCAGGGGGTTGGTCATGGACAGCACCACCATTTCCGTCGACTGCGACGATTGTCGGCTCCAGGGCACCGGCTCATGCCAGGACTGCCTCGTGAGCTTCGTCTTGGGGCGTGACCCGGAGGATGCCGTGGTGATCGACGTCGAGGAGGCGCGTGCCGTGCGACAGTTGGCCCAGGCCGGGCTGGTGCCGTCACTGCGCTTCTCGAGCCGGAGCACCGGGCGCGCCACGGGGTGACGGCACCGCTCAGGCACCTGCTCGTCACCAACGACTTCCCACCCAAGGTGGGCGGGATCCAGGCCTACCTGTGGGAGCTGTGGCGTCGCCTCGACCCGAGCACCTTCAGCGTCCTCACCGCCTCCTCGCACCCCGACGCGCCGGCCTTCGACGAGCAGGCGCGCCGAGCCGGGATCGACGTGCGGCGGCTGCCGGCGACAAGGCTGCTGCCCACGCCGGCCACGGCCCGCTGGGTGCGCCGGATCGCAGCGGAGGTGGGCGCCGGCCTCGTGGTGGTGGACCCCGCACTCCCTCTCGGTCCCGTGGCCTGGGGCGGCGGCGTCCCCTACGCCGTGGTCCTGCACGGAGCCGAGGTGACCGTTCCCGGCCGGCTCCCCGGCACGCGACAGGCGCTCGCCGCCGTGCTGCGCGGTGCCCGGCTGGC
>JBJKRZ010000218.1:0-18363 GCA_046704365.1 Acidimicrobiales bacterium | reverse complement strand
CTCGGCGTCCTGGGCTCCGTCACCATCCGAGGACGGCTCGGCCACGGCCACTGCCGAGCGCCCCGAGGGAGCGCCGCCATTCCTGGGTTGACGGGAACCGCCGCGGCGCTGCTCCTGGGACGGGCGGCGGCGGCCCCGCTTGGGCCGGGGGCTCGTAGGGCGGACCCGGGCCCTCACCCCCGCCTCGCCGCGCAGTCGCCCGATCAGCCCGCGCCGGGGTTCGGCCAGCACCACGAACTCGGCGTCCGACTCGTCTACCCCCAGCTGGTCGAGGGCGGCGTCCTTGGCTTCCTCGATCGTCCTTCCGGTGGTCTCCACCCACTCCATGCTCAGCGAGCCTTTCTGGTCCTCTTGGCCTTCGAACGGGACTGACCCTGGGGCGTGCCGCCCGTGGGCCGTCGGTCGGTGGGCGCGCCGGTGCTGCGCCCCCCGGCGCCGTTGCCCCCGCCAGGGGGTGCGGGTCGGTTCTTGCCGTTGCCGGTGTCCGGCGCTTCCCCACCCGCCTGTAGCGCCGCTTGGCGAGCCTGTTGCGCCTCGAGGGCCTGGCGCTGGGCGTCAGCCAGTCGCTCCATGAGCGTCCTGCGACGGGGGGCGCCTCCGGCCCCCGCCACGCGGGTCTCGGACGCTTTGGGGGGCCGGTCGAGCACGCCGGAACGGAACACCCCCTCTTGCAGCCCGATCCGGCAGAGGCTGGAGACGATGAAGTAGATGTTCACCCCCGCCGAGATGTTTATGTAAATGACTGCCATGATGAGCGGCATATAACGCTGCATCATTTGTGCTTGTGGGTTGGCCTGGGCCAGGGCCTTGTTCCGCCTATTGAGTTGGCGCATTTGGAGGTATTGCAAAGCGATGGCGATCAAGATCAAGGCGGCGAAGGGCAAGGATTGCACGATCCCGGAGTGCCACTCGCCGAGGAACCGCTGGGCCAGGTTGATGCCGAAGGCCGGCATCTTGCCGCCTGAATGGACGAGGTCGGTGTAGAGCCGGGTGTGAGTGCTGATGTAACGGGGGTCGGCACACACGACGTGGGTGCACTGCTGGTGCAACGAGGCGATTGTCTGGCCGTGTTTGACCGTATTAGTGAGTCCACGTATGACGTCATAGAGAATGATGAAAACAGGGAACTGGATCAACATTGGCAAGCATCCACCCGCCGGATTGATCCCATGCTCCTTGTAGAGCTTCATCATCTCTTCGTTTTGCTTCTGGCGGTCGCCCTTGTACTTCTGCTGCAGCTTCTTGAGCTCGGGACTGAAGCGCTGCATGGCGACCATCGACTTGGTGCTCTTCACCGTGAGCGGGGCCGTGACGACCATGACCACCACGGTGAGCAGAGCGATGGCGAGGGCGTAGTTGGGGACCAGGGCGTAGAAGAAGGCGATCAGCCAGGCCATGGCCTGGAAAAGCGGCTTGAAGATGTTCCCCAGGGTGCTGGCCAGCACGGGCACCGCTGTCACCGGTCCTCCTTCGCCTCGGGCACGGGATCGAACCCCGAGCCCCCCCACGGGTGGCAGCGCAGGACGCGGCGCAGGGCGAGCCGCCCTCCACGCCATGCTCCATGGCGGTCGAGCGCCTCGGCGGCGTAGGCGGAGCACGTGGGCAGGTACCGGCAGGGCGAGGGCCGGCCAGCGCGTAGTGCCTGGTAGAGCCGCACAAGTGCCAAAGCGGCGGTCACGGCGGGTCGACGGCGCGGTCGGTGCGGCACCTCGGTAGATGGCGTCGGTGCGGCACCGAGGGTGGCGGTGCTCATCGGCGCCTGCCGCCGGCCGAGAGCCGGGATGCTGCTGTCATTGCGTCTGTCACTTTCTCGCTCAACTCCTGGAAGCCCAGACCGGCCGCCTCGGGACCGGCGCTCACGAGGTAGGCCCCCGCCTCGAACCGGTCGCTCTCCTGCACCGCCGACCGCAGCCGCCGGCGCAGGTAGTTGCGGGCCACGGCCGTTCCCGCCCGCCGGCCCACGGCATAGGCCACTCGGGGCCTTTCGGTGTCGCCCACGGCGGCGTAGATGACCCTGACCGGCCCCCGTCGGGCACGCGCCGAAGACTGGCGCAGCGCCTCGAAGGTCGCCCGGTCGCGGATGCGCCAGGCCATGACGGCGTGCCGGATACCCGACCTAGGCCGACAGCCGGTGCCGGCCCCGCTGGCGCCGGGCCCGGATGATGGCCCGGCCGGCTCGGGTCGACATGCGATGGCGAAATCCGTGGTTCTTGGCCCGCTTCCTGGTGTTGGGCTGATAGGTACGCTTCACGTTGACGTCTCTTTCGCGGTCGGCCGTGGTGAGGAGGTCGCCCGGCAAGGCTCGGGGGCCGCGACACCACAACGGCGTCGGGGCCAGGACACACCATGCTAGGCGCCCCGGCCAGGGACCGACCAGGCGCGTCAACTCCCGACCGCTCCGCTGACTGCTGCCGCGGCCCCTAGCAGTGCCCCGACGGCCCGTGTACCGTTCGGAGGACCGGCCGAATCGCCCGTCGTGGACGGTCGGGGGTCCTTGCTTCCCCGGGGCCGACAGCTACTCGCCGGGGGCCGGCGGGGGCGACGAACGGGGAATCCACACCTGTGGATCTCGCTGTGGACAGATCTGGCGACCGGAGGGTGGAGGCCCTGGTGGACGAAGTGAACGACCTGTGGAATCGGTCGGCGGCGGCGCTGCGTGACCAGGTTTCAGAGGCCACGTGGCGGACCTGGCTGGCGGCGCTGGCCCCCCGCTCTTTCGACGGCGAACTGCTGGTCGTGGACGCTCCCTCCACACTGGTACGTGACCGGGTGGAGACCCGTTTCCTGCCCTTGCTGGCGGCCGTGGCCTCCGACGCCATGGGTCGTCAGGTGACCATCCGCATGGAGGTGTCCCCCCCGGCAGCTGTCGCCCTGGCGGAGGAGTCCCCGCCCCAGGCCCTCCCCTCGTCGCCCCCTCTCCCGATGTCCAAGCGGGGCGCTTCGGAGACGGCCGTCGAGGTGGGGCTCGACCCGCGTTACGTCTTCGACGCCTTCGTCACCGGTTCCTCCAACCGCTTCGCCCATGCCGCCGCCTTGTCGGTCGCCGAGATGCCGGCGCGCTCCTATAACCCGTTGTTCATCCACGGCGGGGCTGGTCTGGGCAAAACCCACCTCCTGCACGCCATCGGCAATTACGTGCTCGAGAACTTCGCCGGCAGGTACGTCCGTTATGTCTCCACTGAAACCTTCATGAACGAATTCGTGGACGCCATCAGGAACAACACGACAGCGGCCTTCAAGCGCCGGTACCGGGAATGCGACGTCCTGCTCATCGACGACGTGCAATTCATGGAAGGAAAAGAGTCACTCCAAGAGGAATTCTTCCATACCTTCAACCACCTCTACGGGGCCTCCAAACAGGTCGTGTTGACTTCTGACCGACCTCCCAAGTCCATCGCCACCTTGGAGGACCGGCTGCGCAGCCGATTCCTTTCGGGGCTCACGACCGACGTGCAACCCCCCGAACTCGAGACCCGCCTGGCCATCCTGCGCAAGAAGGCTGAGCACGACCCGGTACCCGTTCCCGACGACGTGCTCGACTTCATCGCCACCAACGTCAAGGACAACATCCGGGAGCTCGAAGGGGCACTCATCCGGGTGACGGCTTTCGGCAGCCTCAACCGTCAACCGCTCACCCGGGAGCTGGCTGAGCACGTGTTGTCCGACATCGTCTCCGCCGATCAGCCCCGCCAGGTGACCGCAGCGATGATCCTCGAGGCCACAGCCTCCACTTTCGGGTTCACCATCGACGACCTGTGCAGCGCCTCGAGACGCCGGCCGCTCGTCATCGCCCGCCAGATCGGCATGTACGTCTTTCGGGAGCTGACCGACTTCTCCTATCCCGCCATCGCCCGCGAGTTCGGTGGTCGGGACCACACGACTGTCATGCACGCCGTCGACAAGATCGCCTCTCTCATGAAAGAACGCCGGCAGATCTACGACCAGGTGACCGAGCTCATCATCCGCATCAAGGGTGGTGCATGACGCTGTGGGGAACCGGTGGAGGGCGGTGGACGGTGAGGGCCGAGCGGTGGACGGTGAGGGCCGGTTCCGGTTCCGGCCCGCCGGCAAAGGGGATGACCGCTACCCTGCGGTGGACGACCAAAGGTCCTCTGACCTCGGATGACCCCCCATGGTCCACAATCCACACCACCTACTGCTACCACTGAGAGAATTCAGTCTCTTAGTAGAAAGGATGCTGTGTGAAGTTCCGCTGCGAGCGTGACACTCTCGTCGAGGCCCTGACCACGACCAGCCGGGCGGTGACGGCGCGCGGGGCCACGTCCACGACGTTGAACGGTGTGCGGCTCGAGGCTTCGGGCAACCGTCTCACGGTGGTGGGGACCGACCTGGATCTCACCGTCCGGGTCGAGATGGAGGCCATCGGTCTCGACGACGGGGCCCTGGTGGTGCCGGCCCGCCTGGCCGCTGACATCGTTCGGGCCCTCGAACCCGGGGCTGTGACCGTGGAGGGAGGTGAGGAGGAGGTCGAGATCTCTGCCGCTCGCTCGCGCTTCGTGGTGCGGACTTATCCCGTGGACGACTTCCCCGTTCTCCCCGACCCTCGCCCCGACCAGGTCACCCTGCCGGCCGCCACCCTGGCCGAGGCGCTGCGCCAGGTGGTGCGGGCAGCTTCCAGCGACGACGCCCGGCCGCTGCTCACCGGCGTGTTGGTGGCGGCCGAGGGCGGGGGCACCCGCCTGGTGGCCACCGACTCTTACCGGCTGGCCCTGCGGGACGTGGCGGGGACAGGCCCGCTGCCGGCTGGCACCGAGCAGATCCTCGTCCCAGCGCGCGCTCTTACCGAGCTGCAACGGTTGCTCCCCACGGGCGCCAAGGACGACGGTGACCACGGCGTGGGGTTCTCCGTGAGCGACCTCGACGCCACCTTTTCAGTGAGCGGCGTGCACCTCACCACACGCCTTTTGGACGGGCGTTTTCCCGATTATCGCCAGCTGATCCCCCCTGGTTACCCGAACCAACTTCGGGTGGGCAAGGAAGCGCTGCTCGACGCCCTGCGCCGGGTCCGTCTCCTGGTGCGCGACAACACGACGCCGGTACGGCTCTCCATGCGGGCCGGCACCGTGGAGTTGACGGTGGTCTCCCAGGAAGTGGGTCACGCCAGCGAGGACGTGGATGCCGATTTCGAGGGCGAGGAGCTCACCGTGGCCTTCAACCCCGCCTATCTCATCGACGGAGTGGAGGCCGTATTGGGAGACGAGGTGCTCCTCGAGACCGTTGATGCCACCAAGCCGGCCACTGTGCGCGGCCCCGAGCACGAGGATTACCGCTACCTGCTCATGCCCGTACGCGTCTCCTGAGACATACCGGTAGTCCGGTCATGGCGATCACAAGCCTGTGGCTCAGTGACTTCCGTTGCTTTCGGGAGGCGAGCTTCCACCCCGATCCCGACGGGCTGACCGTCCTGCGCGGCGAGAACGGAGCAGGAAAGACATCGGTGCTCGAGGCCGTGGGCTGGCTGGCCACGCAGCACTCGTTTCGCGGCGCGGGGCGCGAGACCCTGGTTCGGCGCGGGGCGCAGCGTGCCGTGTTGCGTGCCGAGGCCCGGGCCGGCACCCGCCACATCGTGCTCGAGGGAGAGATCCCCCTGGAGGCACCGGCGCGTCTCATGTGCAACCGCCAACCCGTCCGACGGCGTGGGGAGCTGGCCGAGGTGCTCAGTGTGTCGGTGTTCTCACCTGGTGACCTCGAGGTCGTCCAGGGGAGCCCCGAGCGCCGTCGGAATTTCCTCGATGACCTGCTCAGCGGGCGTCATCCCCGTTACGACGCCCTGGTGGGGGAGGTGGAGCGCATCGTGCGCCAGCGTGGGGCGCTGTTGCGCCAGGCGGCGGGGCATCTCGGATCCAGCACAGCGAGCACTCTGGAGGTGTGGGACGCCCGTCTGGCCGAAGCCGGGGAGGCATTGGCTTGCGCCCGCCAGGAGCTGGTGGAGGACCTGGCCCCCCTGGCCCGTTCGGCCTATGGCGAGCTGGCTGTTCCCGGCACCGAGGACCCCGGTACCGGCCTGGTGTTGCACTACCGCCGGTCCTGGGAGGGGGACCTGGCCCTGGCGCTGGCCCAGGCACGCCGGGAGGACCTGCGCCGTCAGCAGACGACGGTGGGCCCGCACCGCGACGACCTCGATGTCATGTTGTCGGGGAGGCCGGCTCGGACCCAGGCGTCCCAGGGGGAACAGCGCAGCACAGCCCTGTCGTTGCGCCTGGCCGGGCATGTGCTGGCCGCCGCCGAGCAGGGCCGCCCACCCGTGTTGTTGCTGGACGACGTGTTCTCCGAGCTCGACAACCGCCGTGCCCGGGCCTTGGTCGAGCAGCTCCCGCCTGGCCAGGTTCTGCTCACCACCGCCGTTGAGCCGCCCACGGTGGTGTCGCCGGACCGGGTGGTGGAGGTGGACGGCGGGCAGGTGCTGGCCATGGGCGGGACCCGGTGACCGGCGCGCCGCCGCCGCGACGGCGCCGGACAGGAGCTGCCGACGTGCCGGTGCGGCTGTCGGAGTCCTTGGGCGTGCTCTCCGAGCGCATGGGTGTGGGCCCGAGCGACGTGATCGGTGTCGTCTTCGGGCGGTGGGAGGAGCTCGTGGGCCCTGCCATGGCGGCTCACGTGCGCCCTCTTCGCCTGCACGGCGCGGCGCTCGTGGTGGTGGCCGACCATCCTGCCTGGGCCACCCAGGTCAGGCACCTGGCCGCTGACGTGCTCGCCCGTCTCGACCAGGCCTGCGCCCCGGCACCGGGCCCTGAACGCCTCGAGGTGCGCGTCCGCACCTGAGCCGTCGGCCGTGGTCTTCGACCTGGCGGGGAGGGCGCCCGAGAGCGCTCCTCGGGGCCGGTTTCGACACACCCTCCTGGTACAATCGTTGTGCATCTCGGCACCGCGCGCCGGGGCCCGCGACGGCCTTGTGCACGGTGGTGCCTTCCTGGACCACGGCATTGGAAAGGGCGCGTTCGTGGCGCTGGACGTCAAAGCGGTAACGGTCGAGGGCAACGGCTCGTCCTCCTACGAGTCGAGCGACATCACGGTTCTCGAAGGGCTGGAACCGGTCCGCGCCCGACCCGGCATGTACATCGGGTCGACCGGCCCCACCGGCCTCCACCACCTGGTGTGGGAAGTGGTCGACAACGCCGTCGACGAGGCCATGGCTGGCTTCGCCAGTCGCATCGACGTGACGCTGCTGGCCGGCGGGGGGTGCCGGGTGACCGACAACGGCAGGGGCATCCCGGTGGATCCCCACCCCCAGTACCCCGAGCGCTCGGCGGCCGAACTGGTGCTCACCACGCTGCACGCCGGTGGGAAGTTCGGCGGGGCGGGCTACAAGGTGTCCGGCGGCCTCCACGGGGTGGGCGTCTCGGTGGTGAACGCACTGTCCTCTCGGCTCACGCTCGAGGTCGACCGCGACGGCAAGCACCACGTGGCCGAGTTCGTGAACGGCGGGGAGACCAGGGTGGCTCTGAAGGCCACCGGGCCCGCCGCCCGGGGGCGCACGGGGACGACGGTGACGTTCTGGCCGGACGCGCAGGTGTTCGAGGAGACCGAGTTCCGGGCCCAGACCGTGCTCGAGCGGCTCCAGGTGATGGCCTTCTTGAACAAGGGCCTGGAGATCCGCTTCAAGGACGAGCGCCAGGGCCGGGAGCAGGAGGTGAAGCACCTCTACAACGGCGGCATTGTCGACTACGTGAAGCACCTGAACGCCTCCAAGGAGCCCATCTTCCGCCAGGTGTGCTCGTTCACCCAGCTCGAGCAGGATCAGGAGGTGGAGATCGCCCTGCAGTGGAATTCCGGTTTCCACGAGTCGATCCACTCCTTCGCCAACGGCATCTCCACCATCGAGGGCGGTATGCACGAGGAGGGCTTCAAAAAAGCGCTCACCAACGTGGTCAACCGCTACGGCCGCGCCAAGGGCTCGCTCAAGGAGAAGGAGGAGAACTTCCAGGGCGAGGACATCCGCGAGGGCCTCACGGCCATCATCTCGGTGCGGCTGCGCGACACGCAGTTCGAAGGTCAGACCCAGGCCAAGTTGGGCACCGTCTCCGTCCGCTCACTGGTGGAGCGTGCCACCAACGAGAAGCTGGCGGAGTGGCTGGAGGAGCATCCCACCGAGGCCAACAAGATCGTGCAGAAGTCGACGCTGGCCGCTCGGGCCCGGGTGGCCGCCCGCACGGCGCGCGACCTGACCCGGCGCAAGTCGGCGCTGGACGGGGCAGGGTTGCCGGGCAAGCTGGTCGACTGCTCTTCGCGTGACGCACGCGAGAGCGAACTGTTCATCGTGGAGGGCAACTCCGCCGGGGGATCGGCCAAGGACGCCCGCGACCCGCGCACCCAGGCCATCCTTCCCATCCGGGGCAAGATCCTGAACGTCGAGCGGGCCCGCATCGACAAGATGCTCAAGAACGCCGAGATCCAGGCGCTCATCTCGGCCATCGGTGCCGGGTTGGCCGAAGAGTTCGAGGTCGACAAGGTCCGCTACCACAAGGTGATCGTCCTCGCCGACGCAGACGTGGACGGCTCCCACATCCGCACCTTGTTGCTCACCTTCTTCTTCCGCCAGATGAAGCCATTGGTGGAAGGGGGTTTCGTCTACGTGGCCCAGCCCCCGCTCTACTCCACGCTGGTGGGCAAGGAGAAGGTGTACCTGAAGGACGACGCCGCCAAGACCGCCTTTCTGGCAGAGCATCCCAACCACAAAGCCGAATTCCAACGCCTGAAGGGCCTGGGTGAGATGGACTTCCACGAGCTGCGCGACACCACGATGGATCCGGGCAAGCGTTCGCTGCTCCAGATCACCGTGGAACAGGCCGCTCTGGCTGACGAGGTGTGCTCGGTGCTCATGGGGGACGACGTCGACCTTCGTCGGGCCTTCATCCAGACCAACGCCAAGGACGCCCGCTTCCTCGACTTCTGAGCAAGACGATGTCGTCCGACGTCCGCTGAACGGAGGAAACCAACCACATGCCTGCACGCGGGAACGGCGGACGTCGGCGCCGCGGAGGGGCTTCTGACGGCGAGGGCGCCGTCACGACCGACGCCGAGGGGGGTGCTGCCGGCGACGGGTTGGTCCTCTCCATCGAGCCCATCGAGATCCAGGAGGAGATGGAGCGCTCGTTCCTCGAGTACTCCATGTCGGTCATCGTGGCCCGGGCCCTGCCCGATGTCCGCGACGGGCTCAAGCCCGTGCACCGGCGCATCCTGTACTCGATGTACGACCAGAACCTCCGTCCCGACCGGCCCCATGCCAAGTGCGCCAAGGTCGTGGGCGAGGTCATGGGCAACTTCCACCCCCACGGCGACTCCGCCATCTACGACGCCCTGGCTCGCATGGTCCAGGACTTCAGCCTCCGCCATCCCCTGATCGACGGACACGGCAACTTCGGCGGGACGGGTCCCGACGAGGGCCCGGCGGCCATGCGCTACACCGAGAGCCGCCTGGCGCCGTTGGCCCTGGAGCTCATGGCCGGCATCGACGAGGACACCGTCGACTTCGTCGGCAATTACGACGGCAGCCAGCAGGAGCCGGTGGTGCTGCCCTCGCGCTTTCCCAATCTGCTCGTCAACGGCAGCCAGGGAATCGCCGTGGGCATGGCCACCAACATCCCGCCCCACAACTTGGGTGAGGTGATCGACGCCACGCTGCATCTCATCGAGAACCCCGAGGCCACCCCCGACCAGTTGCTGGCCTTCGTGAAGGGCCCCGACTTCCCCACCGGAGCCATGATCCTCGGCCGCCAGGGCATCATCGACGCGGCGCGTACCGGCCGGGGCTCGGTGAAGATGCGGGCCGTCGCCGAGATCGAAGAGGTGCGGGGCACCAACCGCATCGTGGTGAGCGAGCTGCCTTACCAGACGTCGGTCGAGGTGGTGGAGAAGAAGATCGCCGACCTCGTCAAGTCCGGCGACCTCGAGGGCATCACCCGTACCCAGAACGACTCAGCAGGCCGCCGGGCGCGTCTGGTGATCGAGCTCAAGCGCGACGCCAACGCCAACGTGGTGCTCAACAACCTCTACAAGCACACACCCATGCAGGTGAGCTTCGGCGTCAACACCGTGGCCCTGGTGGACGGCGTGCCCCGCACGCTCAACCTCAAACAGGCGCTCGACGCCTACATCGCCCACCAGGTGGAGGTGGTGACCAGGCGCTCGCAGTTCCGCCTGACCCGGGCGCGGGATCGGGCCCACATCGTCGAAGGCCTGCTCAAGGCCATCAGCATGCTCGACGCCGTCATCGAGGCCATCCGCAACTCCGACGACCGGCCGGCGGCGCGCCAGACACTCATGGCGGAGCCCTTCTCTTTTTCCGAGGAGCAGGCCAACCACATCCTCGACATGACGCTGGGGCGGCTCACCCGCCTGGGCCGCTCCGAGCTCGAGGAGGAGATGGTCAAGCTGCGCCAGACCATCGCCGAGCTGGAGGCCATCCTGGCCGACCCCAAGAGGCTGCGCGGGGTGATCTCGTCGGAGCTGGCCGAGATCAGGTCCAAGTACGCCGACGAACGCCGCACCGTCATCACCCACGACCCCGGCGAGATGGGCATGGAGGACCTCATCGAGGACGAGGAGCTGGTGGTGACCATGACCCGCGCCGGCTACATCAAGTCCGTTCCGGCAGATTCGTTCCGGACCCAGGGCCGCGGCGGGCGTGGGGTGCGCGGCGCCAGGTTGAAAGAAGAGGATCTCGTCGCCCACGTGGTGCACACCACTGCCCACGCCTACCTCCTGCTGTTCTCCAACCGGGGTCGTGTCTACCGCTTGCGCGTGCACGAGGTTCCCCAGAAGGAGCGTACGGCCCGGGGCACGGCGGTGGTCAACCTGTTGCCGCTGGCGCCTGACGAGACCATCGCGGCGATGGTGGCCACTCGCGACTTCGAAAGCGGAGGATTCCTCACCTTCGCCACCAAGCTGGGCCAGGTGAAGAAGACGGCGTTCAGAGAGTACGACAAATCCCGCCGTGAGGGCTTCATCGCCATCGCCCTGCGCCCGCGCGACGAGCTGGTGAGGGTGGTGGTCACCTCCGGAGACGACGACGTGGTGATGGTGAGCGTGAACGGCCAGGGCATCCGCTTCTCCGAGCACGACGTGCGGCCCATGGGCCGCGACGCCGCCGGAGTACGGGGGATGCGCCTGCGTGCCGGGGACGAGGTCGTGTCCCTGGACGTCGTACACCCCGAGCGCGACATCCTCGTCGTCACCGACGCCGGCTACGGCAAGCGCACGAAGATGGACCACTTCGGCCGTCAGGGCAGAGGCGGCCAGGGGGTGCGGGCCATCAAGCTCACGGCCGCCCGCGGCAGGGTGGTGGCGGCCTTTATGGCGTCGCTCGACGACGAGATCCTGCTCGTCTCGAGCGGGGGAGTGGTCATCCGCACCGCCGTGCGCGAGATAGCCGCTCAGGGCCGAGACGCCACCGGGGTGCGGGTCATGAGCCTCGACGAGGGCCATTCGGTGGCCGCAGTAGCAGCCGTGGTGAGCGACGAGGGCGAGGCCGACGAGGCCTGAGCGTTCTCCGTCCGGGACGGCGGCAGGTCCAGGGGCGGTAGTGTCATCTGGTTCGCTGGGGCTATAGCTCAGTCGGTTAGAGCGCAGCACTGATAATGCTGAGGTCGCTGGTTCAAGTCCAGCTAGCCCCACCCGTCGTCTTTCTGACCAGGAGCGCGACGGCGGTATGTCCCTGGTTGAAAGGTCCAGCCCTCAGCTTGGGCGGAGTACAGAAAGTTCGAGCGGCAGTCCACGTCGGCGTGTTGCACGAAGTGATCACCGCCCGCTCAGCCGTGGTGGCCTTCGACGACGATCCGGTGCAGCCGGCCCTTCGAGCCGGATCGCCGGGCCAGCAGGCTGGACGACCTCTGGCGATAGCGGGATCACCGGCTCGAGCTGATCCGTCCCGTCCGAGGCCCGACAGGGCGGGGCTGCTCGAGTGGGCAAAAGTGCGTGCCGACCAGGGAGAATGCTACCTGAAGCGTCGACTCCGGAGTGGTGACTCTTGACGGCTGGCGCAGGTCGATGCCATCGTTCTGGCGAGCGGCGCGGGCGGAAACGCCGTGATCTCGCACACGGGATGGGGAGTCGTCGAGCCCGGCTCCCCCTCCCCCGTGCGAGCGGTGGAGGGTTTCGGGGGCGGGGAGAAGAAGACCGGTGGTGGGCACGGGACACGGCGCCTGGCGGGCGTCACGAGCGGTGCTTCGTTGCATAGGACGCCGTAGCGGCACCTTGGCGGTGCTGGCAGCGCTGGCGGCGCTGTCGGGTCCGTTGGCAATGACCGTCGGCGACGCGGTCACGGTCCTTCCGTCGGGCACGACGTCGTGCAGCGACCAGTGGCCCATGTACCAGTACGACGCGTCCCATGTCGCCACGCCCGGTTGCAGTGCCATCGACCCGCTCACCGTGGCTTCCTTGGGCCCCAAGTGGTTCTTCTCCACTCCCCAACCGGTCACCGCCACGCCCACCGTCGTGGACGGCCAGCTGTACGTGGGCGACGCCGCCGGCACCTTCTACGACATCGACGCCGCCACCGGCAAGCAGGTGTGGGCCTTCTCGGTGGGGCAGAGCGCCTACCACTGCGCCTATGGCGGGGCCGTCGCCGGTGACATCCACCAGCCCTCCTACGGCGAGATCACGTCCTCGGCGGCGCTGACCACGCTCCCCGGGGAGAGCCATGCGACGGTCTTCTTCGGCGGCGGCGGGTCGCTCTTCGCCCTGGACGCCCTAAGCGGCCAGTGCCGATGGGCGGTGAACCTGGACCCGGCCAACCCCAGCAGCGCCATGGAGGTGGAGTCCTCCCCGGTGCTCTTCGCCCACGGCCAGGGCGCTCCCGAGGTCATCGTGGGCTCGGACTCGAACGAGTCGCCGGGCGGCTCGGCGCCGCCGGGGGTGCAGGCCTTCAACGCCGAGAACGGAGCCCCGGAGTGGAAGTTCGAGCCCGAGAACAACACGACGGTCACCACGCTCTCCAGCAAGAAGGACACCAACGGATGCGGCGACGTGTGGTCGTCACCGGCCGTGGACGCCTCCGCCCAGGGCGGTGACGGCCTGGTCGTCGCCACCACCGGCAACTGCCCCGACGGGAGCAGCTCCCCGGGCGTCGCCGATTCCGCCAAGGACTGCCCGTACCACCCGGCCCCGCCGAAGGTGGAGGGGATGGTCGGCATCGACGCCAGCACCGGATGCCTGGTGTGGCGCTGGTCGGAGCCCTACAACGCCTACACCAACCCGGCCTTCCCCGACGGCGGCGACACCGACATCGGCTCGTCGCCCATCTTGGGCACCATCGGCGCCGACCACGAGAAGGTGGTGATCGACGGCTCCAAGTCAGGCTGGATGTACGCCCTCGACGAGGCGAGCGGTGGACAGCTGTGGCAGAGCCAGCCGGCGCAGCCAGGGGAGACCGGATTCTTCGCCGGCGCCATCGGCGGCTTCATCGGCTCTTCGGCCCTGGCCGACGTGGGCGGGCTCCCCACCGTGTTCGGCGCCAGCGCCATCCCCGCCCCCTTCGGCGGCGGCGGCGTGCAGCTCGGTGGCGGCCCGGGAGGCGCGCCGACGGTCAATCCCGACACGAGCTTGGTCTGCGTGGACGGCATACCACCCAACCCCGACGTGCAGCACTGCGATCCCCTGCGCGTCGCCTCGCTGCATGCCGTCGATGCGACCACGGGTGCCGTGCGCTGGCAGGCCGTCGTCTCCTTGCCCAGCTACGCGGCGGTGACCACCACCAACGGCGTCGTCTTCGCCCCCTCCACCACCGGCTTCGCCATCGTGGCCTACTCCGCCGAGACCGGGACGCCGCTGTGGGCCTTCCCCACGGGCGCCGCCATGTCGTCGGGCGCCGCCATCGTGGGCCCCGCCGTCTTCGTGGGGGCGGGCACGGCGCTCGGATCGGGCCCGGGCGGGACCTCGCTTCCGCCGCAGAGAAACGGCGTATGGGCCTTCTCTCTGCCTGGCGGCTGAGGCGGGGCGCCGGTGCGCCTCATCCGGTCGTGGAAGTGAAGCTGAGCTGGTACGGGACCACCGTGGGCGTGAACTGCCAGGCCGGCGACGAGCTCTTGGCGTCGAGGAGCACCTGCACGGTCACCTTGCTGGCGCCCAGTTGCACCATGAGCTTGCCACCAGAGGGGTGGAAGGTCTTCTGCGCCCCGGCCGCCATGACCGAAGCGAACTGGGGCGAGCTCGACCCCGGCGTGGTGACCTGCACCCAGCACGGCGCCTGGGCGCTCACCACCACGCTGTACTGGGCGCTGTTCACCTCGAGCGTGGCGCCGCTCGAGTCGCTGGTGGTCTTCGTGACGGCACCGGCCCGATGCGAGGCGCCGGCGGCACCTGCCGGCGGGCGGGCCAGGCTCGTCGATGACGAGCGCCCGTGGGAGACGGAGGCCGAGGTGGGCTGGGTCTTGAACCAGGCCGGCTCGGCGCGGTCCAGACCCAGCACGACGAGCCCGGACACCACGAGGAGGGCGGTGCCCCACACGGCCAGGCGCAGGCCGAGCGGGACGGGATGGCGGCGGTGCTCGACCAGAGGTACCTGGCCCGTGGTGGCGAGCTGCGGATGGAGCCCCACCACCGGCACCTGGGCGGTGCCCCACGCCGACGGCAGAGGGGCGGCCCCGCCAGCCCCGGCGCTCCACGCCGTCTCGCTGTCGCCTGGGGTCGCCACTACGTCCTCCTGTTGCTGTTCCGAGCGTATGCCTGCCGGGTCTGGTGCGGGCGCCATCCCGCTGTTTTCCGGCCTTGGTGCAGGGGTACCCCGCCGCCACGCACCCCCCACCCATCGAAGGTCGTCCACCACCGGGAGTAGGACTCGGGCGCACTGGTCGCCGGGGCCGGCCACCGGCACCACGGGCGCCGGAAGTGACGCCCGTGTCAGCGACGGCGCCGCCTGCTCACGGCTTGGACGGCCGAAAACCCAGGTCACAGCGCCCGGCGGAAGCGAAAGGTTGGACGAGGCCGGGCGTTCTCCCGACAAGAGCGTGGGGCAGGTGCGACGTCGGCGAAGGCGGCGCCGAGTCGAGGAGGGGGACGGTGCGCAGCAGCGGTAGCCCTGCAATTCGGAGTCTGGTGGTGGCGCGCCGCCGCCGACCGGGCTCGCTGGCCCGCCGGAGCCGTGGCCTGGTGGTGCTGGTGGCTCTTTCCCTCGTGGGCAGCGCCTGTGGCGCCCGCGTCTCCCCGTACCTCGGTGCCGGGGCCTCCCTGGGCGCGGGCAGCAGCAACAACAGCACCAGCAGCGGGGGCACCACGCCGGGGTCGGGTACCACCCCGGGCGCCTCGAATGCCGGCCAGGGCGCCACGGGCGCAGGCTCAAGCTCGGGCTCCGGCACCAGCAGCGGCGGTGGTGGCGGATCAGGCGCCGCGCCGCAGGTGGCGGCCGCCTCGAAATTCGACTTCACCCCCCAGACCGAGGCCGGCGCCTGCCAGGGCACAGCCGGCAACACGGCGTCGGGCCCCGGGGTGACACCCAATTCCATCACGTTCGGCAACGTGAGCGGCCTGACCGGGCCGCTGTCGGGCAACTTCACCCAGCCGCCCCAGGCGGTCCAGGCCCTGTTCGACGCCGTGAACTCCGCCGGTGGCATCTGCGGGCGCAAGTTGATCCTCGACACCGAGGACGACCAGCAGAACTCCACCACCGACGCGGCGGACGTGCAGAACCTCATCGCCAAACCGGTGTTCGCCTTTGTGGGGTCGACCTCTGACGCCGACGACGGCGGCGTGCCCTACATGGACCAGGCGGGCATCCCCGACTTCGGCTTCGCCATCAACTGCAACCGCAGTGAGTCCAAGACCTACTGGTCGGCAGCGGGGGGTAGTTGCTCGCAGAAGGGCTCCACCTACTACATCGGCGACGGCACCTTCGCCCTGGCCCAACAGGCGGGGTACCTGCCCAAGAAGGTGGCCTTCCTGGCCTACAGCATCCCTATCAGCGCCCAGGCTGCAAACCAGTTCGCCTACGTGTACCAGCACACCTTCGGCGGCGACGTCTGCTACGAGGACACCTCGATATCGCCGGTGAGCGCTTCGCTCGAAAGTGACGTGGAGCAGATGCAGGCCAACGGTTGCCAGGGCGTCTACAGCTTCATGGACGTCACCGGCAACGCCAAGCTGCTGCAGGCGCTCCAGCAGCAGAACGTGAACTTGAGCTACGTGGCCGCCACCTTCGATGCCTACACGCCGGTGCAGATCCAGACGGCCGGCCAGAGCGCCAGCCAGAAGTTCACGGTGGCGCTGCCCTTCATCCCGCTCGACGAGAAGAACCCCATGGACACCATGTACCAGCAACAGCTTGCACAGTACGTGCCGGGTGCCCAGCCCAGCGGGTTCGGTTTTTTGGCCTGGCTGGCGGGCCAGATGATGATCTACACGCTGCTCCAGGCGGGGCGGAACCCTACGTGGGCCTCCATTGACAACGCCCTCAATTCGCTCCAGAACTACAACTCGGGCGGGGCGACCGGTCCCTACACGCCCTCGACGCATTCGGTGGCTCTGTGCACGATGGACGCCTGGGTGCAGGGCAACCAGTTCGTGCGCCGAGATCCCAGCTCGGGGTTCTTCTGCGGAGGCCAACTCGCTCAGGCGTCGTCGTGAGCGGTGATCGGGGGGCAGTGACGGGGCCGGGACACGCGCCATGACCATCTACTGGTCGTTGATCGTGATCGGCG
This sequence comes from Acidimicrobiales bacterium, assembly GCA_046704365.1. Taxonomy (GTDB): domain Bacteria; phylum Actinomycetota; class Acidimicrobiia; order Acidimicrobiales; family UBA8190; genus UBA8190. Next base: position 1,714 of record JBJKRZ010000218.1, on the reverse strand, counting down.
TGTTCACCGGCAGCCTGTACGGCCTGGTGGCCATGGGCATCGTGCTCACCTACAAGACCACTGGCATCTTCAACTTCGCCATCGCCGGCATGGCCGTGGCGGGGGGCTACACCTACTGGCAGTTCCACGACGTCTGGCACTGGAGCGCATGGTTCGCCCTGCCCCTGCTGCTGCTTGTCATCGCCCCGGTCATCGGGCTCGTCTTCGAAGCATTGTTCCGGCGCATGACCGGACTCAGCGCCGAGGTGCCGCTGGTGGTGTCGCTGGCGCTCCTGGCGCTGTTGCTGGCTGCCGCCAGCCTCGTGTGGCACAACCTGCTGCACCGGCTCGAGCCGGTGATCCCCACCTCCACTTTCCGGGTCGGCCACCTCTACATCGGCTACGACCAGGTGGGGACCCTGGCTCTCGCCCTGTTGCTGGGGGCGGGGCTGTGGGTACTGCTGCGCCGTACGCGCTTCGGCACCGCCACCCGGGCGGTGGTGGACAACCGGGACCTGGCGGCGATGATCGGTGTGAGCGACGCCAACGTGCGACGGGTGGCCTGGATCATCTCCTCGGCCTTCGCCGCCCTGGTGGGTGTGCTGCTCAGCGTCAGCCAGGGCGTGGACGCCATCAACTTGCCGGAGATCGTGCTGGCGGCCATCGCCGCGGCAGTGATCGGCCGCCTGACCAGCCTGCCCTGGGCCTTCGGCAGCGCGTTGGGCATCGGCGTGCTGCAGAGCGTGCTGCACAAGTGGAGCACCTCGGGCACGGTGGCCAACATCGAGGCGAGCATCCCCTGGTTCATCCTCTTCGCCGCCTTGATCGTCCTGGGGGGCAGGCTCAAGGAAGCCGGCCTGGCGGTGCGGCCCATGGCGGCTTCCAGCAGTGCAGGAGGCGTCGCCATGGCGGCGCAGGAGGACGCCAAGTCCCGGACGCGTCCGGCGGCGCTCGGCACCGGAGCCTTCGCCGTGGCCGTGATGCTCCCCTTCGCCGTACACGGCCCCAAGCTGAACGACGTCACCTACGGCATCCTGTGGGCGCTGGTCGCCGTGACCCTGGTGGTGCTCACCGGCTGGGCGGGTCAGGTGTCCATCGCCCAGTTCAGCTTCGTGGGCGTGGGGGCCTACGCCGTGGGGCATCTGGCCGGTGCCCACGGCCAGAACTTCGTGGTGGCCGCTCTGGCGGGCATGGCCATGGCCGTGCCCCTGGGGATCATCGTGGGACTGCCCTCGTTGCGCCTGAAGGGTCTGTACCTGGCGCTCGCCACGCTGGCTTTCGCCCTCATCATGGACGGCGTGGTGTTCAACTCGGTGGCGATCAGCGGCGGCCTGACCGGCCTGTTCGACCCCCGGCCGCGCATCGCCGGCGTGTCGTTCGCCTCGGTCACCTCCATCTACGAGCTGTGCCTGTGGGTGCTCGGGGCCGTGGTGCTGGTCGCCTACCTCCTCAGCCGCGGCCCGGTGGGGCGCCGGTTGCTCATCCTGCGCGACTCGCCGCTGGCCGCCTCCACGCTGGGCGTGAACCTGACCGTGACCAAGCTCGTGACCTTCACGTTGTGCGGGATGGTGGCGGCCCTGGCGGGGGCTCTGTACGGCTCGTACCTGGGAGCCATCAACCCCAACGACGTCATGTGGTCGAATTCCATCGAGCTGCTGCTGCTGGTCGTGTTCGCCGGTCGCTCGGTGCTGACCGGAGCGATGGTGGCGGGGGTGGTGGCCATGGTGCCGCTGTT
>JBJKRZ010000217.1:0-4322 GCA_046704365.1 Acidimicrobiales bacterium | reverse complement strand
TCCCTGGCTGACGGCATCCGCCTGGGCAAGGAGCACGCCGAGCGGGCACGACGACGATGATGCGACTGCCCGACGTCGTCGTCGCCGTTCACGGCGCCTTCGCTCGGGAGGACATCCCCCACGCCATAGGGGGAGCGATCGCCCTCGGGTATCACGCCCAGCCGCGCGGGACCGTCGAAGTCGACGTCGACGTGTTCCTTCCGCCGGCGCAAGCGGCACCGGTCGTCGCCGTGCTCGAAACGCTGGGCGCATCGGTCCCCGACCCGCTGGAGGTGCAGAAGCACCTTCCGGTCGCCGGGCTGCGCTGCACGTGGGCGGGCGTGCCCGTCGACTTGTTCTTCGCCTTCGACGCGGCGTTCTTCGCCGTGGTGGCCGACCGCACCCTGCAGCTGCCCTTCGCCGATTCGACGGGGACGATCCACGACCTGCCCTTCATCTCGGCCGAGGACCTCACCATCTTCAAGATCCGCTTCGACCGGCCCAAGGACTGGGTGGACATCGAGGCAATGGTCGACGCCGGGCCGCTCGACGTGGAGTACGTGCAGCGCTGGGTGCTCCACCTGGGAGGCGAGGGTGAGTGGCCCCGCCTGCAGCGCCTGTTGGCTCTGGCCGGTCGCCGCCCTTGCTGAGTCCGGACGGGGGAAAATCAGGGGCGACGCCCGATCAGGGCAGGGCCGGGGCGGGGAATCCGGCTCCGGCCAGGAGCTGCTCGCTCACCTGCCACAGCCGGGCGGCCTCGGACTCCGAGCGGGCGTGGCGCGACATGTGCCCGGGACGGCACCGCACCCAGTAGCCCCCCGAACGCCCCTCCACCTCGGGGGAGCTGGCCAGGAAGATCGACGTGCGCGCCCCGGCCTCGGGGGTGATCTCGAAATTGCGCACCAGGCGGTTGCCCCATCCCTCGATGCCGCGCAGGTCGCCGTCCATGCCGAAGCCGCTGCGCACGGGCCCGGGGTGCAGGGCGTGGGCGGACACCCCGCGTCCCGACAGGCGCCGAGAAAGCTCACAAGCGAAGAGGACGTTGGCGAGCTTGGAGCGGGCGTAGACCTCGAGCGCCAGATAGCCCTTGGTGCTCTGCAGGTCCGAGAAGCGCATGCCGGCCAGCGCGAAGTGGTGCCCGAAAGACGAGACGTTCACCACCCGGCTGGGCGCCGAGGACACGAGGCGGCCGAGGAGCAGGCGGGTGAGCAGGAAGGGCCCCAGGTGGTTCACCCCCAAGGTCTGCTCGAAGCCCTGGGCGGTGCTCTGGCGGGACGACCAGATGCCGCCGGCGTTGTTGACGAGCACATCGATGCGGGCGAAGCGGCCGGTGAGGTCCTTGGCGCAACGCTCGACGTCGGCCAGGTCGGCCAGGTCGAGGGACAGCAGGTGCACGTCGTCCGTGGCGGCCTCGGCGGAGATCCTGCGGGCGGCCTCGGCGCCCCGGGCGGCGTCTCGGCAGGCCAGGACCGTGGTGGCCCCCAGCCTGGCCAGGCCCAGGGCCGTCTCGAAGCCGATGCCCGAGTTGGCCCCCGTCACCACCGCCACCCGTCCGTCCATGGGTCCCATGCCGTCTCCCTCGCCGCCGGGCCCCGAGTATGGCGGCCCGGGAACGAACCTGCCGAGTCGATTGTTGTAGTGACAACGAGTTGCCCGAGGGGCCCTGCCGGGCCCACGAGGAGATCAGATGCCCCAGCTCACCCAGACCCTGCCCCTGCTGCCCCTCACGACGGGTGTGGTGCTCCCCGGCATGGTCTTCACCATGGCGCTCGAGAGCGAGGAGGCCAGGGCGGCCGCCGAGGCCGCCGGCCATGCCGAGGGACGGCTCGTGCTCGTCCCCCACGTGGAGGGCCGCTACTCGCCGGTGGGTGTGCTGGCCGAGATCGTGGAACTGGGCGAGCTGCCCGGGGGACCTCGGGCCATGGTCGTCCACGGCCTGCAGCGGGCGGCGGTGGGGACCGGCGTCCCGGGCACGGGCAGGGCCCTGTGGGTCCAGGTGGACCCCCTGGAGGAGCCCCCGCCCACCGATGAGGAGCGCGAGCTGGCCCGCCAGTACCGGGCGGTGCTCGAGAACATCCTGCTCGAGCGCGGCGCCCGGCAGATGGCGGCGCGTCTTCGCGATGTGTCGGAGCCCTCGCAGATCGCCGACCTGGCCGGGTACTCCCCCGACCTGTCGCTCGCCCAGAAGGTGGAGGTGCTCGAGACCGTCGACGTCGGGGCCCGCCTGCGCCTGGTGCTGGGATGGGCACGCGACACCCTGGCCGACATCACCTTGCGCCAGCAGATCCGCTCCAGCGTCGAGGAGGGGATGGAGAAGACCCAGCGGGAGTTCCTGCTGCGGCGCCAGCTGGAGGCCATCCGCAAGGAGCTGGGCGAGCTGGAGGGCGACAGCGACGAGGGCACGCCTGAGAGCTACCGGGAGATCCTGTCCACCCGGCAGCTGCCCGACGACGTGCGCAAGGCCCTGGAGCGCGAGGTCGCCAAGCTGGAGCGCACCAGCGAGCAGAGCCCCGAGCACGGCTGGATCCGCACCTGGATCGACACAGTGCTGGAGCTGCCCTGGGGCGTGGAGTCCGACGACCGGTTGGACCTCGCCGAGGCGGCGGCGGTCCTCGACGCCGACCACGACGGGCTCGGAGACGTGAAGTCGCGCATCTTGGAGCACCTGGCCGTGCGCGCCCTGCAGGCGGAGCGCGGGGTCGAGCCGGCGCGCCGTCGAGGGTCGGGTGCCATGTTGGCGCTGGTCGGCCCGCCCGGGGTGGGCAAGACGTCGCTGGGCGAGTCGGTGGCGCGCGCTCTCGGGCGCCGCTTCGTGCGCGTGGCGCTCGGTGGCGTCCACGACGAGGCCGAGATCCGCGGTCACCGCCGCACCTACGTGGGTGCCCAGCCGGGTCGCCTGGCCCGTGCGCTGCGCGAGGCCGGGACCATGAACCCGGTGATCGTGCTGGACGAGGTGGACAAGCTCGGCGCCGACTGGCGGGGCGACCCGTCCTCGGCGCTGCTCGAGGTGCTCGACCCGGCCCAGAACCACACCTTCCGGGACCACTACCTCGAAGTGGAGCTGGACCTCTCCAAGGTGCTGTTCCTGGCCACCGCCAACGTGACCGACACCATCCCCGGGCCGCTGCTCGACCGGATGGAGGTCATCCGCATCGACGGCTACACCGAGGACGAGAAGCTGGCCATCGCCCGCCACCACCTTCTGCCCCGCCAGATCGAGCGCACCGCCCTGCGCCCCGACGAGCTCGAGGTCACCGACGCCGCCCTGATGGCGGTGTCGGCCGACTACACCCGCGAGGCGGGCGTGCGGAACTTGGAGCGCGAGCTGGGCCGCCTGGCGCGCAAGGTGGCCACCAAGGTGGCCGCAGGTGACACCGCTGCCCCGGTGGTGGTGGACGCGAAGGACGTGGCGGGCTGGCTGGGACGCCCCAAGTTCTTCTTCGAGGCGGCCGAGCGCACGGCAGTGCCCGGGGTGGCCACGGGGCTGGCGGTCACCGGGAGCGGCGGCGACGTGCTGTTCGTCGAGGCGACGGCCATGGAGGGCCCCGAAGGGCTCACCCTCACCGGCCAGCTGGGCGAGGTGATGAAGGAGTCTGCGGAGATCGCCCTGTCCTACGTACGCTCGCACGCCACCGAGCTGGGGGTGGAGCCGGAGCGACTCACGGCCAAGCGCTTCCACGTCCACGTGCCGGCGGGGGCCGTTCCCAAGGACGGGCCTTCGGCGGGCGTGACCATGACCACGGCCCTCGTGAGCCTGCTCACCGACCGCCCCGTGCGACCGGCGGTGGGCATGACCGGCGAGATCACGCTGCAGGGACGGGTGCTGCCCATCGGGGGCGTGAAGCAGAAGGTGCTGGCCGCCCACCGGGCCGGGCTCACCCACGTGGTGCTGCCCTCGCGCAACGGGCCCGACCTCGAAGACGTCCCCGAGGCGGTGCGCGACCAGCTCGCCTTCACGCTGGCCGAGACGCTCGACGACGTGCTGGGGGCCGCCCTCGAGCCCGGGCAGCAGGTGGCCGAGGAGCTGCTCGCCTCCTGAGGGGCCGCTGCCCGACGTCGTGAGGCCGGGCCCGAGCCCTATCCCGGATGGGGGGCGGGGAGACCCATGGGATTGTGCGTCGGCACCATGCCGGCCCGCGCCACGGCCTGCGCCCACGGATCGAGCAGGGCACGGAGCTCCTCGCTGCGCTCGGGCCCCAGGGTCTCCCACGGCGCTCGAGCCAGGCGGTCCGTGGCCTGCTCGACGGCGCGGCGCTGTTCGAGGCCCTGGGATGAGAGCGTGCCGTCGGCGTTGAGCAGTCCGCGGGCCTCGAGGCGCTGCTCGGCGGCGCTCCACTGCTCGT
>JBJKRZ010000216.1:0-13331 GCA_046704365.1 Acidimicrobiales bacterium | reverse complement strand
CGCCCTATCTGCTCGAGCTGGACGACATCACCGAGCGGGTGCGCCAAGCCGAGGAGGCCGGGGCCACCGAGGTGTGCCTGCAGGGCGGGATCCACCCCAGCTTCGACGGCGAGTACTACCTCCAGGTCATCGGCGCCGTGCGGGCGGCCTCGGAGCGCATCCACATCCACGGCTTCACCGCCCTGGAGGTGACCGAAGGCGCCCGGCGACTGGGGGTGGGGCTGGCCGACTACCTGCGCCGCTTGAAGGAGGCGGGCCTGGCCACCTTGCCGGGGACGGCGGCCGAGATCCTCGACGACGAGGTGCGCGCCGTGCTGTGCCCCGACAAGATCGACACCGAGCAGTGGCTGGAAGCGCACCGCACCGCCCACGGCCTGGGACTGCGCTCCAACGTCACCATCATGTTCGGCGCCGTGGAGCAGCCCCGGTCCTGGGCACGGCATCTGCTCGCCACCCGCGCCCTGCAGAAGGAGACCGGCGGCTTCACCGAGTTCGTGCCCTTGCCCTTCGTGCACATGGCCACTCCCCTGTACCTCCAGCGGCGGGCCCGGCGCGGGCCAACTTTCCGCGAGGCGCTGCTCATGCACGCCGTGGGCCGCATCGCCTACGCCGGGCTCATCGACAACGTGCAGGTGAGCTGGGTGAAGATGGGCGTGTCCGGGGCCCGACAGCTCCTGCAGTCGGGAGCCAACGACCTGGGCGGCACCCTCATGGACGAGAACATCTCGCGGGCGGCGGGCGCCAGCCACGGCCAGCGCATGGACGAGCAGGCCTTCCGCGCCGTGACCGAACCGATCGGACGGCCTCTCGAGCAGCGGACCACGCTCTACGGTCGGGCCCTCTGTCATCCGTGACCGACGAGAGGGCGCGGGCCGTCCCTCCCCTGGTGGCGGACGACGCCGGCGTGGAGGGGGTCACCCCCGACGACGCCGTGGACGTCCGCCAGGCCGAGCTGGTGGAGCTGTTCCTCGACGCCCTCGGGGTGACCGAGCGCCACGACCTGTACCGGGCCATCCTGGGCACCGTCGTGCACCTCGCCCAGGAGCACACCGACTCGCTCGACTTGAAGCTCGCCTCGGCCGCCATGGCCGAGATGGCCGAGGCCTTCCGGGTGTTCCGTCCCTACCGCCACGGCATGAAGGTGACGTTCTTCGGCTCGGCCCGCACTCTTCCCGCCGACCCGCTGTACCTGCAGGCCAAGCGGTTGGCCGAGCGCATGGCCGGCGCCGGGTGGATGGTGGTCACCGGGGCCGGGCCGGGCATCATGGCCGCCGCCATGGAGGGCGCCGGCCGGCGCCAGTCGCTGGGGGTGAACATCCGTCTCCCCCACGAGCAAGGGGCCAATCCCTTCATCGCCCAGGACCCCAAGCTGGTGGAGATGCGCTACTTCTTCACGCGCAAGCTCATGCTCATCAAGGAGTCCGACGCCTATGCCGTGCTGCCCGGAGGATTCGGCACCCTCGACGAGGCCTTCGAACTGCTCACCCTGCTGCAGACCGGCAAGGCCCAGCCGGCGCCGCTCGTGCTCCTCGACGTCCCCGACGGCAGCTACTGGAGCGGCTGGCAGCACTTCCTGGACGAGCAGGTGACGGCACGGGGCCTGGTGTCGGGCGAGGACCACGCCCTGTACCGCGTCACCGCCGACGTCGACGAGGCTGCCGACGAGCTGCTCGGCTACTACCGCAACTACCACTCCTGCCGGTGGGTGGGCGACCTGCTCGTGCTGCGGGTCAAACGGGCCCCCACCCGCTCGCAGCTCCAGGACCTGAACCACCGCTTCCACGACATCGTGGTGAGCGGCACCATCAGGCCCACCAAGCCCCTGTCGCCCGAGCGCGCCGGCCACGACCACCTGGACATGGCGCGCCTGGCCCTGCGCTTCGACCGCGTGCACTACGGCCGGTTGCGCCAGCTGATCGACGCCTTGAACGCCTTGGCTTAGCCGGCCCCCTCGGCCAGCAGGGCGGCGGCCTTCTCCACGGCGCGCCGGGCCCGGGTGATACGTCGCTCCTCGGCCACCAGCCGCGCGTCGGGGCGGCCGTCGGCGGAGAGCTCCTGGGCGGCCCGGCGCAGCCGGTCGAGGGCGAGGTCGCCGAGCTCCTCGGCGATCGCCCCCAGCCGTTCGGCCAGTTCCTCGCTGCCCACGGCGCGCCGGCGGGAGAAGGGCCGCTAAGAGGAGCGGGCCGGGATCTCGACGGTGTGGACCTCCAGAGAACCGTCGCGCACCCTGGCCCGCAGCGCCTTCTTGTCGAACTTGCCCACCGACGTCTTGGGCAGCTCCTCGACGTAGGCCCAGCGTTCGGGCAACCACCAGCGCGCCACCCGACCGTCGAGGAAGCCGACCAGCTCCTCGGGCTCGGGGCGCTGCTGCTCGGCGGGCACCACCACCACGAGGGGCCGTTCGTCCCAGCGCTCGTCGGGCACGCCCACCACCGCCGCCTCGAAGACGGCCGGGTGGGCCATGACCTGGTTCTCGAGATCGACCGAGGAGATCCACTCGCCGCCGGACTTGATCACGTCCTTGGAGCGGTCGGCGATGGTCATGAACCCCTTGGCGTCCAGGGTGCCGACGTCGCCGGTGCGCAGCCAGCCGTCGTGGAAGCGCTCGGGGCTGGGGTCGCCGTAGTAGGAGCCGGTGATCCACGGCCCGCGCACCTCGAACTCCCCCAGTGAGGCCCCGTCCGAGGGCAGGACCTGGCCCTCCTCGCCCACCACCCTGACCTCGCAGCCGGCCATGACCCGGCCGGCCTTCACGCGGTAGTCCATCTCCTCCTCGGCCGTGACGCCCTTGGGGGGACGGGCCAGGGCCACCACCGGGCTCGTCTCGGTCATGCCCCAGCCCTGGAGCATCTCCACCCCGAAACGCTCCTGGTAAGCCTCGATGAGCGAGCGGGGGACGGCCGACCCTCCGGCGGTCAGCATGCGCACCGACGACAGGTCCACGTCGTGGGACTGGGCGTGGCGCAGCAGGTCGTTCCAGATGGTGGGCACCCCCAGCGAGACCGTGGGGCGCTGGTCGGCGAACATGCGCGCCAGGGGCTCGGCCTGGAGGAAGCGCTCGGGCATGACGAGGTCGGTGCCGGCCAGAAAGGCGGTATAGGGCACCCCCCAGGCATTGGCGTGGAACATGGGGACGATCACGAGCACCCGGTCGCCCTCGCTGGCCCCCATGGAGTTGGCGCTCAGCCCCGCCATGGAGTGCAGGTACGTCGAGCGGTGCGAGTACACCACGCCCTTGGGATCCCCGGTGGTGCCGCTCGTGTAGCACATGGCGGCCGCCGAGCGCTCGTCGATCTGCGGCCAGTCCATCCCCGGCTCCTCGGCGCCCAGCAACTGCTCGTAGTCCACGGTGTCGCCCAAGCCCTCGACGGGCCCGCCCACCACGACGACGTGCTCGAGCGTCTTGCATTGCTCTCGCACCCGCGCCAGCAGCGGGGCGACGGAGGCGTCGACGATCACCACCTTGTCCTCGGCGTCGTTGACCACGTAGGCGAGCTGCTCGGGGAAGAGCCTGATGTTGAGGGTGTGGAGCACGGCCCCCATGGCGGGCACGCCCAGATAGGCCTCGAGGTGCTCCTGGTCGTTCCACATGAAGGTGCCCACCCGCTCCCCCTCGCCGACCCCCAGGCGGGCCAGGGCCTTGGCCAGGCGCTCGGCCCGGGCCGCCACCTGGGCGAAGGTGGCCTGGCGGTATCCCTCGGCGGTGGCGGTGACCACCGTGCTGTCGCCGTACACCCGCTGGCCGTGGCGCAGGATGCCGCTCACGAGAAGGGGCCCGTCTTGCATGGTGCTCTTCATGGGTCGGAGCCTACTCAGGACCACGGGCCTGACCAGGGCGAAGAGGCAAACGCCACTGCCGGCGCCCTCCACCGACCCCGCCTGCCCCAGCCTGCGGCAGCTAGCGTCGGGCCGATGGACACGAGGGCTGCTCTCGAGGTCGTCGGGCGCCAGCACCACGCCGTGCTGGCCACCGAGCGAGCCGACGGCAAGCCGCAGCTCTCCCCCGTGGCCGCCGCCGTCGTGGACGGCGCCGTGGTGGTGAGCTCGCGAGAGACGGCCATCAAGGTCCGCAACCTGCGCCGGCGCCCCTTCGCTTCGCTGTGCGTGTTCCCCGACAGCTTCTTCGGGGGCACCTGGGTGCAGGTGGAGGGCCCCGTGGAGGTGGTGTCGCTGCCCGAGGCCATGGAGGAGCTGGTCGCCTACTACCGCGCCGTGTCCGGCGAGCACCCCGACTGGGAGGACTACCGTGCGGCCATGGAGCGCGAGCGGCGCGTGATCATCCGCCTCAGCGTGGAGCGGGCCGGGCCCGACCGCGCCGGCTGATCACAGCGCCGCCTGACGAGGGCGGCAACAGGGAGGAGAGCCACCAATGGCAACGGTCGAGACGGTGCGCGGCCCGGTGGAGGCCGGCGCCCTGGGGCCCACCTTGATGCACGAACACGTGTTCATCCGCTCCCCGGAGGTGGAGCAGAACTGGCCCACCGACTGGGACCCCACCACGAAGGTGCCCGAGGCGGTGCAGCGGCTCACCGAGCTGGCCGAGGCGGGTGTGGGCACCATCGTCGACCTCACCGTGCCCGGCCTGGGCCGGGGCATCGAGCACATCCGCTCCGTGGCCGACCAGGTCCCCCTCAACATCGTGGTGGCCACCGGCTACTACACCTACACCACCCTCCCCCACTACTTCGACGGGCGCGTCGCCGCCCTGCGCCGAAGCGGCGTCGACTCCCTCGACGAGTTCTTCCTGCTCGACGTGGAGGAGGGCATCGCCGGCACCGGCGTGCGGGCCGGCATGCTCAAGTGCGCCGTCGACGAACCCGGCCTCACCCCCGACGTGGAGCGTGTGCTGCGGGCCGTGGCCCGTGTGCACCGGCGCAGCGGGGTCCCCATCACCGTCCACACCCATGCCGCCACCCACCGGGGCCTCGAGGTGCAGCGGGTGCTCGCCGAGGAGGGGGTCGACCTGTCCCGGGTCGTCATCGGCCACAGCGGGGACTCGACCGACATCGGGTACCTGAGCGCCCTGCTGGACGCCGGATCGGTGATCGGCATGGACCGCTTCGGCGTGGACATCTACTGCCCGAGCGCCGAACGCGTGGAGACGGTGGCCAAGCTGTGTGCCGCCGGGCGGGCCGACCAGATGGTGCTCTCCCACGACGCCAGCTGCCACTTCGACTGGTACGAGCCCGAGCTGGTGGCCGGTGCCGGGCCCAACTGGCACTACCTGCACATCAGCCGCGACATCCTGCCCGCCCTGCGGGAACGGGGGGTCACCGAGGACCAGATCACCACCATGATGGTGGACGTCCCCCGCCGTCTGCTGGCGCACGGCCCCGGGTACTGACCCGGGCCGCGTGCTGGGCTTGGCCGCTGCCGCCCGCTCAGGTGGCGGGGGCCAGGTCGCTGGCGGGGCTCAGGTCGCTGGTGCAGTACTTGCAGCGGGTGGCGGCCATGGGCAGGTCGCCCGACAGGCACCGGGGGCAGGTCTTGGTGGGGTCGGGCTCGGAGAACACGCTCTGGCCGCGGTGGCGCATGTAGGCCCGGTAGGGCACCACGAGCACGAAGTAGATGGAGGCCATGAAGATGACGAAGTAGACGACGGCCGACACGAAGGCGCCCACGGAGATGAGCTGGCCGTTCACCGTCCAGCCCAGGCCCTTTCCCGCCGATCCCCCGCCGGCGGCGGCGTTCACCAGGGGGGTCACCACGTTGTCGGTGAACGCCTTGATGAGGGTGCTGAAGGCCGTGGCCACCACCAGGCCGACGGCGATGACGATGAGATTGCCCTGCATGACGAACCGCTTGAAGCCCTCCATGGCTCGACCTCCTGTCAGGATCCGTCTGAGCTCGACAACGGCACCTTAGACAACGGGCACTGCGCCATCCCGCATCGCTCGGAGTGGTGGCGGTCACAGTCCGTGCAGGAATTCCACCAATCCCCCGAAGTAGGGCTCCGGGTCGTCGTACATGGCCAGGTGGCTGCCCTGGGGGCAGTGCAGGTACCGGCCCCGGGGCATGGCCTGAGCCATCTTCTGCATGTGGGCCGGGTCCATGGTGTCGTACCGGGCGCCGATCACCAGGGCCGGGACGTCGATGGAACCGAGCTGCTCCGAGCGGTCCCAGTTCCGGAGATTGGCATCGGCACCGATTCCGAGCTCGCTCGGGCCCTGCATGAGCCGGTAGATCTGCTGGTTGGTGTGGACGAACAACCGCTCGACGGGATCCGGCCACTGCGCCGGCGCCATGCGCAGCACGTGCTTCACGTAGTGGTGCTCGACGAGAAGCTCCATGTAACGCGGGTTCTCGACGTCGCCGCTGGCCTCCAACGCCTTGATCTCCGCCAGGACCTCTTGGTCCATCTCCGGCATCAGCACCTCTTCGGCGTAGGCGTTGTACCCGGGGACGCTGGACATCATGTTGGAGATGACAACCGCCTTGAGCTGGTCCTGGTGGTGCACGGCGTACTCCATGGCGAGGATCCCGCCCCAGGAGTGGCCCAGGAGGACGAAGTCCTTCGCGCTCAGGCCGAGGGCGCTCCTCACCTGCTCGACCTCGTCGACGAACCGTTCGAGCACCCACAGCGACGGGTCGGTGGGGACGTCGCTGAAGCCCGAGCCGAGCTGGTCGTAGTAGTAGTACTCGACCCCGGCCGCCGGCAGGTAGCTGTCGAAGGCTTCGAAGTACTCGTGCGTGCCCCCGGGCCCGCCGTGGAGCAGGAGCACGCGCAGCTCCGGGTTGTTCCCCACCCGTTTGACCCACACGCGCTGTGGGCCGATCGGGGTGTCGATGGGGACCATGCGTGCTCCGCCGCTGATCCGGTCGTCTCGGGCCGAGTAGTCGAGGTACCCCGTCACGGTCGGCGCCTGGGGCCCACGGCCTATCCCTAGCGCAGGGCCAACTGCCCGGGGACCAGCGGCGCCGGCAGGGCGGAGTCACCCATGAGGTGACGGTCCACCGCCTCGGCGCACGACCGGCCCTCGGCGATGGCCCACACCACCAGGCTCTGGCCCCGGGTCATGTCCCCGCAGACGAACACGCCGGGACGGCTCGTCCGCCACGAGGCGTCGGCTGCCACCGAGCCCCGGGGGTCGAGCTCGAGGTCCAGCTCGGCCACCGCCCCGTTGCGCTCGGCGCCCACGAAGCCCATGGCCAGCAGCACCAGCTGGCAGGGCAGCTCGAAGTCACTGCCTTCCACGTCCACGAACCCGGGCCGGCCCTCCACCAGCTCGGTGCGCACCTGGTGCCCCCGCAGGGCACGCACCTTGCCGGTGCCGTCGTCGACGAAGGTGGCGGCAGTGACCGAGTAGAGCCGCTCGCCACCCTCCTCGTGGGCCGACGAGGTGCGGAAGATCACCGGCCAGGTGGGCCAGGGATTGGCGGGCTCACGCTCGTCGGGGGGCCGGGGAAGGATCTCCAGTTGGTGCACCGACCGGGCGCCTTGGCGATGAGCGGTGCCCAGGCAGTCGGCACCCGTGTCCCCTCCGCCGATGATCACCACGTCCTTTCCCGCCGCGCTGACCGGGCTCTCGGCGAACGCCCCCTCGCGCACCAGGTTGGAGGGCTTCAGGTACTCCATGGCGAAGTGCACACCCTCGAGGTGCCGGCCGTCGACAGGCAGGTCGCGCGGCAAGGTGGCGCCGCCGGCCAGCACCACGGCGTCGAACTCGCGCACCAGGGCCTCGGCGGAGACAACCTGCACGTCGGGAGCCGATGCGCTGCCCAGCCCGCGGCGCTCGCCCGGCTCGAGGATGGCGGAGTCCGCCACGGGCTCGGCCTTGGGGCCGCCCTCCACCAACTCGGCCTCGGCGTCGAGGACCCTGGGCGACGACTCGGGCCGGCCCACAGCCGTGGCGCAGCGGAACTGCACCCCTTCAGCGCGCAGCTGCCCCAGGCGCCGGTCCAAGACGGCTTTCTCCATCTTGAACTCGGGGATGCCGTATCGCAGCAATCCGCCGGGCCGCTCGGCCCGCTCGAAGACCACCACCTCGTGCCCGGCCCGGACCAGCTGCTGGGCGCAGGCCAGCCCGGCCGGCCCCGAGCCCACCACGGCCACCGACTTTCCGGTGGGCGACACGGGCAGCTGCGGGACTGCCCACCCCTCGGCCCAGGCCCGCTCGGCGATCTCGTACTCGATGCGCTCGATGGTGACGGGATCGGCGTTGATGCCGAGCACGCAGGCCCCCTCGCAGGGCGCCGGGCACAGCCGACCGGTGAACTCGGGGAAGTTGTTGGTGGCGTGCAGGCGCTCGGCGGCGTCGTAGAAGTCGCCTCTGTAGACGAGGTCGTTCCACTCGGGAATGAGGTTCCCGAGTGGACAACCCTCGTGGCAGAAGGGGATGCCGCAGTCCATGCAGCGCGCCCCTTGCTGGCGGAGCTGCTCCTCGGGGAAGGCCTCGTAGACCTCGCGCCAGTCCCGCACCCGTACCGGCACGGGGCGCCGTGCCGGCAGGCGCCGGGGGTACTCCATGAAGCCGGTGACCTTGCCCATGTGCCGGCGCCCTTACCCGTGGGAGACGGACATGACCGCCTCGTCCACCGACGTCCCTTCCTCGAGGGCCCGGCGCGTGGCCTCGAGCACCCGTCGGTAGTCGCGGGGCATCACCTTCACGAAGTCCTCCACGGCACTGCCCCAGGAGGCGAGTAGCCGGCCGGCCACAGCCGAGCCGGTCTCGGCGGCGTGGCGCTCCACGATGTCGAGCAGCCAGTGGCGGTCCTCCTCGTCGAGGGGTTCGAGCTCCACCATCTCGGCGTTGACCAGGGGACCGAAGCGGCGCCCGGGGTCATGGACGTAGGCCACACCGCCCGACATCCCGGCACCGAAGTTGCGCCCGGTGGGCCCGAGCACCACCACCCGCCCGCCGGTCATGTACTCGCACCCGTGGTCACCCACGCCCTCCACCACGGCGGTGGCCCCCGAGTTGCGCACGCAGAAGCGCTCACCGACCTGGCCGGAGATGAACGCCTCGCCTCCGGTGGCGCCATAGAGGATCACGTTGCCGGCGATGATCTGCTCCTCGGCGGCGAAAGAAGACGCCTGGGGCGGGCGCACCACCACCCTGCCCCCCGACAGCCCCTTGGCCAGGTAGTCGTTGGCGTCGCCCACGAGGCGCAGGGTCACGCCGGCGGGGACGAAAGCGCCGAAGCTCTGGCCGGCCGAGCCCCGGAAAGTGAGGTCGATGGTGCCCTCGGCCAGGCCCGCCCCACCACGCCGGGAGGTGATCTCGTAGCCGAGCAGCGTGCCCACCGTGCGGTCGCGGTTGGAGATGGCGAGCTCCATCTTGAGCGCCTCGCCCGTTTCGATGGCCCGGCGGCACTCCTCGAGGAACCGGTGGTCGAGCGCCTTGTCGAGGCCGTGGTCCTGCAGGCATGTGCAGTGGCGGTCGGTGGGGGGACCTTCCTCGGGCTCGGCCAGCACGGGCGAGAGGTCGAGGCCGGCCGCCTTGGCGTGGTCGACGGCCTTGACCACATCGAGCAGGTCCACCCGGCCCACCGCCTCCTCGATGGAGCGCAGGCCCAATTCGGCCAGCAGCTCGCGCACCTCTTCGGCCACGAACTCGAAGAAGTGCTCCACGAATTCCGGCTTGCCCGTGAAGCGCTTGCGCAGCTCGGGGTTCTGGGTTGCGATGCCCACCGGACAGGTGTCGAGGTGGCAGACCCGCATCATCACGCATCCCGACACCACCAGGGGGGCGGTGGCGAAGCCGAACTCCTCGGCGCCGAGCAGGGCGGCCACCACCACGTCGCGGCCCGTCTTCAGCTGGCCGTCCACCTGGACCACGATGCGGTCGCGCAGGCCGTTTCGGACCAGGGTCTGCTGGGTCTCGGCCAGGCCCAGCTCCCAGGGCACCCCGGCGTGCTTGATGGAGGTGAGCGGGCTCGCCCCCGTGCCGCCGTCGTGGCCGGAGATGAGCACCACGTCCGACTTGGCCTTGGCCACACCGGCCGCCACGGTGCCCACGCCCACCTCGGCCACGAGCTTCACGTGCACCCGGGCCCGAGGATTGGCCGACTTCAGGTCGTGGATGAGCTGGGCGATGTCCTCGATGGAGTAGATGTCGTGATGGGGCGGCGGGGAGATGAGGCCGACTCCCGGCGTGGAGAAGCGGGTCTTGGCGATCCAGGGGTACACCTTGTGCCCGGGCAGCTGGCCACCCTCGCCGGGCTTGGCCCCCTGGGCGATCTTGATCTGCAGGTCGTCGGCGTTGACCAGGTACTCGCTCGTCACCCCGAAACGCCCCGAGGCCACCTGCTTGATGGCGCTGCGCCGCGAGTCGCCGTTGTCGTCGGGCACGTAACGATCGGCGTCCTCACCACCCTCGCCCGTGTTGGACTTGCCGCCCAGGCGGTTCATGGCCACGGCCAGCGTCTCGTGTGGCTCCGCCGAGATGGAGCCGTAGCTCATGGCACCCGTGGCGAAGCGCTTCACGATGGCGCTCACCGGCTCCACCTCGTCGAGCGCCAGGGCCGGCAGCACCCCCGGGCGCAGCTCGAAGAGGCCGCGCAGGGTGGCGCCGGCGCGCGACTGGTCGTCGACCAGGCGCGTGTACTCCTTGAAGACGTCGTAGCGCTTGGCCCGCGTGGCGTGCTGGAGCTTGAACACGGTCTTGGGGTTGAACAAGTGGATCTCGCCCTCTCGGCGCCACTGGTACTCGCCGCCCACCTCCAGCTCACGGTGCGCCCTCTCGGTGGGCCGCGCCAGGTGGGCGAGGTGGTGGCGGGCGGCCACGGCCTGGGCGAGGACATCGAGCCCCACTCCCCCGATGCGGCTCACCGTGCCCGTGAAGTACTCGTCCACCACTGCCGGCGCCAGCCCCACCGCCTCGAAGATCTGGGCCCCGGTGTAGGAGGCCACGGTGGAGACGCCCATCTTGGACATGATCTTGATGACACCCTTGACGCAGGCCTTCACGTAGTTCTTGCGGGCCTGTCGGGGCGTGACCCCGGTGAGGGTGCCCGAGGCGATCATGTCGTCGATGGTGTCGAAGGCCAGATAGGGGTTGACCGCCGAGGCACCGAAGCCCACCAGCAGGGCCACGTGGTGCACCTCACGGGTGTCGCCGCTCTCCACCACCAGCCCCACCCTGGTCCGGGTCTTCTCCCGCACCAGGTGCTCGTGGACGGCGGCGGTGAGCAGCAGCGAGGGGATGGGGGCCATCGTGTCGCTCGAGTTGCGGTCGGAGAGCACGATGACGTTGGCCCCCAGGGCGATGGCCGTCGACACCCTGGAGCGGACGTCCTCGATGGCCTCGGCCAAGGCCTCGCCTCCCCCGTCGGCCCGGAACAGGCCGTCGATGGCGAAGCCCTTGAACCCCGGCGTCTCCCCGTGCTCGTTCACGTACAGCAGCTTGGCCAGCTCGTCGTTGTCGAGCACCGGTGAGGGCAGCACGATCTGGCGGCACGACTCGGGCGCCGGGGAGAGGAGGTTCTGCTCGGGCCCCACCTTGGACAGGCTGGAGGTGACCAGCTCCTCGCGGATGGCGTCGAGCGGCGGGTTGGTCACCTGGGCGAACAACTGGGTGAAGTAGTCGAAGAGCAGACGAGGCTTCTTCGACAGCACGGCGATGGCGGCGTCATGGCCCATGGAACCGAGCGGCTCGCCCCGGCCCGAGGCCATGGGCGCCAGGATCAGCCGCAGCTCCTCGCTGGTGTAGCCGAACAGCTGCTGGTGGGTGACCACCGAGGCGTGCTGAGGGGTGAGCATGGTCCGCGGCGGCAGGTCCTCGAGCGAGAGCTGCTGCTCCTCCAGCCAGCGGCCATAGGGGTGCTCGGTGGCCAGGACGTCCTTGATCTCGTCGTCGTCCACGATCCGCCCCTGGGCGGTGTCGACGAGGAACATGCGCCCGGGCTGCAGGCGGCCCTTGCGCACCACCGTGGCCGGGTCGAGATCGAGCACGCCCACCTCAGAGGCCAGCACCACCAATCCGTCGTCGGTGACCCAGTAGCGGGCGGGGCGCAGGCCGTTGCGGTCCAGGACGCCGCCTGCCACCGTGCCGTCGGTGAAGACGACGGCGGCGGGACCGTCCCACGGCTCCATGAGCGAGGCGTGGTAGCGGTAGAAGGCCCGGCGCACGGGGTCCATCTGCCCGTGGTTCTCCCACGCCTCGGGGATCATCATGAGCACGGCGTGCGCCAGCGGACGCCCGCCCAGGTGCAGCAGCTCGAGCACCTCGTCGAAGGACGCCGAGTCGCTGCCCTCGGGATCGCACACGGGGAAGAGCCGTTCCAGGTCCCCGGGCAAAAGGGCGCTCTCGAGCAGCGCTTCGCGGGCGCGCATCCAATTGCGGTTGCCCCGCAAGGTGTTGATCTCGCCGTTGTGGGCCAGGTACCGGTACGGGTGCGCCAGCGGCCACGACGGGAAGGTGTTGGTCGAGAACCGGCTGTGCACGAGGGCCAGGGCGCTCTCGAAGCGCTCGTCGGAGAGGTCGGGGTAGAACTGGCGCAGCTGGAGGCTGGTGAGCATGCCCTTGTACACCACGGTGCGCGCCGACAGCGACGGCAGATAGACGCCCGGACACTCGTGCTCGATGCGCTTGCGCAGGCAAAAGGCCATGCGGTCGACAGCCAGGGCGTCGACCATCCCGTCGGCGCCCTGGGGGGCGAGCGGCGGGTGGACCACCACCTGCCAGATGGCGGGCATGGCCGCCAGGGCGCTGGCGCCCAGGATCGAGGCGTCCACGGGCACCTCCCGCCAGGCGGCCGTGACCAGGCCCTCGGACTCGGCCAGCTGCTCGACGTGGCGCCGGGCCTTGGCGGCGTCGTCGGGGTCGGGGGGCAGGAAGACCAGGCCCACGGCGTAGGCACCCGGTTCGGGCAGCTCCACGCCCACGTGCGCCCGCAAGAAGCGGTCGGGCACCTGCAGCAGGATCCCCGCCCCGTCACCGGTGGTGGGCTCGGCGCCGCGCGCCCCGCGATGGTCGAGGTGCTCGAGCGCGCTCAGGGCGTGGCGCACCATCTGGTGGCTGCGCCGCCCGTGCAGGTCGGCGACCAGGGCGATGCCACAGGCGTCGTGCTCGAAGCCGGGCTCGTACAGCCCCTTTGGCCGGCGACGGGGGTCGCCGCGACGCTGTCGCTGGATGTCGCTCATCAGTCTCCGTCCTGGGGGGCGCCTGGCGAGGCACCGGCGAGCCGCCCGGGACGACGTTGGCCCAGCTGCAGCCCCCCCAGGATACCGCTCGTACCATGAAAGGCGTGAACCGCCCGTCGTCCCCCGGCGGCCCCGTCGCCCGAGATGCCGTACCGCCGGAGGCCGACGTGGTCGTGGTAGGCGCCGGCGTCGTGGGGCTGTCGGCGGCCCTGGGGGCGGCCCGAGCCGGCATGGCGGTGGTGGTGGC
>JBJKRZ010000215.1:0-2829 GCA_046704365.1 Acidimicrobiales bacterium | reverse complement strand
GCCTCGGGCGGGGTGGCCGTGCTCGGTGACGGGGACTGCCCGGCCGAGCTGCTCAGCCGCGCCGACCACGCCCTCTACGAGCGCAAGCGGCGGCTCCGCGCCTGACGGGTCTTCAGGCGCTGGCCTCGGCCAGCAGGTCGCCCAGGCGCAGCAGGCTCTGGGTCGTCCCGCCCAGGGTGGGGGCGAGGTGCTTCACCAGCAGGTAGTAGCGGTGCAGGGGATAGTCCCGGTCCACCCCGACGCCACCGTGCAGGTGCTGGGCGGCGTGCACCACGCGTTGTGCGCCGTCGTCGGCCCAGAACTTGGCTACGGCCACCTCGGCCTGCGCCGGGAGCTCCCGGTCCAGGCGCCAGACGGCGTGCCAGGCCGTGAGGCGGACCGCCTCGGTGTCGATGTAGGCGTCGGCCGCCCGCTGGCCCACGGCCTGGAAGGTGGCGATGGGCTTGTCGAACTGCACCCGCTCGGCGGTGTAGCGGGCCGTGAGGTCGAGCGCCGCCCGGCAGGCACCGGCGATCTCCACCGACGAGGCCGCCTGGGCCCGTTCGGTGCACCAGCGGTGCGCGTCGTCGCCGGCGGGACCGGGCGCCACCAGGACGTCGCCGGCACCCACCACCACGTCCTCGAGCTCGAAGCGCGCCTCCACACAGCCGTCGGTGGCCACCTGGCGGTGACGGGTCACCCCGCCGGTGCCGGGTTCGACCAGGAACAACCCGGTGCCGGCCTCCCCCCGGGCCGCCACCACCACGGCGTCGGCCGCCATGCCGGCCGGCACGTTGTCGAGCGTGCCACGCAGGCGCCAGGCGGTTGCCCCTGGCCCTGACCCTGAACCTGGTCCTGACCCTGACCCTGACCCTGCGTAAGCGTCGGCGTCGCCGGACCCCACGGGCGTGGCCGAGGCCGCCGGACGCAGGGGATCGCCCACGCTGGCGCCCCAAGAAGCCGTGAGGAGCGCCTCGCCCGAAGCCACGCGGGCCATCCAGGTCTGGCGCAGTCCGGCGTTCCCGAATCGCGCCAGGGGCAGCGCGCCGAGGACGGTGGCGGCGGTGAGCGGGACAGGCGCCGCCGCCCTGCCGGCTTCCTCGATGACGATGCAGGCCTCGAGGAACCCGAGGCCGCCACCGCCGTGCTCCTCGGGGACGACCAGGCCCACCAGCCCGGCACCGGCCAGGGCCGACCACAGGCGCCGGTCGAAGCGGGGCTCGTCAAGCGGCTCGCTGGCGTCGCCAGCCGTTTCGCCGCCAGCCGCCGTCGCGGCACCGGGCCCCGTTTCGGTGCCGGCCGCCGTCTCGACGTGGCGCTGCTTGGCGTGGTCCGCCAGGTCGCCGAAGATCCTGGCGGCGAGCTGGCGCAGCTCCTGCTGCTCCTCGGACAGGTCGAAGTCCACGGGCTGCTTCCTCCTGCAGGCTGCTGGCGGCCGGGGGCCTCAGCGCAGCGACCGGGGCATGCCCAGGCCGAATATGGCGATGAGGTCGCGCTGAATCTCGTTGGTGCCGCCTCCGAAGGTGAGGATGACCAAGCTGCGCTGGTACATCTCGAGCCGCCCCAGCAGCACGGCTCCCGGCGACCCGCGCCGCAGTGTTCCCGCCTGGCCCACCACCTCGGTGAGCAGGCGCAGGGCCTCCATGTAGAACTCGGTACCGAACACCTTGGTGGTGGAGGCGTCGGCGACATCGAGTCGGCCCTGGGTGGCCGTCCAGGCCACCTTCCAATTGATGAGCTTGAGGAACTCGAGCTTGGCGTGCACCTTGGCCAGGGTGATACGCACCCACTGCTGGTCGATCACCCGGCCGCCGGCGGGCAGCTCGGTCTCTGCCGCCCATCGCCGCACGTCGCCCAGGGCCCGCTCGATGATACCGGGCGAGCACAGCGTCACCCGCTCGTGGTTGAGCTGGTTGGTGATGAGGCTCCAGCCGTTGTCCAGTCCTCCCACCACGTTGGCGACCGGGACTCGGACGTCCTCCCAGAAGGTGTAGTTGATGTTGTGCTCACCGAGAAGGGACATGGGCACCACCCGCACTCCGGGTGTGTCCATGGGCACGATCACGATGGAGATGCCCTTGTGCTTTGCGGCCGCCGCGTTGGTGCGTACCGCCAACCAGCAGTAGTCGGCGTCACCGGCCAAGCTGGTGAACACCTTGGCGCCGTTGATCACGAGCTCCTCGCCGTCGACCACGCCGGTGGTCTTGAGCGACGCCAGGTCGGTGCCGGCATCCGGCTCGGTGTAGCCGATGCAGAAGTGGATCTCTCCAGCCAGGATCTTGGGCAAGAAGAACGCCTTCTGCTCGTCGCTGCCGAAGTGCATGATCGTCGGCCCCACCGTGTTGATGGTGAGCATGGGCACCGGCGCGCCACAGCGCATCGACTCGTCGAAGAAGATGAATTGCTCGATGGCCGAGCGGCCCTGCCCGCCGTACTCCTCGGGCCAACCGATGCCGAGCCACCCGTCGGCCGCCATCTGCTTCACGACCCGGCGGACGGTGGGGCCGATCCCGGCACTGTGGGCGAGCTCCCGCTCCACCTCGGGGGTGAGCAGCTCGCCGTAGTACCGGCGCAGCTCCTGGCGCAGGGCGTGCTGCTCGTCGGTGAAGCCGATCTCCATTTCGGTGGAACACGTTACAGTTCAGCCCGGTGCCTGTCTCGGCCGAGGTGGTGGAGGAGGTGGAGGAGGTGCGCCCGCTCCGCCGCCGGGTGCTGCGCCCGGGGCAGCCGGAGGCGGCGTCGCTGTTCCCCCACGACGAAGACCCGCTGGCCGTGCACGTCGCCGTCCGCCCCCGGCCCGGGGCACCGGCCGTGGCGGTGGGATCGCTCCTGCCCGACGACCCCCCGCAG
>JBJKRZ010000214.1:0-3158 GCA_046704365.1 Acidimicrobiales bacterium | reverse complement strand
AGTTGAAGCTGACAAAAATTTAAGATTATTACAACTAGGTGACGAAGGGGTTCGCGAGCGTCGCCAGCGCGCAACCGAGGAGCGTGTAGCCCGACGAGCGCCGGGGCAGCGGATCGACGCTCAGGCGTCCCAGGCCTGCCGGCACCCAGCTTTGGGCCACCTCCATCACCAGGATGCCGAGGCCCAGCAGGAAGCTGCCGTGGACGTTGGCCCACAAGGCGAACATGGGCACGAGCAGCCACAGGAGCCATCGCCGCCGGCGGGCTCCCGTGAGCACGAGCAGGAGGAGGGCGACGAGCAGGTAGCTCACCACCTGGGGCCGGTCCTCCAAAAAGGGCTCGATGCCACCGCCGACCAAGGCGCACAGCACCCCGGTCCACAACCAACCCGCCCCGCTCAGCCGGCAGCGCACCGCCACGCAGACCACCGCCAGGGTGGCCACCCCGGCCGAGAGCAGCCAGAAGGCGCCCGGTCCGAGGACGCGGACGGACTCGGCGAGCAGCACGCCGTATCCCCATTCCGGCGTGATCCAAGTGCGGCCCAACACGGTGTAGCTGAGCGTGTCCTTGGTGAGCACCTGGTGGTGGTCGAGCATCCACAGCCCGGTGGCCTGGTGCCAGAAGACGTCGTCGAAGAGCCCCGAATGCAGCGTGCTCCGCCACAGCAGTAGGCAACCGGCCAGGACCCCGATCAAGCCGACCGGCAGGGCCCCTGGCGGTGTCCGGCGCCGGGCGCCTGTCGGGTCGGGCATGTCGCCAGATCTTCGCGCAGCACCCGATGCCAGCGGTGCCACGAGGCCGGCACTGTCAGCCCCCTCGATCGCTTGTGGAGCTTCCTGCGCTACGAGCTCGGGGGATTGGGCGCTTGCGACCCGTAGGCCACGGCGAACCCGTCGGTGTCGCTGTCGGGTCCGGAAGGCATCGAGATCACCGCCGTGTTGGTCGAGTTGACCATCTCACCGCCGTCGGCATCCTGCAGGCCGGGGTCGACACCGTTTGCCGTGCCGGGGTCGAAGGTGGCGGTGCCGTAATCGGCCAGCGTGGCCGTCGTGCAGCTGATTGCGTTGCACAGCGAGGGGGCTTCGAGGATCCACTCCGCCGACGTGCCCGGTCCGTTGTAGGTGAGGGTGGTTTCGAAGGTCCACCCGCCTGTGGTGTCGGAGAGGGTGATGGTCCAACTCGACGTGCTGGGGTTCGTCTCTGAGATCGCGGCCGTCATGACGTCGCCGGGCGCCACGGTCCCACAGGCGGCACCGCCACCACCCGACCCGCCAGAGCTGGGGGAAGTGGTGAACGTCAGGTTGCCCCCGTCGGTGGTCTTGTGCTTGCTGTTCTGCGCCACAAGCCGGAAGTCGTAGGTCGTCCCCGGCGAGAGGTTGCCCACGGTGGCGCTCACGGAGGCGGCGGTGGTTCCCGACCCGACGCTCACATGGGCCGTCGAGGAGCCGTAGGAGGTGCTGGTCCCGTACTCGAACCAATAGGTGGTGGCCACGCCGTTGGGGTTGACGGTGCCGTTCAAGGTGGCGGAGGAGGAGTTCACGCCGGTGGCGGGGTCGGTGGTAGTGGTCGGCCCCGAGCCACCACCACCTCCGCCGCTGCCGCCTCCACCGCCGCCACTACCACCGTGCTGCGAGTTGCGGGCGGCGGCGGTCCCCGCCGTGGTGCTGGTGCAGCCGCCGGTGATGGTCTGCTCGACGAGGCCTTGGGCCGACGAGGTCCACCAGGCGGAGTACTGCCCACTGTTGTTGGCGTAATTCTGCTCCGTTCCGGTCTGGATGAGCGAGCCGTTTTTGAAGCCGTCGATCCCCACCCAGGCCGCCGAGTACGACCCGTTCGGCCCCGTCACGCTGGGCACGGTCCACTGGCCGGTCACCGAGGTGTAAGGCGAGGAGGAGGTGACGGCGTACCCCGACCAGTTGTAGGCCGCCCACCCCGGCTGTGCGCTGGTGGCCGAGCCCCCTGTCACCGGGCGGCCGCGATGGACGGGCGCCAGGGCAAGGGAAACCGCACCGACGCTGGCTCCTCCTGCGCTGGCAACCACCCCACTGGGCACTCCCAGGCTCAGCGCGGCGACACCCAGAGGCATGGCGAACATGCGCGCCCGAGGAGATCTCCAGAGCCCGCTCATGGCCGCTGAACGTGGCCGGCCAGATCGGCTGGCTGGGGTGACCCGGAGCGGCCCGAGGCCGCATGCCGGCAGGCGGCCACGAGATCCGCTCCGTGCTCGACCACGACAGAGGCCCACGGACCGAGCGGCCGGTCGGGATCCACCCCCGCCACCACGAGCGGGAACCCGTGGTGCAGGGCGCACACCACGCCGAACTCCGACGGGGTGAGGCTCCCCAGGGGCCGGGCCCTCACGTCGGCCACGACGTCGAAGCCGGCGTCGAGGGGACAGGTGCGGCCCTCGATCAGCGCGTTGCAGGGGAACGCCGGCTGCCCGGGCTCGTGGCAGCGGAGCACATGGCAGTCCTCACGTTCGAGATCCGCGGCTCCCTGCTCGACGGCCCAGTCGCTCGTCCCCACCACCAGGACCCTCAGCTTGGTCAATCCCCCCCCCCCGCCCCGCGAGCGGCCCCCCGAGTCCGCAGGTTCGGGCCAAGTGTCGTCCCCGCAGTTCACCCCCCGATCCAAAGGGCATCAACAGAGGGTCAACAGTAATTGCAGAGGCCAAAGAAGGGCCCTATAGGGGCCGGAGCGCCACCGACGGTGCCAGGACCCCCGGCGGAAGTGCCGATCAGTGGCCGACGCCGTTGGTGTGGAAGGCGTGGTAAATGCCGATGGCCGCCGGACCGGCGATCACGACGAAGAGGCTGGGGAAGATGCAGAAGATCATGGGGAAGAGCATCTTCACGGGTGCCTTCTGGGCCCGCTCCTGGGCCATCTGGCGGCGCTTGATGCGCATCTCGACCGCCTGGGTTCGCAGGATGGACCCCACGGAGACCCCGAAGACGTCGGCCTGGAGCAGGGCGAGGATGAACGAGCGCAGCTCGGGCACCTGGGTGCGCTCATCGAGGGCGGTGAGGGCGTCCGCCCGGGTGGAGCCGGCGCGCATCTCGCCGATCATGCGGCCGAACTCGTCGGCCAGCGGCCCGGGCACGAGAGTGACCACCCGGTTGAGCGCCTGCTCGAATCCCAGGCCTGCCTCCACGCTGATCG
>JBJKRZ010000213.1:0-4057 GCA_046704365.1 Acidimicrobiales bacterium | reverse complement strand
TCACGGCCGGGGTGGTCGAGCCGCGCTACCCGTCGTTCAAGGGGATCATGGCCGCCAAGAACAAGCCGGTCGACCAGCTGGCGCTGTCCGACATCGGCCTCGACTCCGGCCAGGCAGGCTCCTCGGGTGCCGGCCAGGAGGTCACCGAGGTGGCCGCCGCCGAGGAGCGGGCCGCCGGCGAGGTCGTGGTGGACGAGGGGGACGCCCACGAGCAGGTCGTCCGCTTCCTCGAGCAGCTCAAGCTGGTCTGAGCCGGCGGCTGCGGGTACGAGTCCAGGGAGACGAGAAAGATGTCCATCGACAAGATCTGGGTGATCGCCGAGATGTCGGGCGGCAACCCCATCAGCACGAGCCTCGAGCTGCTCACCAAGGCCCGCCAACTGGGGTCCACGGTGGAAGCCGTGTCGTGGGGACCCGACGTGTCCAAGGCCGCCGGTGAGCTGGGCAACTTCGGGGCGACCACGGTCCATGACGTGGGGGACCTCGGTGACGCCCTGCCCGGTGCACCGGTGGCGGCCGCCGTGGCCGAGCTGGTGCGCGCCGGCAACGGGCCCGACGTCGTGCTCGTACCCACCACCTACGACGGCCGCGACGTCGCAGGCAGGCTCTCGGCCATGCTCGACGTCGGGGTCATCACCAACGTCGTGGGCCTGAGCGCGGAGAACGACGACGTGGTGTCCGAGCACGCCATCTTCGGCGGGGCCAAGGTGGCCAAGGCGCACTTCACCGGGAAGCGGCCGTGGATCTTCGTGGTGCGCGCCAAGTCCTTCACCGCTGAGCCCTCGGGCGGCGGCGCCCCCCAGGTGGTGCCGGCGCCGGCGCCGGAGACGGGGCGCAGCAACGCGGCGAGGATCGTGGCACGCCACGTCGAGGAGCAGTCGGGCCCCAAGCTGGACGAGGCCGAGGTCGTCGTCTCCGGCGGCCGCGGCCTCGGGGGTGCCGAGCACTACGCCATGATCGAGGAACTGGCCAAGCTCCTGAAGGGCGCTGCCGGGGCCAGCCGGGCCATCGTGGACGCCGGTTGGGTCCCCTACTCCCATCAGGTGGGCCAGACGGGCAAGACCGTGAAGCCGACGCTGTACATCGCCTGCGGCATCTCGGGAGCCACCCAGCACCTGGTGGGCATGAAGGGGTCGAAGAACATCGTCGCCATCAACAAGGACCAGGACGCCCCCATCTTCTCGGTGGCCGACCTGGGTGTCGTGGGCGACGTCCACAAGGTCGTTCCCAAGCTCATCGAGGCGCTCAAGGCCCGCGCCTGAGCAACCGGTTGCCGGTCCCCGGCGCGCCCGGGTGCCAGGATCTCGCCGTGCGCACGCTGTGGATCCTGCGACACGCCAAGGCCGGTCCCCACTCGGCCGACGACCACGGACGGCACCTGGCCGCCCGGGGCCACCGCCAGTGCGCGGAGCTGGCTGGCCACCTGGCCGCCGCTTCGGGCACGCCCAAGTTGGTCGTGTGCTCGTCGGCCACCCGTGCCCTCGAGACGGCCGAGGGCGTGCTGGGCGGGCTGGGGGCCGGGGCCGTGCTCAGAGTCGAGCCTTCGCTGTACCAGGCCGACGCCGACGACGTCATCGAGATCGTGCGCCGCACCGAGGACGAGCTCGCCGAGGTGATGGTGGTGGGCCACAACCCCACCCTCTTCGAGCTCGTCGGTCTGCTTCTCGGCCACGACGACGGGGACGGGCGCCAGCAGCTCGAGGCGGGGTTACCCACCGGCGCCCTCGCCGTGGTGTCCTTGGAGGCGGACCGTTGGGCCGCCGTGTCGCCCCGCCAGGGCCGCCTGGTCGAGCTCTTCGTCCCCGGCGGCCGCTGAGGCGCCGCGCCGCTCGTCCCTACACGAGCGGCCAGGGGTAATGGTGGGTGTCGGGGTCGGGGACCGGGAAGCGGCCCTGCTCGGCCAGGTGCTCGGCGCGCCGCCCCAGGGCCTCGATCTCGGGCCTCGACAGCCAGGGGCCGAGCTCCCCCGGTAGGCGCCCGAGGAGCCCGGCCACGTCCTCGAGCAGCCCGCCGGGGACGCGCTCGCCGGCGAATTCCCAGATGACCGTGCGGAGCTTGGGATGGCGGTGGAAGCACAGCCCGTTGTCGATGGCCCAGATGGTCCCGTCGCAGCCCAGCAGGCAGTGACCGCTCTTGCGGTCGGCGTTGTTGGCTATGACGTCGAAGGCGCAGATCGTGCGTAGCCGCTCGTGGTGGGCTTCCTGCTCTATGAGGGTGAAGTGGTGCTCGGAGAAGTCGGCGTCCACGAAGCGCTGCAGCGACCCCGGCCCGAAGGGCGCCTCGGTGCGCTCCACGGTCTCGGGCACCAGACCCCAGCCCAGCATCTCCGACAGCAGGTAGGCAGCCACCTCGCGTCGGTAGATCCCCCCGGGGAAGTCCCACAGGTGGCGCTCGCCGCGCTCCGGCTTGTACACCGCACCCAGCTGCGCTCCGCGCAGGGAGCACGTGACGAGGAAGGTGCGGTTGGAGCTCCAGGGCAGCTGGCCCTCGACCTCCACTTCGCCCTCGGAGAGGATCTCGAGGACGTTCACGTGGCGGGCGGACGGTGCCCGTTGGTACGCGGGCAGCGGTGCCCGCCCGGGTCCAGCGGCAACCCGCACAGCGGACAGGGGGGCCGCCCCGCTTCCACCAACGAGGTGGCCCGGATGGCGAAGGCGGCTGCCTGGGCGCGCGTCACCGCGAAGCGGGCCATGTCCCCCTCCTCGTCCTCCGCCACCAGCTCCTCGGCCACGAGCACGATGCGGTCGAGGGCGTCGTCGTAGCTGACCCCCAGGGTGCCGATGACCCAGTGGGGCTCGGTGGGCTCCTCGAGCTCGAGGTCCTCGGGAAGCTGCTCGGCGCGCTCGAGGTCCTTGAGCACCCGGCCCAGGTACTCGGCCAACACCGAGACCTGCTGCTTCTCCGCCTTCAAGGTGAGCAGGGTGCCGCCCGAGCGGCACTGCACGAGGAACACGCGCCGACCCACGGGTCCCTCTGTGCCCACGGTGAAGCGGTCCAGGTCACCGAGATCGATGGGCGTCACGACAGCACCAGCTCCGACAGGGTGTCGGTGGCGTTGACGCACAGCACGTACAGCGGACCGTCGCCGCGTACCAGGGCCGTCACCGAGCATGGGGAGACGACGAGGCGCTGGAACAGGTCGAGGGGGATGCCGGCGGTGGCCGCCACCGCCGCCTTGATGGGATCGGCGTGCGACACGGCCACGAAGCGCTCGCCGCCATGGCGTCGGGCCAGCCGGTCGAGGGTGTCGGTCACGCGCAGCTGCATCTCGGCGAAGGACTCCCCGCCCGGGAAGCGGAAGGTCGAGGGCTGGCTCTGGACGGCCCGCCACTGCCGGCGCCGTCGCAGAGCGGACAGCGAGACCCCCGTCCACTGCCCGAAGTCGCACTCGAGCAGGCCTTGCTCCGTGCGCACCCGGCACCCCAGTGCCCTGGCGATGGGCCTCGCCGTCTCCACGGCCCGCTCCAGGGGCGAGGCGTAGACGGCCACGGGAGGCCGCTCGAGGGCCCTCAAGCGTTCCGCCGCCGCCTCGGCCTGGCGGTGACCGGCGTCGGAGAGGTGCAGGCCGGGGGCACGCCCGGGGAGCACCTTGCCCGTGGTCGAGGTGCGGCCGTGGCGGACGAGGAGCGCGACAGCAGTGGCCGCGGGGGATCGGGGGGGCACGTCGCGCCATCGTACGCTGATCCCCGTGGCGCCCCGACGTGCTCCAATCACCCCGGCGGGGCGCCGCCAGGGGCTGGCCGCGCTCAGCACGGAGATCACCGAGTGCCGTGCCTGCGGGCGTCTGGTGGCCTGGCGGGAGGAGGTGGCGCGTACCAAGCGTGCCGCTTTCGCCGACCAGGACTACTGGGGCCGTCCCGTGCCCGGCTTCGGCGACCCGGCGGCGGCCCTGGTCCTCGTGGGGCTGGCCCCCGCTGCCCACGGCGGCAACCGCACCGGACGGGTGTTCACCGGCGACCGCTCGGGCGACTGGTTGTTCGGCGCCCTGTGGCGCGCCGGCTTCGCCAACCAGCCCACCAGCAGCGCAGTGGGCGACGGGCTGCGCCTGCGGCGGGCC
>JBJKRZ010000212.1:0-2765 GCA_046704365.1 Acidimicrobiales bacterium | reverse complement strand
CGTCGGCCGGCGCATGGAGGGCCACCGGGGCACTCTCGAGCACTTGGAGCTGGCCAGGGCCGACCGTCAGGTCGGCGGCGGCAGCCGTAGCCGCCAGCACGCCGGCCGCGCCGAGCGCGGCGGTCAGCAGCAGAGCCCGCCGAGCCAGCCTCACAGGCGGCCAGCTTTCCGCTGGCCCAGGTGCCCGGACAAGGCCTCCTTTCCCGAGACGCCTGCGCTGAGCACCACCGGTGCCGGCCGAGGCGGGGGGGACCCCCGGAGAGAGGAGGGGCGATGACCACGCTCGAGGCGCCGGCCCAGAGGACCCGGTCGACCGGTGACGAGTGGTTCTTCTTGTGGTGGCGAGGGTTGCGGGCCGGGAGCTGGCACGCCGAGGGCGGGCACCAGCACTTCTTCTGCGGGCCCGAGCAGGCGCTGCTCGTAATCGGCCCGCCGCGATCGAAGAAGACCTCGGCGGTGGTCGTGCCCAACCTGTGGGGGGCACCGGCGGCGGCGGTGTCGACCTCGACCAAGCCCGACGTGCTCGCCGCCACCCTGGCGTGTCGCCGCGAGCTCGGGACCTGCTGGGTGTTCGATCCCACCGGGTCCACGGCGCTGCCCGAGGGCGCCGTCGAGCTGAGGTGGTCGCCGCTCGTGGGTTCGGCCCAGTGGGACGGAGCTGTGGCGATGGCGAGGGCTCTGGTGCGGGCGGCTCGGCCGCACGCCGGTGCCCACCCCGAGGCCCAGCACTGGGTGGACCGGGCCGAGGCGCTCCTGGCGCCGCTGTTGCACGCGGCGGCGGCTTCGGGGAGATCCATCGCCGAGGTGTGCCGCTGGACGCTCTCCCACGACGTGCGTGAGCCCGAGGCGCTCCTCCGGCAGATGGGCGCGCCCCTGGCCACGGTGTCGCTGTCGTCGGTGTGGCGCACCGAGGAGCGCGAGCGATCGGGGATCTTCTCCACCGCGGCCAGCCTCCTGTCGGTGTATCGGAGCACCGTCGCCCTCGAGCCCGCCAAGGCCCCGAACTTCGACCCCGAGCGCTTCGCCGCTTCCAGGGACACGCTGTACATCTGTGCGCCGGGCAGCGCCCAGGACCAGCTGGCCCCGCTGGTGGTGGCGCTGCTCGAGCAGGTGAAGGAGGCCTGCTACCTGCGGCGGCGTCGCCACCCGGACTCCGCTCCCACACTGTTCCTCCTCGACGAGGTGGCCAACATCGCCCCGCTGCCGGGACTGGCCCGGCTCGTTTCGGAGGGCGCGAGCCAGGGAGTGGTGACACTGGCCTGTTTGCAGGATCTCTCCCAGGCCCGGGCGCGCTGGGGAGCCGAAGCCGAGGGGTTCTTCTCGCTCTTCGGCGCCAAGCTGATCTTCCCTGGGGTGGCCGACGGCCGCACCCTCGAGCTGGTGAGCGCGTTGGCCGGCGAGCAGCAGGTGCACATGCGCTCGGTCACTCGCCCGGCGCCGCCCACCGCCTTGCAGCGGATCGCGGGCGCCCTCGCCCCCAGAGCCGGGATCGTCCCCAACCAGACGCCGATCATCACCGAGTCGGTGCAGTTCCGGCCGCGGCTTCCGGTGGAGGAGGTCTACCGGGGACGGCCCGGCTACTCGCTGGTCATCTCGGGTTCGACATTCGGCTACGTCCCGCTCGAGCCGTGCTGGGCCCTCGATGACTTGGAGCAGGAGTCGGTCACGTGGTCGCGGCTCGCGGGCGCGGAGCACGCAGGAGCGCAGTGGTGGCCCCCCTCCCCCTACGGCACCGTCGGCCCGCGGTTGGTCCCCGGGTCCGAGGGTGAGTATCCGCGAGTGGTGGGCGGAACTCCGCTTCCGAACGAGCGGGTTGCCCGGCCGACACCGCCGGCTGCGAATGGTGAAGCGCCTCGGCGGCACGGCCCGACGGGGGCACCGGAGCCGCTCGGCGAAGAGGAACGGAAGGAGCCGACGGTCCCGATCGCCCTCCCCAGCGCTAAGGCGCGTGAGCTGCGGGGCTACACCGCACTGGTCAAGGTGATCGGGCCGCCGGAGCTCCTCGGAGGCCTCGAGGCGGTCGAGCGGGGCAAGCCGCTCGAGCTGGCCTGCGCGCTGGCACTGCACGGCCATCGCCTCATGACCAACGAGGAGCTGCGCTGCATGCTGTGGCCGGGGGAGCTGGGAGAGGCCGAGGCGGCTGCAAAGAGCCTGCGCAACACGGCATCCCTCCTGCGCCGAGCGCTCGGCCCCGATCTCTTCCCCGAAGCCCGCAAGGGTCTCGGCTACGGGCTCGGGCCCGAGGTGGGATGTGACGCCACGATCATCTCGGAGCTGGTCGACAATGCCGGCGGCGCGGAGGAGGCGGCTCGCCTCCAAGAGGCCCTGACGCTCGTGCGCGGCGTGCCGTTCGAGGGCGTGAAGCCGGGCACCTACTCATGGGTCTGGACCGAACATCTGGTCTCGGTCATCGAGCGGACCATCCGCAGCGCCGCCTACCGCCTGTGCGAGCTGTCGCTCGAGGGTGGCGACCACGAGAAGGCGATGTGGGCAGCACTGCAGGCACTCGTGGTCGACCGCTACGACCGAAAGCTGTGGGAGCTGTACCTGACCGCCTCGGCGGCTGCCGGCCGGCATGCCCTGGAGCAGGCGTGGAAGGAAGCCCGGGGTGCGCTCGGAACCGACGCCTCGGATCTCATGTGAATCACGATCCAAAACAGCAGCGCGTCACGGCCGAAAACGGCAGCACTGCGGTTGTCGTTGACGTTAGCTTGACGGGGTCGGTTCGTCCACGGTTTGGGCCGTCGGCTTGGCCGGACGAGTCC
>JBJKRZ010000211.1:0-8121 GCA_046704365.1 Acidimicrobiales bacterium | reverse complement strand
TCACTGTGGCGCGTCCCGCCGCCCACGACGAGCAGGCGCCGGCCCTCGAGCCTCACGGGCCGAAGGCGGCGCCCAGGCTCGTGCCCAGAGTGGGCAGGACGAGGCGCGACAGGGTGAGCCCGCCCATGGAGACGGCGTCGAGGGCGGGGGGCGCGCCCTGCATGTCGCCGGGAGTGCCCAGGATGTAGAGACGGATGCGGTGCCCGGCGGCGAAACGGTTGCCGATGGGGAGCACTTCGAGATGGTACTGGCGCGTCGTGCCCGCAGCGGCGTCGTCCTGCCACGAGAACTCGTTGTACGGATCGACGACGTCGGCGACGCCGGCGCTCCCGGTCTCGACCAGCGAGCGGGCCGTGTCGAGGCCGGGGTACTGGGTGCGCAGCCAGCCGCTGGCCACCGGGTAGGCCGTTCCGTCGGGCCACACGTCGGCCACGACGGCCACCAGGTCGGTGAACGGTGCCGATGACGAGGCGTAGAGGTCGAGGCCCACCGGGCCCACGGCGTCCACGGCGCTGGTGAGGACGGGCGAGGTGTAGGTGAGCGAGGTGGGCGCCGACAGGGCCATGTCGGTGAGCGAGGGCAGGTAGGTGGCGGCCTGGTCGAGGCCGTCGCCGGACACCGCCGCCACCGAGTGCACGTCGGTCTCGCTCGCCTCGGAGGGGACGAAGGGGTAGTCCTGGGCCACCGACGCCGCCCCGGGGGCGAGCGCCAGCGTGCCGTCATTGAGGGAGCGGACCGACGTGTCCTGCGCCGGAGACAGGTACAGGTCGTTCCAGGTGGTGCCGGGCAGGGGCCAGCCCGTGCCCGACACGGGGGTGACGTTGCCGGCCAGGAACTGCTCCCTGCTGCCGTCGGAGAGCAGCGCCTGCACGGCAGGAGCGCTGTCCACGCCGTTGTCGACGCCGAGCAGGTAGTGGTCGAACCAGGCGGTGTACTGCGGCATGGGTGAGGTGCCCGACGGGAACCCGTCGTGGGCCCCCATGACCAGGAGATGGCTCTTGCCGTCCCCCTCGAGCGCCGAGAAGGCGTGGAAGGCACCCCGCTCCTCCACGTCGTAGAACCCGTCGTCGGCGAGCACCGGGATCCCGTCGGCGTCGCCCTGGAAGGTCCGCTCCTTCCAGAAGGCGTCCTCGCTCTGGTTGACCCCCACCGCCAGGGGTGTGGCGGCGAAGCCGCTCACCGACGCCGGGATGCTGGCAGGCTCGCGCTGCGCCCGCACCCCCAAGTCCTCGAACCAGGGGGCGAGGATCATCCCCTCCACGGCGGAGCCCACCACCGGGCTGGGCACCCCGCCGATGTAGAGCAGGTCCCGGTACAGGTCGACGGTGCCCGACATGAGGGCGGCGGCCTTGACGCAGGGAAGCGGCAGGTGCATGGCGTTGTAGACCACGATGGCACTGGCCGAGAACCCGTAGAGGCCGATGCTCCCGTCGCTCCACGACTGCTTGCACGCCCACCCCAGGAACTCCGAGAGGTCCTCCTGGTCGCGGATCCCCGTGGCGTCGAGGCTCCCGCCGCTCAAGCCGGTGCCGCGCCACTGGAGCTCCACGTAGTTGTAGTCGGGCCCCGACCAGGCCAGCGTGCTCACCGCCGGGGCGTAGGGACTGTCCTCCACGACGAGTGGGCGCGGGCCGGGGGTGCCGAACCATCCCAGGCTGGCGTGGAGTCTCGTGCCATCCCCGGCCGTGAACGACAGGTTCTGGCTGCTGAAGGGGAGCGTGCTCGCCGCCGGACGGGGTCCGGGGGCCCCGATGCCCACGAGGAGGACGGCACCGATGCACCCTGCTGAGACGAGGCGCAGGGCCCATCTCGCCCAACGGGCTCGCTCAGCCGCCATGGCGCCGCCCTTCTCACCGGTACCGGGCCGCCCCCGGTCGCCGCCGTGCTCGAAGGCCGAAGGATATCCGCCCGCAGGCTCCGCTCAGCGGGTGCGAGGCCAGGCAGGCGGCGCTCACCAGGCTCCGCTCACCAGGCTCCGCTCACCAGGCGGCGCACCCCACCTGGTCGGGCGCCTCGGGTTGCATGCGCATGGCCACCACGATCTGCTCGTCCTCGCTGGCCGCCCACTCGGCGCCGAAGTCCTGCTGGCCGCCGTAGGCGATCCAGTTGCGCTCCGAGATCCCCAGTCCGCCCGAGAACACCACTCCCTGGACGTGCCAGTTCCCGTGCTCCTCGCAGGCGTTCACCTTCTCCCAAGCGGCGCGCTGTGCCGGTGTGACCGGGTCGTTCCAGGTCGGTACCGGGGGCACGGTGCTCGTGGTGGTGCTCGTGGTGTTCGTGGTCGGAGCGGCGACGGCGAAGCGGGTCTCGGTGGCCCCGAGGGCGCGGCGACGCTCGAGGCCGCGCTGGGCGGCGTGGGGCGAACCGAGGGCCGATCCAGGGATCAGCTGACACAGCCACAGCGCCAGGAGCAGGGGCGCCGGGACGATGGCCCGGATCAGGCGGCTGCCCACCTTTCGGAGGCGAGTCGTCTGCGCAATGGGGCTTGCAGGTACCCCGGAGCGGGCCGTCCTATGCGGCTCGGCCCAATTTGGACGCTGACCTGGGACGCTGTCCGGCCGCCGCGCCCGTGCCCGGCCCCGGCGGACGGGCCCAGACCGTCAACGGACGTCGAGGCGGCGGAAGGCGAGCAGGGTGCCCAGGACCAGCGCTGCTCCCACCAGGACCAGCACCGAGAAGTCGGCCCAGCTCACACCCCGGGTGATCTGGTCCTTGCCCACCGACCAGTAGAAGAGCGAGGCGTAGCGGGCGGGGCGGATCCACGAGGCCACGGGGGCGAGCGAGCTCACCAGGTAGGAGGCTGCCGCCAGGGCCGTGGACAGGCCGATGGCCGTACCCCGCTTTCCGGTCAGGGCGCCGACGGCCATGGCGAGGACGCCGAAGTCGAGGCCCATGAGCAGCACCGCCACGGAGACGGACAGGACGCCGCCCACGGTGACCGAGAGATGGAACCACCGCCCCACCATCACGAAGACGGCCACTCCCAGCGCCAGGGCAACTCCCTGAGCCACCATGGCGCCGATCTTCTGTCCGACGATGGCCGCACGGCGGATGGGGAGCGTGACGAGCAGGCACAGCGTCCCGTCCTCGTCCTGTCCCGCCAGGCAGGCCGCTCCGTAGCCCACAGTGAGCAGGAGCATGAGCAGGGGGAAGAAGTTGGCGTAGATGTTGGCGTCGAGCCATCCCCCCGTGGAGGAGATCTTGCCCGAGATGCCGAACAGCGCCGCCGCCGTGGCGTCGCTGCGCACGAGGTTGTCGAGCGACGTGGAGTTCTCGAAAGCCGGGTACAGCGCCACGACGACGAAGGTGTACAGCGCCATGCCGAGCGTGTAACCAGCCAGGCTGCGGAGGCGCCCGGCGATGTCGAGGCGGGCGATGTCAGCCCCCACGAGACGGCTCCTCCTGCGTCTGGCGATAGAAGCCGAGGAACAGCTCGTCCAGATCGGCGTGGCGGATGATGACGTCGAGAGGGTCGTGCTCGGCGATCGCCCTCAGGACCGGCCCGATGGAGCCGGTCACCTCCAACGACAGCTGCGCCACACGGCACGAGGTGACCTGCACGCCGGGGATCACGGAGAAGAGGCCGGGGTCGACGCGCCCGGCAAAGCGGACCTCCACCTTCTGGGGCGCGCTCCGGCGCAGGTGCTCGACGCTGTCGGTAGCCACGAGCCGTCCTCCCTTGATGATGGCCACCCTGTCGGCCAGGCGCTGCACCTCGTCGAGCTCGTGCGACGAGAGGAACACGGTGCGCCCCTCAGCCACGGTCTCGCGTACCAGGCGCTCGAATTCGTCTTGCATGAGAGGGTCGAGCCCGGAGGTGGGCTCGTCGAGGACGAGAAGCTCGGGCCGGTGCATGAAGGCCAGGACCAGGCCGATCTTCTGCCTGTTCCCGGTGGAGAGCTCCCGCAGCGGTCGGTCCACCACAACAGCGAAACGCTCCACCAGCTCGTCGGCGAAGGACATGTCGACTCCGCCCCGGGCCCGGGCGAACCACTGGAGGTGGCGCCGGCCCGTGAGCCGGGGGTAGAGGGTCAGGTCACCGGGGAGATAGCCGATACGCCGGTGGACTTCGACGCTCTCGCTCTGCGGGTCGAGCCCCAACACGCGGGCCCGGCCCCTTGTGGGCCGCTGCAGGCCCAAGAGCAACCGGATGGTGGTCGTCTTGCCGGCACCGTTGGGACCGAGATAGCCGAAGCATTGCCCCGGCTCCACCTCGAGGTCGAGGTCGACCAGGGCGCTCGTGGCCCCGTAGGTCTTGCCCAGGCCGGCGATCTCGACGGCGGGTGTCACAGGAAGTGGTGGTCGACCGGTCCCGGCGACACGCCGGCGGCCGAGGCGATCTGGCACACGGTGACGGCCACGTATAGCAGAGGTCGAAGGGCGAACCCGGCGGGGAGCCGGGCCGACCACCGGTAGCGTCGGGATCGTGGGCTTCTACCGCGAGCAGGTGCTCCCGCGCCTGATCGATCGGGCGTGTGCCGTGCCCGCCATGGAGTCCTGGCGCACCCGGGTTGTCGAGGGGCTGGGGGGGCGGGTGCTCGAGATCGGCTTCGGGTCGGGGCTCAACGTGGCGCACTATCCCGCCGAGATCGACGTCGTGTTGGCCGTAGAGCCGGCGGCCGTGGCCCGACGACTGGCGAGAAAGCGCATCGCCGCCACCAGGGTCACCGTCGAGCACATCGGGACCGACGGCCAGTCGCTACCCGTCGCCGACGCCAGTTGCGATGCCGCTCTCTCCACCTTCACGTTGTGCACGGTGCCCGATCCGACCGTGGCGCTGGCCGAGATCCTCCGGGTGCTCCGACCCGGAGGTTGCCTGCATTTCCTGGAGCACGGCATCTCGCCCGATGCCGGCGTTGCCGCTTGGCAGCGACGGCTCGAGCCCCTCCAGCGCCGCCTGGCCGATGGCTGTCACCTGACGCGCGACGCCGCCTCCCTCGTGACCGGCGCCGGATTCCAACTCGAGCGCTGCGAGCAGGCGTATGCCAAGGGGCCCAAGCCCTGGAGCTACTTCACGTTGGGAGTGGCCGCCAAGGAACGCTGAGGGCGCTCTGCCCAGAGGAACACGTCCACGCCGTGATGGGCGACGTCGCTGACCCCCGTGCGACGCTCCAGGCGGCGGACGACGAGGCCGTCGCCCAGTTGCTCGAGGTCTTCCTCGGTGTAGAGCCGCTCGGGGTCGGGAGGCCCGGCCTGTCCGAGCGAGTCCCGGTGGTGGGCGACCACGAAGAGATGACCACCCGGGGAGAGCGCTCCAGCTGCGGCGGCGAGAAGCCGGGCGCGCTCCGCCGCCGGCGGGTGTACGAAGGCGACGACGACGAGGTCGAAGGACCGGCCCGTTTCGCCCGCCTCTCGCAGGAAGTCGTGGAGGTCGCCTGCCACCACGTCCGTCTCGAGGCCCAGGCCGGCCGCCGAGGCCTCCAGGCGCCCCAGTGCCACTTCCGAGGCGTCGACGGCGGTCACCTGCCAACCCTGGCCGGCCAGCCACAAGGCATTGCGGCCCTCGCCGGCCCCGAGGTCGACAGCGGTGCCGGCCTTCAGGGCACGAGCCAGCTCGACCAGAGTCTCGTCGGGATCAGCTCGGAACAGGCGCTCCTCGGCGCCGTAGCGGCGGTCCCACTCCTCGGCCACCGCCCTTCGTTCCTGGGCGCCGGTGCCGGCGGTCCCGCCAACGCCCGTCGGGGAGCTGTCAGCGTCCACCGCCGGCTCCTCAGGCGGCGACGGCGGCGACGGCGGCGACCGCCTTCTCCATGAACTCCGCAGCGGCGTCAGCCAGCTCGCGCAGCTCGTCGGCTTGCGGGACGGAAGACGATCCGAGCAGTTCTCGCGGATCGGCGACGGCCACCCGCGTCCGGCTTTCACCGAGCTCCTCGAGTACCACGTTGCAGGGAAGCAGGAGGGAGACCGAGGGGTCGAGCTCCATGGCCCAGTGCGCCAGCAACGGGTTGCAGGCACCGAGGATCTTCAGCCCGGAGCGCTCCACCCCCAGCTTGGCCTTCAGGGTGGCCGCCACGTCGATCTCGGTGAGCACCCCGAAGCCCTGTTGGGCGAGGGCGCCGCGCACCGCCTGCTCTGCCTCGTCCATTGTCTTGTCGATCGTCGTCTCGATGGCTTCCACGTCGTCCTCCCGTCACGCTGCCTTTGCCGGTCAGGCGAGGCGCATGAACATCTTCTGCACGTTGTCGATGGCGTAGCCGTCCGCCTCAGCCTCCTCGGGATGCTCGAGGCAGTACGTGAGCCCTGCGGCCACGAGGCGGAAGCCGGCCTGCTCGAGGGCCTTGGTGGCGGCCGAGATCTGGCCCACGACCTCCTTGCAGTCCCGGCCCTCCTCGAGCATGCGTTCCACACCCTGGACCTGGCCTGCCACCCGGCGCAGGCGCTTGCGGACCTCGTCGCTCACTTCCTCGGGAAGCTGCACGGGCATCCTCCTCGACCTGGCGCCGGACCGTGCCCGTGTCCGGGACCTCCACCCTCCACTGTCATGAACCAGTATACCCCCATGGGTATTCCTGATACCCTCCGGGGTACAACGAACCCAGGTACAAACGAGCTCGGGCACAAACGAGCCCGGGCACAGGAGAGCAGCCGTCTCCGAAAGGGGGTCATCCATGGGGATTCTTCGAGGGAACAGGACCGGAGGGCCGGCGCAGATGTCGGCGACGGAGCTCGCCGGTGTCCTCGGCACCGACGAGGAGCCCTTGCTCCTCGACGTGCGGGAGCCCGAGGAGGTGGCGGCATGGGCCATCCCCGGGGTGCTGAACATCCCCTTGGGAGAGCTGGCGGCGCGCCACGGGGAGCTACCCCTCGACCGCCAGGTGGTCGTGGTGTGCGCCTCGGGCAACCGCTCCAGCCAGGCGACGACGTTCCTGGAGCGCGCCGGGTACCGGGCCGCCAACCTGACCGGCGGGATGGCCGCCTGGGTGTCGGTGTACGACGCCGCCTCCCGGCCGCTCGCCGGGGGCCTGCTCGTCCAGGTGCGCCGCCGGGGCAAGGGCTGTCTGTCCTATCTCGTGGGGGCGGGCGACGAGGCCTTCGTCATCGACCCCTCTCGGGAGGTGGAGCTCTACCGCCAGGTGGCCGGGCAGCTCGGATGGCGCATCACGCGGGTCTTCGACACCCACCTGCACGCCGACCACATCTCGGGTGCGAGGGAGCTGGCCGAGCGCACGGGCGCCAGCCTCCACCTGAGCCCCTTCGACACCTTCGACTTCGAGCACCTGCCGCTCGACGACGGCGAGCGCTTCGTGCTGCCGGGCGGCCTCGAGTTCTCGGTGGCGGCCCTGCACACCCCGGGGCACACCCAGGGCTCGGTCGTCTTCGTGGTGGGAGAGGAAGCCGTCCTCACCGGCGACACCCTCTTCGTCGACGGCGTGGGGAGACCGGATCTGGCCGAACGGGCCGAGGAGTTCGCCCGAAACCTGCATCGGTCACTGCACGCCAGGGTCCTTGGCCTCCCGGACGAGGCGCTGGTCTTCCCCGCCCACTACGCGAGCACCTCGGTCGTGGTTCCCGGGGAGCCCGTGGCTGTCCCCCTGGGGACCCTGCGTGCCTCGTTGCCGGCGCTGGGGCTCGACGAGGAGGCATTCGTGGCCTGGGCCCTCGCCCGGCTCACCGAACGGCCGCCCAACTATGCCGAGATCATCCGGGCCAACATGGGGCGGACCTCGGCCCGCCCCGAGGACCTGGCGCTGCTCGAAGCCGGGCCGAACCGCTGCTCGGCCTGACGTCGCCGCGTCAGCGAGTGGCCGAGCCGAACTGAGGCGCAGGCTGGGGGTCACCAGCCGCGATGAGGTCCACCGTGGGCATGGGCGGGCTCTGGATGGTGTCGATGGTGGGCAGTGTGACCACGTCGGCGTCCTCGCCCGAGACCACTTCGAGGCTCTGCCCGGCGGGCTCGGGGAGCACGGCCGTGAGGAGGAAGCCGAGCACTGCGGCGCCGGCGGCGACCAGCAGCATCCCCCGGAGCTGGATGTGGTCCTGGAGCTGGGGGACGAGGAACACGCCGACGAAGGCACCGAGCTTCCCGATACCGGCCGCCGTACCGTGGCCCGTCGTCCTCATGTTCACCGGGAACACCTCGGAGGGCATGACGAAGGTCGTCGTGTTGGGACCGAACTCGAT
>JBJKRZ010000210.1:0-10701 GCA_046704365.1 Acidimicrobiales bacterium | reverse complement strand
CTGTGGATCCGCGAGAACGAGCCGGAGCTGTACCGCCAAAGCGAGGTCTTCCTCGAGCCCGTGGACTGGCTGGTGCGCCAGCTCACGGGGCGGGCCGTGGCCTCCTACGACTCCATCGTGGCCCACTGGGTCACCGACAACCGCCGCATCGACGCCGTCCGTTACGACACCAGGCTGCTCGAGTGGGCCGGGCTGGATCGGGCCAAGCTGCCCGACCTCGTGCCCTCGGCCACCATCGTGGGCACGCTCACGGAGACCGCCGCCAAGGAGCTGGGCCTGCCCCCCGGGTTGCCGGTGTCGAGCGGCACCGGCGACGTGCACTCGGCGGCGGTGGGCTCGGGGGCGCTGGCGGACTTCGACGGGCATCTCTACATCGGCACCTCGTCGTGGATCTCCTGCCACGTCCCGTTCAAGAAGACCGACGTGCTGCGCAACGTGGCGTCCATCCCCTCGGCCCTGCCGGGCCGCTACCTGGTGGCCGACGAGCACGAGACGGCGGGCGCCTGCCTCACCTTTCTGGCGCAAAGCGTGTTGTCGGGTGACGACGGCCTGGGGCCGAGCGAGCCGGGGCCCGACGTCTATCGGCGCCTGGACGCCGTGGCCGAGTCCGTGCCGGCAGGGGCGGGGGGCACGCTCTTCACACCCTGGCTCAACGGCGAACGCTCGCCCGTGGACGACCACACCATCCGCGCCGGGTTCCACAACCTGTCGCTGGCCACCACGCGGCGACAGATGGTGCGGGCCGTGTACGAGGGAGTGGCCCTCAACAGCAGGTGGCTGCTCGAGGCCGTGGAGCGCTTCATCGGCAGGCGCTTCGAGTCGCTCGCCTTTGTGGGCGGTGGAGCCAACTCCGAGGTGTGGGCCCAGATCCACGCCGACGTGACGGGGCGCCGCATCCGCCAGGTGGCCGACCCCGTGCTGGCCAACGTGCGCGGTGCCGGTTTGCTCGCCTGGCTGGCGACGGGAGCCCTCGCCGTCGAGGACATGGCCGCCGCCGTCGACGTGCGTCGCACCTTCGAGCCTGATCCGTCCACCCGCCCCACCTACGACGAGCTGTACGGCGAGTTCGTCCAGTTGTACAAGCGCACCAAGGCCATCCACCGTCGCCTCAACCAAGGGAGGAACCACTCATGAAGCCCTCGGACCTCGACCCTGTGGTGGACGCCCTGGAGTCGGAGCTGCGGCCCTATCGCGACAGCCACGAGACCTACACCCAGCTCCCTCACCGCGGCCGCCCCCGGGCGGAGATCCTGGCCGAGATGCGCGCCCTGGCCGAGCGCGAGGACCACAAGTGGCGTTCGGGCTTCGCTTCGGGCGCCGTGTACCACGGGGGCCAGGACCACATCGACTTCTTGAACGAGGTGTACGCCGTCAACTCGCAGTCCAACCCCTTGCACCCCGAGCTGTGGCCCAGTGCCGTCAAGTACGAAGCCGAGGTGGTGGCCATGACGGCGGCCCTGCTGGGCGGCGGCCCCGAGGGCGTGCCCAGCGTGTGCGGAACCATCTCCTCGGGCGGCACCGAGAGCATCCTGCTCGCCATGCGGACCTACCGGGACCAGGGCCGGGCCGAGCGCGGCATCAGCGACCCCGAGGTGGTGGTCCCCGTGAGCGCCCACGCCGCTTTCGACAAAGCGGCGCACTACTTCGGGCTGCGCCTGGTGCCCGTGCGGCTCGGCACCGGCTTCAAGGCGGACGTGGCGGCTGCCGAGGAGGCCATCACCAAGAACACCGTGGCCCTCGTGGCCTCGGCGCCCGGGTTCCCCCACGGCGTCATCGATCCTGTCGAGGAGCTGTCCGAGCTGGCCCGGCGCAAGCGCATCGGCTGCCACGTCGACTGTTGCCTGGGCGGCTTCGTCCTGCCCTGGGCCGAGCGCCTGGGATACCCGGTGCCCCCCTTCGACTTCCGGCTCCCGGGCGTCACATCGATGTCGGCGGACACGCACAAGTTCGGCTATGCCGCCAAGGGGACATCGGTGGTGCTGTACCGCACCAACGAGCTGCGCCGGCACCAGTACTACCGCAACGCCACCTGGATGGGCGGCCTGTACTACTCGCCCACCTTCGCCGGCAGCCGCTCCGGCGCCTTGGGAGCCGAAGCGTGGGCCGCCATGCTCGCCTTCGGAGAGGAGGGGTACCTGATCGCCACCAAGGCGCTGCTGGAGACGGCCGCCACCATCCGTGCCGGCATCGAGGCCATCGACGAGCTCGAGGTGCTGGGCGACCCCCTGTGGGTGATCGCCTTCGGCTCCGATGCGCTCGACGTGTACGCCGTCATGGACCAGATGAGCGCCAGGGGCTGGAGCCTGAACGGGCTGCAGGACCCTCCCGCCGCCCACATCTGCGTCACGTTGCGCCACTGCCAGCCCGGTGTGGCGGAGCGCTTCGTGTCGGACCTGGGTGCCTCCGTGGAGCAGGTGCGCCACATGCCAGGCACCCACGGCGTGATGGCCCCCATCTACGGGATGACGGGGGCCACCAAGACCCGCGGCACGGTCGAGGAGCTGCTGGCGCGCTACGGCGACCTGCAGTTCAAGGCCTGAGGCCGCCGCCCGTCGCTTCCCGGGACTGCTCGGGGCGCGGCCCGGAGCGCTCGCTCGGGCGCTGCCTGGCGCGCGCCGGACGGCGGGCGGAGGCGGGTAGGGTCTGACCACGATGGCTGAGCACCGGGGGTTCAAGCGCGTGTTGGCCGCCGCCGGCCTGCTGGGCACGGCCGCCAGCATCTGGTGGTTCGCCTTGAAGCCGCGCTGGGTGCGGCGTCGCCAGAGCCACGACGACCAGGGCCCTCAGGACGGGTAAGCGCGCTCCACCAGGGCCGGCAGCACCCGACTGATGCTGCCCCGCACCACCACGTCGGCCAGGGCGTCGAGCTCGCTGTCCTCGCCGTTCACGATCACCACCGCCGCCCCGGCGCGCTGCGCCAGGGGGACCAGCCCGGCGGCCGGGTACACGGCCAGCGTGGTACCCACGGCCAGGGCCAAGTCGCAGCGCAGCGCTCCCTGTTCGGCGCGCGCCAGGTCCTCGGGCACGAGGCTCTGGCCGAAGCTGATGGTGGCCGACTTGAGGATCCCCCTGCACTCGGCACCCCGGTGCCGCTCCCGGCACGAGGGATCCTCCTCGCCGGCGCGCACGCGCTCGAGGATCCTCTCCATGGGCTGGCGGGCGTCGCAGGACATGCAGCGCACCTGGCGGGTGGTGCCGTGGATCTCGACCACCTTGGCGGGGTCGTGGCCCGCTTCCAAGTGCAGGCCGTCCACGTTCTGGGTCACGAGTACCTCGAGGGCGCCCCGTCGTTCGAGCTCCAGCACGGCCAAGTGGCCGGCGTTGGGCTCCGGCGATCGTCCGGCGTTGGCCAGGTGGCTGCGCCAGGCTCCCCGGCGGACCTCGGGCTCGCTCATGTACACCTCGATGGTGGCCCGGCGCTCGGCCTGGGGATCCTTCGTCCACAATCCCTTCGGACCACGGAAGTCCGGTATGCCCGAGTCGGTGGAGATGCCTGCACCGCTCAGCACCATCACCCTTTGTGCCTGCCCGAGCAGCGTCGCCGCCCGTGACAGCGCGTCGTGGGCTGGCGGGTGCTCGTCCATCGGTGCGAGTGTCGCACGGATGAGCGCCGCCGTTGCCCGCAGCGAGCGCCTGGAGCTGCCCGAGGCAGCCGGGGGGTGTCGGGAGCCGGAGAGAGGGGGAGGAACCTGACCATGGCCATCGCCACCGTGAACCCCGCCACCGGGCAGACCGAGGCCAGCTTCGAGCCCTACGACGACGCTGTCGTCGAGGCGCGCCTGGCGTCGGCCGCCCGGGCGGCCTCCCTATGGCGCCACAGCGCCTTCGCCGAGCGGCGCCGGCTCATGGTCGGTGCGGCCGAGTTGCTCGAGGGCGAGCTTCCCGTCGTGGCCAGGATGCTCACCACCGAGATGGGCAAGACCTTCGCCGCCGCCAGAGGCGAGGTGGCCAAATGCGCCTCGGCCATGCGCTACTTCGCCGAGCACGCCGAGTCCATGCTGGACGACGAGCCGGCCCCCACCAGGGCCGCCGACAGCCGGGCGGTGTACCGGCCCATGGGGCCGGTGTTGGCCGTCATGCCCTGGAACTTCCCGCTGTGGCAGGTCATCCGCTTCGCCGCCCCGGCCCTCATGGCCGGGAACGTGGGGCTGCTCAAGCACGCCTCCAACGTCCCGCAGACGGCGCTGTACATCGAGGACCTGTTCCGGCGCTCGGGATTCCCCGAGGGGGCTTTCCAGTGCCTGCTGGTGGGCGCCGAGCGGGTGGGGTCGCTCGTGGCCGACGACCGGGTGCGGGCGGTGACACTGACCGGCTCGGAGGCCGCCGGGCGCTCCGTGGCGGCCGCCGCCGGCCGGGCCCTCAA
The DNA here is from genome assembly GCA_046704365.1 of Acidimicrobiales bacterium. Classification (GTDB taxonomy): domain Bacteria; phylum Actinomycetota; class Acidimicrobiia; order Acidimicrobiales; family UBA8190; genus UBA8190. The sequence goes on along the minus strand of JBJKRZ010000210.1, from coordinate 6,338 downwards.
GAAGTCGGTGCTCGAGCTGGGCGGCAGCGACGCCTTTGTGGTCCTGCCCTCAGCCGACCTGGGTCGCGCCGTAGCCGTCGGCGTGGAGGCACGCGTGCAGAACAACGGCCAGAGCTGCATCGCCGCCAAACGCTTCGTGGTCCACGCCGATGTGTACGAGCGGTTCCTCGACGACTTCGTGTCGGCCATGTCCAAGCTGGTGGTGGGCGACCCTCTCGAGCCCGCCACCGACGTGGGGCCCCTGGCTCTCGAATCGGGCCGCAGCGCCCTCCACGAGCAGGTTGCCGACGCCGTTGCGGGCGGCGCCCGGGTGCTGTGCGGTGGCCAGGTGCCCGACGGGCCGGGCTGGTACTACCCCCCCACGGTGCTGGCCGACACCACCGCTCGCATGCGGGTGCACGAGGAGGAGGTGTTCGGGCCCGTGGCCATGGTGTACCGGGCCCGGGACGCCGAGGACGCGCTGCGCCTGGCCAACGACACCGGCTTCGGACTGGGAGCGAGCGTCTGGAGTACCGATCCCGCAGAACAGCAGCGGTTCCTCGAAGGCATCGAGGCGGGCATGGTGTTCGTGAACGCCATGGTGGTGTCCACGCCCGAGCTCCCCTTCGGCGGCATCAAGCGCTCCGGCTACGGGCGCGAGCTGTCGGCCCACGGCATCCGGGAGTTCTGCGAGATCAGGACCCGCTGGCTGAGCTGATCCGCCTCTGGGCGACCTGGGTGGCACCCTCGGCGCTGTCGTCGTGCCATCCGGGCGACCAGTGCATGTCGGGGGGCTCCCCCCCCATGGCGTGCACGAGCAGGTCCAGGGACGAGGCCAGCTGGCTGCGGGCCTCGTTGGGGATGGAGCGCAGCATGGGCCTGACCTCGAGGCGCCGTCGCTCCATGACGTCGTGGATGAGGCGGCGCCCCTTGTCGGTGACGCCGAGGTTCACCTCCCGGCGGTCGATGGCGTCGCGCTCGCGGGTGATGAGCTCCTTGCGCACCAGGCGGTCGCACATCCGCGTGGCGGTGGAGGGGCTCACCTCGAGGTTGGCTGCCAGGTCGGCCAGGCGCTTGGGCCCGCCATAGGCCAGGACGACCAGGGTGCGGTACTGCGGCAACGTGACGTCCTCGTTGGTGGCGGCGAGCGACCGCACGGCCACGGCCACCATGGCTCGGCTGGCCAGGAGGATGGCTTCGGTCAGCTCCTCGTCCGAAACGGCGCCGGTCATCGCGGAATTATCACCGAGCACGAGGCCGGGGGACAGGGCCACTAGTCACGAACGCCCCCGTCCCGGCTGGCGCCCTCCCGGCCGGCGCCCTCCCGACTGGCGCCCTCCCGACTGGCCCGGCTCTCGTCCGGCCCCCCGAGGCCGCTGTCGAGGAGGCGGCGGGCCTCCTCCAGGCGGCCCTCCTTCACCAGGTCCTGCAATGGCCCTTGCAGAAGCGCCCGCCAGTCCACGGCGGTGCTGGGCCGGCCCTGGGCCAGGAGGCGGCGCCGGGCCTCGCCCACCAGCTCGGCGAGGGTGCCCAGCTCCGGCCCCTGGGTCTCGGCCACCCGGTCGCGGAGCCAGGCCGCCAGCGCCGGGCTCTCGGCCCCCGACGACACGGCCACCGACACGGGCCCCGAGCGCCACAGGGCGGGCAGGACGAAGCTGCAGTGCTCGGGGTCATCCGCAGCGTTGACCCACACCCCGGCTTCCTCGGCGTCGTGGTGGACCATGGCGTCCACCTGCTCGTCACCGGTGGCGGCGAACGCCAGGCGGTAGTGGGCCGCCTCGCCGGGGCGGTAAGGGCGCACCTGCACGTCGAGGGGGGGACCGTCGATGGCGGCGATGGCGCCCGATTCCCACAGGATCGAGAGCGCCTTGTGCACCTCGGGGGCCACCATGGTGACCGTGGCCCCGCAGGCGAGCAGGGAGCCCACCTTGCGCGCCGCCACGGCCCCGCCCCCCACCACCAGGCAGGGTCGGCCTCGCACCTCGAGCCCCACCGGGTACAGCGGGCCGAGCGTCGTCCTCATGGCCATGGGCTGGGCTTCGAGCTCTCGACGGCTCCGGCGGCCCGGGAAGCACCGGGAAGACCGAAAGGGAGAAAAACTGATCTGATTAGTCATCTATAGTACCGGCCTGCGGCCCGGGGACAAGTCCTCCGGCGGAACCCTCGAGGAGGAGCCCATGCGCGGCGTCGCCGCCACGGCACTGGAACTGGACGAACTGGCCGCCCGCTCGGCCGAGCTGGAGAAGGCCCCGGCGACGGCCGCCATCGCCTGGGCGCACGCACGCTTCGAGGGGGCCGTGTCGGTGGCCTGCTCGTTCCAGGACTGCGTGGTGGTGCACCTGGCCGTGGCCGTCGACCCGGCCATCGAGGTGCTGTTCTTGGACACCGGCTCCCACTTCCCCGAGACGCTGGCCTACGTCGAGCAGGTGCGGGCCCGCTACGACCTCAACCTGAAGGTGCTGCGCCCCGGTCCCGAGGCCGAGGCATGGCCGTGCGGCAGCGAGCGCTGCTGCGAGCTGCGCAAGGTGGCCCCCCTCGACGGGGCGCTCAGGGGCCGTGGCGCCTGGCTCACGGGCCTCAAGCGCGACGACGCCCCCACCAGGGCCGGCGCCCCGGTGGTGTCCTGGGACGAGCGGCGGGGACTGGTCAAGGTGAACCCCATGGCCACCTGGACCGACCACGACGTCGCCCGCTACGCCGCCGACCACGGCCTGCCCGCCCACCCCCTGGTGGCGCGGGGGTACCTGTCCATCGGCTGTGCACCCACCACGCGGCCGGTGGCCCCCGGCGAGGACCCCCGGGCCGGGCGGTGGGCGGGGAGCGACAAGACCGAGTGCGGGCTGCACGCCTGATGGCTCGCTCCTGATGGCTCCTTTCGACCGGGACAGCCCCTACGGCGTGGTGCTGCGCGGGCCCGAACAGCCCATGGCCTTCGTGCGCCCCTACCGCACGGTGGGGGAGCTCAACCAGGTGGAGCGCTGGAAGCTCGATCGCCATCCCCTGCAGGTAGCGGACGACGTGATCGCCACCTATGCCGCTCGGGGCCCCGAGGCCATCGCCGCCGTGGAGGGCGAGACGGAGCGACTCAAGTGGGTGGGGCTCTACCCCCAGCGCCAGGGCGGCGACGCCTTCATGCTGCGGGTCAAGGTGCCCGGCGGCCGTCTCACCGCCGCCCAGGCCCGCGAGATCGGCGTGGTGGCCGAGGCCTTCGGCGAAGGCCCGACCGACAGCGCCGTGTTCGGCAACCGCTACGCCGACCTCACCACCCGCCAGGACATCCAGATCCACTGGGTGCGCATCGGCGACGTGCCGCGTATCTGGAGGCGCTTCGCCCGGGTGGGGCTCACCACCGTCCAGGCGTGCGGGGACTCTGCCCGCAACGTCCTGTGCTGCCCGGTGTCGGGCGTGGACGCCGAGGAGGTCTTCGACGCCCTGCCGGCGGCCCTGGCCATCACCGAGTTCTTCACCGGCAACCGCGAGTACGCCAACCTGCCCCGCAAGTTCAAGATGAGCGCCACCGGCTGCCGCGAGGACTGCGCCCAGGCCGAGATCCAGGACGTCGGACTGTGGCCGGCGCGGACCGAGGGCGGCGAGGTGGGATTCAACGTGCTCGTGGGCGGCGGCCTGGGCGACGGAGAGCGGCTGGGATCCGACATCGACGTCTTCGTGGCGCCCGAGGAAGCAGCCGAGCTCACCCGGGCCGTCGCCCAGGTGTTCGGCGAGCTCGGCAACCGCGAGAACCGGGGCATGGCCCGCCTGCGCTACCTGGTCCAGGAGCTGGGCCCCGAGGAGTTCCGGGCGGAGCTGGCCGCCCGTACCCGCCTGCTCCTGCGCCCCGCCGGCGAGGAGCTCACCCGCCGCTACCGCGGCGACCACGTGGGGGTGCACCGCCAGCGCCAGCCCGGGCTCAGCTACGTCGGCTGCTCGGTACCCGTGGGGCGCATGACCGGCATCGACCTGGTGGAGGCCGCCCGCCTGGCCGAGTGCTACGGGGACGGGACCCTGCGGCTGGGCACCGACCAGAACTTCGTGCTCACCGGCGTGCCCGACGAGCGCCTCGACGACCTGCTCGCCGAAGCGCTGATGGCCAAGTACTCGCCGTTCCCCGGGCCCTTCGAGCGCGGGGTGGTGGCGTGCACGGGCAGCGAGTTCTGCCGCTTCGCCGTGGTGGAGACCAAGGAGCGCGCCGTCACCTGGGCCCGCCGCCTCGACGCCGCCCTGGCCGGCTCCCCCCTGGCCGGCTCCCCGTTGACGGGCTCTCCCCTGAGCGAGGGTCCTCACCGCGACGGCGCCGACGACGCCGGCGTCATCCGCATGCACTTCTCGGGGTGCCCGGCCAGCTGCGCCCAGCCGCAGGTCGCCGACATCGGTTTCAGGGGCGACACGGCACACGTGGGTGAGCGCATCGTGGAGGCCGTCGACATCGGCCTGGGCGGCTCGCTCGGGCCCGACGCCGGCTTCATCGACTGGGTGGAGAACGCCCGGCCCGTGGACGACGTCCCTGAGGCGCTGCTACGCGTCGTGCAGCGCTACCGCGACGAGCGAAGGGCGGGCGAGACGTTCCACAACTGGGCGCGGCGTACCCCCAACGACGAGCTGCGGGCCACCTTGGCGGGGCTGGCGCTGGGCGAGACCGAGCAGGAGACGACTCGATGAAGGGCTTCGCCATCCGCGACCAGATGAACGGTGTGGAGGAGCCGCCGGGCAAGACGTGGTTCTGGGAGCTCGAGGCCGGCGTGGTGTTCGCCGACCGCTGCATCCAGTGCGGCACCTGTGTGGCGGTGTGCCCCTCCAATTCCATCGGCGTTGGGCGCCGCAGCGGGCTGCCCGAGCTCGTCAAGATGTGCACGGGTTGCTCGTTGTGCTGGGACTTCTGCCCGCGCGGCGGCCTGCGCTACGAGGCGCTGTGGCCGCCGTCCACGCCCACCGGCGAGGGTGACGTGGCGCCGGTCGTGAAGCCCGACGCCGCCGATCCCTACTGGAAGATCACGGGCGGTCCTGCCGGCGATGGGCTCGGGGCAGTGCTGGAGCGCTATGCCGTGCGCGCCGGCGCCCGCCCCGGCGGCGCCCAGGACGGGGGGGTAGTGAGCGCCATCCTCCTGGCCGCCCTGGCCGCCGGCGACATCGACGGGGCGCTCGTCACCAAGCCCAGCGACGACCCCGACGAACCCTGGAAGGGTGTCGCCACCGTGGCCACCACGGCCGAGGAGATCACGGCTGCCGCCGGCAGCTACTACAACCAGACCATGGCGCTGGCCGAGCTGGACCTCGGCCGCTACGACCTCCCGCCCAGGCCGCGCCTGGCCGTAGTGGGGACGCCGTGTGAGATCCAGGGCATCCGGGCCATGCAGTCGCGACGTTGGCCCACGGGAGCCCACCGGGTGGACGCCGTGGTGCTCACCATCGCCCTGCTGTGCACGAAGAACTTCGACTACGAGGCCCTCACCCTTCGAGAGCTGCGTGACAAACGGGGCGTGGACCTGGACCGGGTGTCCAAGGTCGACGTCATCCACGGGCGGATGATCGTCGAGTACCGCGACGGGAGCGTCGCCGTGGACGAGCCCGTCAAGGACTTCCACGGCGCCGCCCTGAAGGGCTGTGACGAATGCGCCGACTTCCTCGGGCGCGGGGCGGACCTGTCGGTGGGGAGCGTGGGGTCCATGGCCGGGTGGTCCAGCCTGCTAGTGCGCACCCAGGCGGGTCTGGAGGCCTTCGAACAGGCCCGCTGCCGCCTGGACGTGCGCGACCTCGACGACCCCGAGGCGCTCGAGCGCCTCGACCGCCTGGACAAGCGCGTGGCGGAGCGTTCGCTGCAGCGCAAGCTGGACCCCTACGCTCCTCTGTTCATCGACTTCGCCGAGCACCTGTCCGCCTACGCCGGCACCGACCGTGGCCCCCGTGTGCCGTGACCGCTGAGCCGGTCGACGGCCTCGAGCTCCCGGCCGAGCCGGCCGAGCTGGGCGCCCGGATCCGCCGGGAAGTGCTGGGGGGCGCCGACTGGCAGGAGCGCTTCGGCGACGGGCTCGGCGTGGGGGAGCTGCTGTGGCGGAGCTGGGCGCCCGCCCTCGAGCCGGCCGGCATGGCGTGGGGTGACTTCGGGGCCCATGTGCGTGCCTACCGCCGGGAGCTGTGGTTCTGGGTCCTGGGCGAGCGCCGATGGGAGCAGGCGGCAGGCGGCCTGGCCGGGCGCCTGTTGCGGCGTTTGGCCGGCTGAGCCCGGCGATGGGGGGACCGGCGGAACCGGCACCACAGGACCAGGCACCGGCGGTGCGCCTGCGCCAGGTGGCCGTGGTGCGCCAGGGCGAGCCCATCCTCGACGGCGTCGACTGGGAGGTCGCCGCCGGCCAGCGCTGGGCGCT
>JBJKRZ010000209.1:0-2522 GCA_046704365.1 Acidimicrobiales bacterium | reverse complement strand
CCCCTGGTGCGCCCGCCCACCCTGGCTGCCCTCGTGCGCCACCACCGCGTGACCGATGCCGCCGCCACCCTTCTCACCGCTCGGCTCGACGACCCCAGGGGCTACGACCGGGTGGTGCGCGGGCGCGACGACAGCGTGGTGGCCGTCGTGGAGGACGGCGAGGTGACCGAGGCCGAGCGCCACATCGACGAGGTGGCCACCACCATCCACTGCTTCCGGCACGGGGTGCTGGCTCCGGCCCTGCGGCGCCTGCGCCCCCTGGGCCGCAACGGCGAGCATTCGCTCACCGGCATCTATGCCGTGCTCCACGACGCCGGCTACGGGGTGGAGTCACTGGCGCTGGCCGACCCCATGGAAGCAGCGGGCGTGAACGACCGCGCCCAGCTGGCCGTGGCGGAGGCCGAGCTCCGGGACCGCATCAACGAACGCTGGATGCGCCGGGGGGTGACCATGTGGGACCCCGAACGCACCTACGTCGACACCTCGGTCCAGCTGGCCGCCGACGTGGTGCTCCTGCCCGGGGTGCTGCTCCAGGGCGACACCGTGGTGGAGCGCGGCGCCGAGATCGGTCCCCAGTGCCACCTGGTCGACACCGAAGTGGGAGAGGGGGCCGTCGTCACGTCCTCTTCGGCGGTGAAGGCCAAGGTGGGCGAGCACGCCCGGGTGGGTCCCTACGTGGTGCTGGGCCCCGGTGCCGTGGTCGGGCCCGGCCAGGCGGTGGGGCCCTTCTCGCGCCTCGGCGCCGACGAGGGCGCCGAGTAGCGCCGCACCCCGACGCCGGCAGGCCGCTCGGGTAGCGTGGGCGCGAGTGGAGCTCGTCCCCCGTCGCCGCCTCGTCCTCGTCTCCGGCCGCTCGCACCCCATGTTGGCCGAGGAGATCGCCAGCCACCTGGGCGTGGAGCTGGGTGAGGCGAACCTGCGCGAGTTCGCCAACGGCGAGATCCACTGCCGCTACGACAGTTCCTTGCGGGGCAGCGACATCTTCATCGTCCAGACCCACAGCGGGCCCGTCAACGACTCGCTCATGGAGCAGCTCATCATGATCGACGCCGCCAAGAGGGCGTCGGCCAAGCGCATCACCGCCGTGTGCCCCTACTACGGCTACTCCCGCCAGGATCGCAAGGCCACGGGACGGGAGCCCATCACGGCCAAGCTGGTGGCCGACATGCTGCAGGCGGCGGGCGCCGACCGGGTGGTGAGCGTGGACCTCCACTCGGGGCAGATCCAAGGTTTCTTCGACGTCCCCTTCGACCACCTGACGGCCATGCCCGTGCTGGTCGACGACCTGACCCGCCACGGCAAGGACGACCTGGTGGTGGTGGCGCCCGACGCCGGCCGGGTGAAGGTGGCCGAGCGCTTCAGCCAGCACCTGGGGGCGGACCTGGCCTTCGTGCACAAGCGCCGCCCCCGGGGGACCGCCAACGAGGTTGAGGCCCTCGACGTCGTGGGCGAGGTCGAGGGCCGCCGCTGCGCGCTCGTGGACGACATGATCGACACCGCCGGCACCATTGCCGCCGCCGCCGAATTGCTCATGGAGCGGGGAGCGGCCGAGACGTGGGCCATGGCCACCCACGGGATCCTGTCCGACCCGGCCCTGGAGCGGCTGGAGAAGTCGCCGCTGTCGCGGGTGGTGATCACCAACACCTTGCCGGTGTCCGAGGGCCGCCGGATCGGGAAGCTCGAGGTGCTGTCGGTGGCCAAGTTGATCGCCGACGCCATCGACGCGGTGTTCGAGGACACCTCGGTGTCCGAGATCTTCGGCGGGGAGAACCTGGCCTAGAATCCCCGCTCTATGGCCGACATCACCTTGGTGGCCGAGCCGGGCCGCCCCACTGGGAGCCGTCCCGCCCGCCGCCTGCGCACCGAGGGCCGCATCCCGGCCGTGGTCTACGGCACCGGGCTCGAGCCCGTTGCCGTGAGCGTGGGCGCCCGGGAGCTGCGGGCGGCGCTCAGCACGCCTGCCGGGCTCAACGCCGTCCTCACCCTGCAGGTGCAGGGGACCAGCTACCCCACCATGGCCCGCGAGCTCCAGCGCCATCCCGTGCGGGGCACCCTGCAGCACGTCGACTTCCAGATCGTCGACCTGACGGTGGAGACCCGCGCCGACGTGCCCATCACGCTCGTGGGCGAGGCCGTGGAGCTGCACCGCTCCGATGGGGTGGTGGACCAGCAGATGTTCAACCTGAGCGTCCGGGCCCGTCCAGCCGACATCCCCGCCCACCTCGAGCTCGACATCTCCGGGCTCACGGTGGGCGACGCCCTGCGCGTGTCGGACATCGCCCTCCCGCCCGGCGTCTCTGCCGACCTCGACCCCGAGACGGTGGTGGTGGCCGGCCAGGCCTCGCGGGTGGCGGCCGAAGCCGAGGCGGCTGTCGAGGCCGCCGAGGGCGCGCTCGAGGCGGGTGCCGAAGGGGCTGCCGCCCAGGCGGCCGAGCCCTCCAGCGAGCCGGCGGGCGGCGGGGAAGGCTGAAGCTGCACCGGCTGGTCGGCGGGGGCCGACGAGGGGCCGCCGCCGAGTGGGT